>DATLJF010000234.1:0-40812 GCA_035539015.1 Stenotrophomonas sp. | reverse complement strand
ATGCGGCGGCGGCGCGAGGTCACCAGCGCGATGTCTGGATGCGCGCACAGCACCGCGGCCTGCGCGGCGATGCAGTCTGGGTGCAGCAGGTCGTCGTCGTAGAGGAATTTGATGTACTGGCCCTTGGCCAGCGCAACGCAGCGCGCGCCGTTGCGCGATTCGCGCAGGCGTTGCGGATTGGCGTAGTAGCGCACCGGGAATGCGGCGGAACCGGCGAACGCTTCCACCTGGCGGCGCACGGCGTCGCCCGGATGGTCATCGCAAACGACCAGCTCGATGTCGCGATAGCGCTGCGCAGCCACGCTGGCCAAGGCCGCGCGCAGGAACATCGGCTTGAACGCCGGCATCACCACAGTGACCAGCGGGCCATTGATGGGTAGGGAATCGGATGCCGAAGGATTCATTTGCACAACAGGTCCAGCGCGTCGACGTCGAAGACGGGTATGCCATGGCGGCGGGATACCTCCAGGCGTTCCGGGAAGTGGTTGTCGATGAACAACGCAGGCGCGCGGATCGCCGTGGACTTGGGTTCGCCCTGGCGCAGATGCACGATCTCGTCGAACAGGCCAGGGGCGATCCGGGCCACGGCCAGGGTCTGGCCGAGGTCGCCGGCATGCCGGGTCAGCAGGACCAGGCGCTTGCCCATCTCCAGCAAGCGGTAGGCCAGGCGCATCGCCGCCGGGTTGGCGCGGCCGTCGCGGATGAGCGTGTCATCCAGGTCCAGGTAGCAGGTGTCGAAGTCGTAATCGAGCACGGCATGGTGTTCGAGCCGGCGTTCGAGCACGCGCAGGCGCGGCTCGGCGAGCACGCCGAGGTCGCGGCCAAGAAAGTCCTGCACGGCGAGCAGCGGCAGGTTGATACCTGCCGCACGTGCGGTGGTCGAGCCAGTCGAAAGCCGGCAGCTGAACTCCAGCAGCTTCCAGCGCCCTTGCAGGTCCCGACGCAACTGCAGGAACCACGGGCCACGCAGAGGCAGGCGGGTGTTGATCGCCGTGGCGATCGCTCCAACTTCGGCGTCGGCCGGCAGTGGTCGCGAGCGCATGGCGATGCCGCCGACCACGCGCTCGCGGCTGCGCGGGCCAACATGCAGCAGGCGACGGTGGCGGTCGCTGAAGCAATCGACGCTGATCTCTTCGCCGGGCAGGAATTCGGTGACTACCGGCGCGGCGATGCTCGCCATGGCCTGGGCGAGCGCATTGGCATCGTCGGCGCGCGCGAAACCTTGTCCGCCCTGGCCAGCGTCGGGCTTCACCGCAACCGGCCAGTGACGCACTGCATGTGGGTCGCGATGGACACGCGGGACCCACTCGGCGTCGGTAAACGTATCCAGCGTCGCCCGCTTGCTGCGCGCAATCCGGCACGCCTCGGCGTTGCCGTTGACCAGCGTGGCGCCCCAGGCGCCGATGCGCTCGGCCAGGTAGGCCTGGACACTGTCATGGGTGGCGAACACCAGCTCGATGTCCCACTCGGCGAGCAGCGCGGCAAAGTGCGCATCGAAATCCGGCGCGTCCATTGCCGGGACGCGCGCGAAACGGGTGAAGGCAAGCCCGGCGTGGTCGTCGCGACTGCCGGCGCCGTGCAACTTCACATGCAGTGAGCGCTCCAGCGCCCGCCCGATCTCCAGCCCGACTTCGGTACCGGCCGGGAAGACCAGCACCCGCACCGGCCCGGCAGGGCGCCCGGCGGTCGAGTCGCTCGGCGCTGGCGCAGCAGCGACGTTCATTCCGAGGGCGCCAGGTGATGATCGGCGAAGTACTGGGCAATGGCTTCGCCCAGCTGCGGATCGCGATAGAACAGCACGTAGCGCTTGCGCGGGCCGGCACCGCGGGTGGCGTTGGCCGGCGTGCGGAAGTCGACGCGCATGCCGAAGCGCCGGCACACGGCCTGCAGCGAGCGTCCGGAGTGGTAGGCAGTGTGGCCCAGGCTGAACGGATAGCTCAGCCGGTGCAGCGGCGCGCCGTCGGCCAGGTTGGTGCTGGCGATGATCAGGCCATCGTGGCGCGCCTTGGCGAACAGATGGGCAAAGTCCGCATCCAGGTCCACGAAGTGCTCGATCACCTCCGAGGCGATGACCACATCGAACACTTGGGCGCGCGCATCGTGTGGCACGAAGTCAGCGGCCTGCTGGAAGTTCGCCATGTCGCACAGCGCGACGCGGCCGAAGGGCAGGTCGCGCGCGATCAGTTCGTGGTCGCGGGACAAGCCTGCCCCGTACACCAGCAATTCGCCGGGGCGGCCAGGCGAATACCGGGCGAGGATGTCGGCGGCCATCTCGGCCATGCGGTACTCGCGACGCGGACGCAGGCCGTCGCCAGTGCGGGCGCTTTGACCTGGCGTGCTGGGCGCATCGAACCCGGCGTCGGTGTAGTCGTGGCGGTTGTCTGGATTGCTGATGAAGCCGCAGTCGCCACAGCTCAGGAATCGGAACGACAGGTGCGTCATTTCGGGCAGGCTGCAGGCCACGGTCTCGGCGCGCACGGTGGCTGAACGACAGGCCACACAATGCGGCTCGGCAGGGTCGGCCGGGGTGGGGCCGCTGTCCTGCCAGGTGCCTTCGGCAATCCGGCGCAGCTCGCGTGCGAACGCCCGGGCGCGCGTGGCCGACGGGCTGATGAAGTATTCGCGTGCCTGCCGACGTGCCGCGGCCAAGGGATCGTCGCCGCCGAGAACGCGCGCCAGCTTGTCGCCGAACTCGGCGGCAGTGCTGAAGGTGTAGGCGTAGTCGGCATGGTTCATGTGGCTGCTGGCTACGCGGATGGGCCGGTCCTGTGGAACGTAGACGAAGATCGGCCGATCCAGCGCCAGGCACTCGGACACCGTCGCCGAAATATCGCAGACGAACACCGCATCCGGCGCCAGCAGGTCGGTCAGCTTGCCGTGGCGGTCGAGGAATTGCAGCGCTGCGGCCGGCAGGCTCAGTTGCGCGGCGATGCGCTGGTCGATGTCGACCAAGGACGCTCTGGCCGCGCCGGTCAACGGGTGCAGCTTGGCCACGATGGGCAGTCCGCCGCAGGCATGCGCAGCGCGCAGCAGGTCCGGTGCAAGCGCCAACGAGGAATAGTCCTGTTCGGCCACGTAGCCTTCCCAGGTCGGGATATAGACGACGCGTCGTGCCGGCGCCGCGGTGGCCCGGTCGGCGGCGTCGAGCAGCGCGGCGCCGTCAGGACGGCCGATGATCCGAAAGCGCAGGCCGCTGGCGTCGAAGTCGGCGCGCGCGAAGCGATCGATGTGCGCCTGGCCGGCCACGTAGACCTCGTCGTAAGCCTTGAAGCCGCGGTTCATGCTCGAGCTCTTGTCACTGTCGCCGTGGCCAAGAAAGATATGGCGACCCCCGCTGCAACGCAGAAACAGATTGTTGTTGGCGGTATTGGCTACGTAGTAGAAGCCGCGCAGCGAAGGATAGGCTGCGATCAGCGCATCCACATCCGCCGATTCCTTGACCAGCGCCACCGGCACCTCGGGGTACTCCACGCGCAGCTGCTCGTAGACGTCCAGCATCCGTACCACGACCAGGAACTCATGGCCGGCGCCCGCGAATAGCGGTAGCCACGGTTTGATGTGGTCTATCGCACCGCCCTTCAGTGAAGCGCCGCTGTGGAGCAGGAACACCGGCGAGGCGAGCCCCTCGGGGAGCGCGCGGGCCGAGTGCGGGTTGTACTTCTTCAGGTAGTCGAGGCAGCGATCGAATACGTGGCGGGCGAGCGGTACGCCGATCTTTCTGTGCAGCATGGTCGTGTCATCGAGGATGGGAAGTCATCCGAGCGCGACGGCGCGGATGCGGTGGCCGGAACGGCGTTGTTCCGGTGGCGGCAGGCGGCGAAAATCGCCGTAGACGGTTTCCAGATAGCGTTCGGCCAGGGCTGGTGCGCGGAAGCGGGTGCCCTCAAAGCGCACCCAGCGGCCCTCGCCGAACACCTCGGCGTCGACGATCTCGCGCCGGCCATAGAGTCCGTACAGGTTGCCGACGTGGCGGCTGCGGCTGGCATCGCCACACGCCACCAGGCGTTCGTAGGCCAAATAGATTTTCTGCGCCGCAGACAACCGGCTTGCCAGCGAGAGCAAGGCAAAGCGCAGGCGCCGTGGCGTGGCCACAGGGTGCGGGTAGTAGCCCTGCTGTTTGTTCATCGTCCAGGCGCGCATCAGGCCGATGGCATTGAACAGCAGGTCGCGACGCGAACCGGGCGCCGGCACTGCGTCGATCGGAAAGACGTCCACGCCGATGCCGCGGTTGAACGGGCGCGCATAGTCGATCACCAGGCGCGAGCGTGCGTCGCACACCACCAGGAAGGGATAGGGCGTGTCGGCGTCGCGGCTGGGATGGATCGCGCGCAACCCGATCGGCAGCGCATCGAGCAGCGCCAACAAGCGCGTGTAGTCGGCGCGGGGCAGGGCGATGTCGATGTCGTCGTCCCACGGGATAAAGCCACCGTGGCGAAGTGCGCCGAGCAGGGTTCCGCCCACCAGGTAGTAGCGCAGCCCGTGGCGGTCGCAGAAGCTGGTCAGTGCCTCGAGCACCGCGAACGCACGGTGCTGCACGTCGCGCAAGGCGACGCCGCCGGCCATCAGCGGGGTGGCCTCAGCTGTCGCGGCGGACATCGAACACTACGCCGGTAAGCGGGGAACACAGCGCCTGCAGCGTGGCGCGCGCGACAATATCGGGGTCGAGCAGGCTCTCGGCTGGTTCAGTGCCAAAGTTGCGCGTGCGCATCGGCGTGCGCGTGCGCTCGGGGTTGATGCAGACCACGCGGATGCGTTCGGCTGCCCATTCCTCCGCCAGCGCCTGGGTCAGGTTGACCACGCCGGCCTTGGTGGCGCTGTAGGCGGCATAGAAGGCGCGTCCGCGGGTGTAGGAGCTGGAGGCAAAATTCACCAGGCAGCCCTGGTTCTGGCGCAGGTAGGGATGCGCAGCCTGCGCCAGCACGAACGCGCCGGTCAGGTTGGTGGCGATGACCTGGCCCAGCTCCTCGGGGCTGAAGCCGGTCAGCGGCTTGCGCACCAGCAGCGCGGCGGTGTTCACCACGGCATCGATCCGGCCTTCGCGCGCGGCGATGTCGGCGAACAGGCGCGCCACATCTTCGCGACGAGTGATATCGACATTGCCGCAACTGCGGCCGGCGCGATGCACGCGCGCGCCGTGCGCCTCGGCCAGGCTCGCGACCGCCGCGCCGATACCGTAGGACGCCCCGACCACGACGATCACGCGATCTTGCAACGCCACCAGCAGTTCCTCGTTGCGTGCCGTGCGGGTGGCGCGGGTCTGGATCAGCTTCTCGGCGATGTAGAGGTCCACGCCGTCGGTGATCTTGAGGTTGGAGGGCGACCCGGCCACCGTGGCGATTTCCAGGTCGGGCAATTCGCGGCGCACGACGCCGCAATCGCAGGTCACCCCGGCCAGCCCGCGCGCGCTGGCGCGGCTATACGCCTGGCGCAGCACGCCCAGGTGGAAGCCCTGGGGGGTCTGGCCCCGGCGCAGGCGGCTGCGGTCGGGAATTTCGTGGATATGGCCGTGCTCGCCGACTTCGACAATGGTGTCGCTGGCCGGCACCACCACATCGACCGCGCCATGCCGGTGTAGCGCTTCCAGGCAGCGCTCGAGGATGTCCCGGTCCAGCAGCGGGCGTGCGGCGTCATGCACCAGCACGCGGCAGTCATCGCCTTCCTGATCGAGCGCGGCAAGCGCCGAGGCGGTGGAATCGGCGCGATCGCGCCCGCCCAGCACCACTTTCTCCAGCTTGCGCCAGCCACTGCGCATCGCCGCTTCCCATACCGTGTCCTCGTAGCCCGGTGGCACCACCACGACGATGCGATCCACCGCCTCGCAGTGCTCGAACACCTCAACGGTGTGCTCGATCACCATGCGTCCGGATAGCTTGACGAACTGCTTGGGCAGCTCGCTGCCGAAGCGCGTGCCGCGGCCACCGGCCAGGATCACGGCGATGACCGGGAAGCGCGCCGGCGTTGCGATGGGAAGGACAGCGACATGGGCGGGCGCGACCTGCACCTGCGCGTTCATGCCGCCGGCTCCAGGCGGGCGGCGCCCAGCATCTGGCGTACGCGCTCGGGCGGGTTGTGCATCAATACGTCGATCATCGACAGCCCCGGAACGAAGTCCTGTTCGTGGCCCTGCTGATAGGGCGGCATCTGCGGTTGCAGGAAGTACAGCTGCGCGCCGCACGCATGGAAGGCTTCGGCCGCATACAGCGCACGTCCTCCAGGCAGGTTGTGGTAGGCGCGGGCGCCGAGTTGCTGGCACAGCGCGACGATGCGGTCCTGGCCGCGGCCGGCAACCGCCAGCGCGGAAGCATCGGCGCTGTGCAGCGGCAGGCCGAGGTAGTCGAACACGGCGTGGATCGAGGCGGCGCAGACCCGCGCCACGTTGGCGTTGCCCGCCGCCCAGGCCGATTCGACCAGCCGGTACACCGCTTGGAATTGCGCCGCGCGAGCGTAGCCATGGCGAAGTTGCTGCAGGAAACGGGCAGGGCTGCCGGCGAAACGGTGTTCGGCGATGCTGCGGTTCTGGCTTGCCTGGGCCACCGGCAAGGTGAAGCGATAGGGACGCCCGTCCAGCAGTAGCTGGTTGCGGTGGATGAAACCACGGGTGATGAAGGCCGCATCGTCAAGGAAGACGAAGCGGTCTACCCCCGCCGCCAGTTGGTAATAACCCAGGTAGGGGAAGAAATACGGCTGCATGACCGCGAGCTTCATGCCGCAGCTTCCGTTCCGACCAATGCCGGCGTTGTGACTGGTGAGCCGCGGCCAGCGACTTCCACCAGCCGGCAAATGCGATCGAGCTGGGCGTCGGTCAGGTCGGGATAGATCGGCAGGCACAGGATGCGTTGCGACGCCGAGCGCGCCACCGGCAAGCGGTCCGGATCGGCGGAGGGCAGTCCGCGGTACATCGGGAAGTCGCTGATCAATGGGTAGAAATAGCGGCGCGCATGGATGCCGTGGTCGCGCAGGTGCTGGTACAGCGCGTCGCGGCCGATCGCAAAATCCGGCTCGACCAGGATCGGGAAATAAGCATGGTTGGCACGCGCCTGGGCGTCGCGCGGCGGCATGCAGGTGATGCCGGCCAGTTCGCCCAACCGCTGGCGGTAGAGGCGGTCGATCTGCGCGCGTCGGGCCAGTGCATCGTCGATGTAGCGCAGCTGCAACAGGCCGAAAGCGGCGTTGACCTCGCTCATCTTGCCGTTGATGCCGGGCGCGACCACCGTGGTCTCATCGACGAAGCCGAAGTTCTTGAGGTGGCCGATGCGCCGATAGGTGCGTGCGTCCGGGCAGATGATGGCGCCGCCCTCGAAGGTGTTGAACACCTTGGTGGCGTGGAAGCTGAGCACGCTCAAGTCGCCGTGGCGCAGCACCGAACCCTCGCCGTCCTCGACACCGAACGCGTGCGCGGCGTCGTAGATCACGCGCAGGTTGTAGGTTTCGGCGATGCGTTCGATCTCGGCGGTATTACAGGGGTTGCCGTAGCAATGCACCGGCATGATGGCAGTGGTCTGCGGGGTGATCGCCGCCTCGATCCGGGCCGGATCGAGATTGAAGTTCACCGGATCCACGTCCACGAACACCGGCTTGATGCCGTTCCACAGCAACGAGTGCGCGGTGGCGACGAACGAGTACGGCGTGGTGATGACCTCGCCGGTAACGCGCAACGCCTGCAGTGCGGTCAGCAGGGCGAGCGTGCCATTGGCCATCAAGGCCAGGTACTCGACCCCGAGGTAGTCGGCCAGGGCCTTCTCCAGCTGCCGGTGCATGTCGCCGCCGTTGGTCAGCGTGCGGCTGGCCCAGACCTTTTCCAGGTAGGGCATGAACTCGGCCAGCGGCGGCAGGAGCGGGCGGGTGACGGGGATTGGCATGACGGCCTCGGCGGGACAATGCGTCGGGAAACCGTCGGCCCAGCGTGGCGGGCGGCCCCGTTGGGTGTGATGCAATCCACATGCCAAAGGCGGCTTGTCCGCCGCTGGCCACGCTCAGGCGGTCGTTGCCTCGGCCTCGACCCGGCCGTCCACGAACGTTTGCCAGGTGCCTTGCCACGGCTGGATCAGCCCGGCATCCCGACGGCGGCGGATTTCGTCGATTGCGGCGCGGATGTCGGCGAACGGGACGCCTTCCAGGTCGCGCGGATGGTATTGCCACCAGCGCAGCGCCAACAGTTCGTCGACGATGGGCTGCGGGAAGCGCAGCCGGATCGGTGCTGCGGGTACGCCGCCGACGATCTGATAAGGCTGCACATCGCGGCTGACCACCGCGCCGGCGGCGAGGATCGCGCCATCGCCGACCTTGACCCCGCGCAGAATCTGGACGCCCGCGCCGATCCACACGTCATGGCCGATCACCACGGCTGGCTTGAGACGCGCCTTCATCTGCGGCTGGTGCGCCTCGGCCACCCGGCCCACCTCCTCGCCATGCCAACCAAAGCGCTTTGGGTTGTACTGGAAGCTGGAGGTTCCCAGCCAGTCGACCGGGTGATTGAGGTCGCCGATCTTCACCTCGGCGGCGACCGAGCAATAGCGGCCGATCGACTTCAGGCCCTTCAGGCGCCCGGAGACGAAATAGGTAAAAGCGCCGACCTGCACATTGCACTGCACGCCCAGGCCCGCCACAACCTCCACCGGCGCTTCGAAACGCAGGCGGGTTCCGGGATTCTGGCGATAAGCCGCCGTGAGCTTCAGCCCTTGCGAGGTGAGGTCGTCCATCCTTGTGGTCTCGCGGCCAGCCAGCTCAGCCAGCCAACTCAGTCTGCTCGCGGTCGATGCCGTACTTGCGCAGCTTCTCCACCAGGGTGGTGCGGCGCAGGCCGAGCAATTGCGCGGCGTGGGCGACCACGCCCTGGGTGCGTTCGAGCGCTTCGTTGATCAACGCCAGCTCAATGCTGGCCATATGGCCGCGCAGGTCGATGCCGTCGTCGGGCAGGTTGACCGCGTTGGCCGCGTCCTCGGCGCTTTTGTGGCGCTCATGCAGGCCCGCGGCCGGGACATCGGCAATGGCGGCCAGCGGCGGCGCCGCCGGCAGGGTGTCGGGCAGCGGCTGGAAATCACCGCGATAGCGCGCCGGCAGGTCCTGCACACGCACCAGTCCGCCGGGGTGCAGCACCGCCAGGCGCTCGACCAGGTTGGTCAGCTCGCGCACGTTGCCCGGCCATTCGTAGCCGCGCAGCGCCTGCAAGGCTTCCTCGGCAAAGCGCACTTCGCCACGGCCGGTGCGTGCCAGCTGGGCGGCGATGGTCTGCACCAGGATCGGCAGGTCGTCGACGCGCTCGCGCAGTGAGGGCATCTCGATCGGGAATACGTTCAATCGGTAGAACAGGTCTTCGCGAAAAAGCCCGTCGCCAATGCGGGTTTCCAGGTTGCGATGGGTCGCGGCGATCACGCGCACGTTGCAGCGGATGGTCTGGCCGCCGCCGACGCGCTCGAAGCTGCGTTCCTGCAGCACGCGCAGCAGCTTGACCTGCATCGGCAGCGACATGTCGCCGATTTCGTCCAGCAGCAGGGTGCCGCCTTCGGCCATCTCGAAACGGCCCTTGCGCGCACTCAGCGCACCGGTGAAGGCGCCTTTCTCATGGCCGAACAGCTCGCTTTCGAGCAGGTCCGGCGGGATCGCACCGCAGTTGATCGCCACGAACGGGCCATCGCGGCGCGGTGATTGCTGGTGGATGGCGCGCGCCACCACTTCCTTGCCGGTGCCCGATTCGCCCAGCACCAGCACCGTGGTATCGAAGGCGGCGACCTGGTCGATCAGCCGGCGCAACTGCTGCACCGCCTGGCTCTGGCCGGTCGGGCCGGTGTCGGCCTGGGTGCCGGCCTGGTGTTCGGCATCCAGGCGCTTGAGGCTGGCGCGGCGCAACAGCGCTTCGAGCTGGGTATGGCGCAGGGGCGTGTCCAGCGTCCACACATTGGCCTCGTGCAGGCCATGGGCGGCGGCGAACAGGCCCGGCTCGCCGGCCATCAGCAATACCGGCGGCGGCAGCTTGGCCTTGGCCAGCCAGTCGAAGAAGCGCGTGGCCGAGGTGGCATCGTTGGCCGAACCGACCATTACCGCCATCCACTCGTCGTGGCGGTGGCGCTCGGGATTGAGATCGGCGCCGTCGGTGACCCAGCGCGGGTTGAAGTCCATGAACTCCAACAGCGAGACGGTGCGCTCGGCGCGCACGGCGTCGCTGTCGATCAGCAGGATGCGTGATTCACTCATTACCACCCGCCTCCGACAGGCCCTCCAGGATCGGCATGACTTCCTGGATGTAGGACAGCTTGCTGACGAAGTTATCCGCACCGGCGCGAAGCGCATGTTCACGGTGCTCGGCATCGTCGAAATGGCTGGCAATCACAATGTAGGGCGGGTCGTCCTGGGTCTTGATCAGGCGGGTGGCCTGCAGGCCGCCCATCTCGGGCATGGCCAGGTCCATCAGGACCACGCGCGGGCGCAGGCTCTCGGAGCGTTCGATCGCCTCCAGGCCGTTACCAGCGCTGCCGACGATGTCCAGCCACTCGACCTTGCGGAAATGCCGCATGGCAGCATTGATGAAACCTTCGTGGTCGTCGACGAGCAAAACGGTGAGCTTGTTCATGGGCGTTCCCTCAGCCGGCGCGGGCCAGCAACGGCTTGTGATGGCGACGGCGCTCACGCGCCGGGGCGATATCCAGTTGCTCACGATACTTGGCGACGGTCCGCCGCGCGACGTTGACACCCTGGCGGGCAAGCAGGGTGGCAATGGCTTCGTCGGCCAGCGGGCGACCGGCCGGCTCGCTTTCGATCAGCCGGCGCACCATCGCCTTCACCGCCTGGCCGGAGACGCTGGCCCCTTCCAGGCGCACGGCAAAGAAGTGCTTGAGTTCGAAGGTGCCGCGCGGCGTCTGCAGGTACTTGCCGGTGGTGATGCGCGAAATGGTGGACTCGTGCATGCCGATTTCCTCGGCAATCTCCTTCAGCGTCAGCGGCGCCATGGCCTCCTCGCCGCGGGTCAGGAACGCCGACTGGCGCTCGACGATGGCGCGGGTAGCGCGCAGCAGGGTCTCGTAGCGCATCGACAGGCCGCGGGTCAGCCAGCGCGCTTCCTGCAGCATCTCGCGCAGGGCCGGCGCGGCCTCGCTGGATTCGGACAGGGCGCGTTCGTGCATCGGGTTGAGGGTCACCCGGTGGGTGGTCGCCGGGTTCAGCGCCACGCGCCACTGGCCGTCGGCATGCCAGGCGACCACATCGGGGATGACATTGTGTTCCGGGCTCGGCAACAACGTGTCGCCCGGGCGCGGCTGCAGCGACAGGACCAGGCGCACGGCCTCGCGCACGTCGGCTTCCTCGGCACCGACGGCCTGGGCCAGGCGCGGGTAGTCGTGGCTGGCGAGCAAATCCAGATCGCCGGCCAGGATGCGCTGGGCCAGCGTGCGCCCGGCGACCTTGCCAGGCAGCGCGGCGAGCTGAGCCTGCAGGCATTCGCGCAGATCCTGCGCCGCCAGCCCGGCCGGATCGCCGGCCAGCAGCCGCTGGCGCACGGCCTCGACGGTGTCGGCATCCACATCCAGGCGGGCGCTGGCGAGCAGGGTCAGGTCGGCGCGCGGCGCTACGAGGTAGCCGGCATCGTCGCAGTGTTCGAGCCAGAACGCAGCCACCGCCAGGCGGCGCTCGTCCAGCTCCAGGGCCAGGGTCTGCAACACGCGCAAGTGCGGATCGCTGGACTCGCCGGCGGCGATGCGCTGCAGGCGATCGTCCTCGCCGTCGTTCCAGCTCGAGCCGGGGACATCCCACAGCGAGCTTTCAGGCAGTTCGTCAAAGGCGGCCACTTCCAGCGCGGTCGTTTCCGCGGCGGCGTCCTCGGCGTTGTCAGCCTCGGCTTCTTCGAGTTCGAGCAGGGGGTTGTTGTCGAGGGCGCGGCGGATCTCCATTTCCAGCTGCAAGCCGTCCAGCTGCAGCAGGCGGATGGACTGCAGCAGCTGCGGGGTGAGGTGCAGTTGCTGGCCCAGCTGGGTGGAGAGAGTCGGCTTCATCGTGTTCCCCTTCGGCATCCCCGGCGCGGTTGCGCCTTGGTACACATCTTGCAGGAGGGGGTGACGGCTTTTTAATCAGGGCGTTTCCGGATTGGGGCGTCATATTCCTGACGGGATGTCGGGAATGTCCTTACGGACGCCGGGCTTGATGACGGGTTTGCGGCGGCGCCGTCCGGAGAAGAACCCCCCTTCTGTTAAGGGGGGTGCGCCGAAGGCGCGGGGGATAGGCAAGGCGGAAGGCGGGGCCCGAAGTTTGCGCAGCAAACTTTGGGGACGTAGTCCGCTCAGCGGACTACGTCACGTAAGCTCGTTGTGATGCCGAGCAGCAAGCAAAACCAGATCGTTGGCTCTCCGACAACCCAGCGACTCCATCATCCGCGCCCGATGCGTCTCCACCGTCTTGACGCTGATCCCAAGATCCGCCGCAATCTCCTTGTTGCTCTGCCCACGGCCGATCTCGCGCAAGATCTCGCGCTGCCGCGGCGACAACGCCGCAATGCCCACCGGCTTCTCGCGCCCCAGCATCGGCGCGATCATCTTCGAAGAAATCTGCGGGCTCAGGAATACCTGCCCGGCCGATGCCGCACGCAGCGCCAGTTCCAACTCCAGCGGCGCGGCATCCTTGACCACGAAACCCGTGGCACCACGGTCCAGCGCATCGCGCACGTGCACCGGGTCGTCGTGCATGGACATCATCACCACGCGGATGCGGGGGGCTTCGCGCAGGATGTCGGTCATCGCGTCCAGGCCGCTGCGGCCCGGGAGCGAGAGGTCCATCAACACCAGGTCGGGGCGGTGCAGGAGGGCCATGTCCAACGCCTGGCGCGCGTCGCTGGCTTCGGCCACTACGTCCACGCCGGCGAATGTCTGCAGCAGCCGGGACAGGCCTGCGCGCACCAGAGTGTGATCGTCGACGATGATGACTCGCACGGGGTGGGGGCCTGGACGATAAGAAAGGCGGGATTTGCACCTTAGCTGAGCTGAGGGCCGCCGCCAACCGCCCCGGCCGGGCGGCACCCCGGGCTCAGCCCGGATCGGAGCGGCTGCGCCGGGTTTCGGCGATCTGGCGACGATGCAGCCGGAACAGGTGGCGCTCCAGGGCCGCTTCCAGGCCCGGCTCGAGGTCGTCGAACTGCAGCCACAGGAAGCAGCCGCCGGTGCCGCTGGCCGCTTCGGCCAGCACCCGCACCGGCAGTTCGATTGCTTCGGGCAGCCATTCGCCCGGCTGCAACGCCAGCACGCCGGCTGCGCCAAGGCTGGCACCGCTGCGCTGGCCGGTTTCCAGGCGCATGCCACGGCGTGACCAGCGCACCGGCCGCAACGGCAGCTCGGCGTGGGCCTGGCGGGCCAGGCGGCCGAGCAGGGCCAGCATGAGGTCGAGCTTGGCGTCCATGCGTTGCACCAGCACCGGCAGCTCGCCACGTTCCTCGTGGCCTTCGTCGCTGCGCAGCTCCTCCACCTGTGCCAGGCCGCGCAGCAGGGCTTCGGCGGCGGCTTGGCGGCCGCGCGTGCTGCCAACGCGAAATTCCGCCGGCAGCGACAGTTCGCAGCTCAGGGTCTCGTCGAACAGTTGGCTCTCGGCGGCGTGGAGGATGTCGGGCATCAGCAAGCTCCGGCGCGCAGATAAGCGCGGGCCGCCTGGCGGGAGCGGCGGCCTTCGCGCAGGGCGTGCGCAGCGGTTTCTCGCCGCGCGCGCAGATCGGCCATGGCCTGGCCTTGGCGTTGCAGCAGGTCGGCCAGGGCAGGGCGGTTGGCGGTGCCGTGGTGGTTCAAGTAGCTGCGCAGGTCCTGGTCGTGGGCCAGCACCAGTTCGGCCGCGCGTGCATCATCGTCGGCGGCCAGTGCCGCGTGCAGGGCTTGCAACTGCTGCTGCAGCCCTTCCAGTGCCTGCGCGGCGCTGTTCACGAAGTCGCCGCCGCAAGCCCGCGCTGTTCCTGCGGGATCGCGTTCCAGGCCGAATCGATTTCGCCGAGCAGGGTCAGCGACTCCACCAGCCCGGCCTCGTCATTGTGCAGGTTGGCTTCGGTCAGGCGCTGGATCACGTATTCGTACAGGGCCGACAGGTTGCCGGCGATTTCGCCGCCGGCCTCATGGTCGAGCGAGCCATTGAGGTGGCCGACGATGGCGCAGGCCTCGCCGATCGCCTTGCCCTTGCGCGCCTGGTCACCTTGGGCCAGGCAGGCTTGGGCCAGCCGGATGCGCTGGCAGGCACCGGCGAAGAGCAGGGCGACGAGCTTGTGCGGATCGGCATCGGTGACGCTGGTGGACACGCCGACCTTGCGGTACTGCTCGGCATACTGGCGGCTGGAACCGTACATGCATTGCTCCTGGCGGGGCCTGGGACGGCGCCTCGCCGGTTGTCCCGCCGGCGTGCGCGGGCGGGCCCGCGATGTTGGTGATACTCCGTTATCGGCCGGAGCGGGCCTGCACTTGAGGGCGATCAACTGCTGCTGGAAGCGGCCAACTGCTGGGTCAGGTAATTGCTGGTGGTCTGCATCTGCGCCACCAGGGTGTCCATGGCGGTGAACTTGGCGGTGTAGCGCGTGGTTGCCTCGGCCATGCGCTTGTCCAGGTCGTCCAGCTGCTCTTCCAGGTCCTTGATCTGCGCATTGAGGCTGTTGCTGCGCAGGGTGATCGAGCCGTTGGTCGAGTTGAGGTTGCTGTCGAGCATGCTGGACAGCCCCTTGGAGACGGTGCCGTCGTTGCCGAACAGCTTCTGCGCCGCATTCGGGTCGCTGGCGACCTTGGTCTCGAACTTGGTCGCATCGAAGCTGAGGCTGCCGTCGGTGGCGATGGTCACGCCCAGCGCCTTGAGCTCGGTGACGCTGCCGCTGACCTGGCTGCGCATCTGCTGCTGCAGCCCGCGCACCATGGCATCGCCGGTCAGCGCCGAGGCGGTCTGGGTATCGGCGTTATAGGAACTGGAGGACTTCAACACCGTATTGACCGCGTTATAGGCACTGATGAAAGCGCTGATATTGGTCTTGATCGCGGTGTTGTCCTTGCCGATCGACAAGCTGTACTTGGTGCCCTCGTTGGCCTTGGTGAGGTTCAACACCACGCCGGGGATCAGGTCGGCGACCGAATTGCTGCTGGAAGTGCGCTCAAAGCCGTCCACGCGCACCAGCGCATCCTTGGCCGCCACGCTTTCAGTCAAGCCGGTACCGCCACTGGCCGGATAGGTCAGCCCGGCCAGGCCGCCATTGCCGCCGCTGCTGGTGACAGTCATCGCACCGGCGGTACCGGTATCGGCGGCGGTCAGCACCAGGTGCTGGCCGTCATTGGCGCTGACCACGCTGGCGGTGACGCCGACGCCGCCGGCCGCCTTGTTGATCGCCGCCGCCACGTCCGACAGCTTGGCGCCCTCGGCAATGGTGACATCGAGGGTGTCGTCGGCATCGTCGCCGAACTTGATCGTCAGGGTGCCGTCGCCGACCACCTTGTCACTGGCATAGGCGCCGGAAGTGAGCTTCTGGCGCTCGGCCAGGCTGACGACCTCGACATTGTAGTTGCCCGAGGTGGCGCTGGTGGTGGCGGTGGCGGTGAAGCCCGCACCTTCGCCCACCGTGGTCTTGTAGGCCTGGCTGGAGATACTGCTGGTCAGCGTCTTCAGCGCCGTTTGCAGGTTCGACATGCCGCTCTTGATGGTGCTGATGGCCGACAGCTGCGATGAAGCCGCGGTGCCAGCATTGTTGATGCGGGTCTCCTCCGGCTTGCGGTCAGCGGCCACCAGCCCAGCGACGATGGTGGGAATGTCCAGGCCAGAGCCGATCGAGTAGAGCGAGGAACCTGCCATGTGAATCTCCTGTCCTGGACTACCGCCTGTCGCCGCGGCGGATAAAGGGAATAGCGGCCGCACGCCGCCGGGCTTTAGCGCCGGGCGGGGTGCAGCACCCGGTGGGGGAGATGCAAGTGGTGTGCCGGCGCCTTGCGTCGGCGGTTTGGCGGTTTTGTCGTTGGCTTCGGCGTGGGCCCCGTCCCGACGGGGAGGGGCTTTGCGGTGTCGACAGACGTCCCTGTGCTGACGCCACCGCCGTGGGCCATCCATGACCCACTAAAGCCCCTCCCCGCCGGAACGGCGCCAGGCGCCTTTGTTTTCCCACTTCGATGGGCGCGTGTTTTTTGGGGGAGGAGAAAAGCGGGGCGCCGCCCCTGCGAGACGGCTAGCTGTCGCAGATCGCCGCGCTCGATGCCGTTCCTTCTCCCACTTGCTTGTGGGAGAAGGTGCCCCGACCGGGGCGAATGAGGGCGCTCTTTCCTAAAATCGAGGCGATCCATCGGGCGTTCGGGGGCCGGGGCTTGACCGGGGGCCTTGGGCGACATGGACGTCGCCCAAGGAGCCCCGCATGGATGCAGTTCTTGGCGTCCGCCGGGCAAGCCCCGGCCCCCGAACGCCGCACGTAAAAACAAGACAAAAAAAGCCCCCTTCAAAAGAAGGGGGCTCCAATCGGTGCGGCCGGTGTTCCAGCTGCAGAACTTACTGCAGCAAGCTGAGCACGTTCTGCGGAACCGACTTGGCCTGGGCCAGCATCGCCGTACCAGCCTGCTGCAGGATCTGCGTGCGGGTCAGCTCAGCGGTTTCCTTCGCATAGTCGGTGTCCTGGATGCGGCTACGCGAAGCCGACAGGTTCTCCGACGTGGTGCTCAGGTTGGCGATCGTCGAGGTGAAGCGGTTCTGCACCGCACCCATGTCGGCGCGCGAGGAGTTGACCGAGGTCAGCGCCTTGTCGACGATTTCCAGCGCCTTCTGCGCGCCTTCGAAGGTCGAGATGTCCAGGTTCTTCAGCGTGCTGCTGGTACCGGCGGCGGCGGTCGAGGCGGCAAAGCCGGCGAAGCCGTTGGTGATGCCGGTGCCACCGGCCAGCGTACCGGCGGCGAACGAGGTGAAGTCCTGGCCGGCCTTCAGCGATTCCAGCTTGACCTGGCCGCTGCTGTCGATCGAGGCGTACATGCCGGTCTGGTCCAGCTTGTCGTTGATCGCCGCGGCGACCTTCTTGTTGACGTCGGAAGCGGTGTCGCCCGAAGCCACCTTGACGTCGGACAGGTTGACCGTGGTCGCCTTGCCGGCGGCAGTCTTGAAGCTGATCGACAGGCCCGAGATGGTGCCCGAAGCGGTCGCGGTGCCAGTGGCGCCGGCCGAGGAGGTGGAGTTGGCGAAGCCAGCCTTGCCCAGGGTGTCAACGTTGGCATCGACGATGCTGTTGATGCCGATGGTCTGGCCAGCGTCGGCGCCGACCTGGAACAGCGCGCCGGAGAACGAACCGTCCAGCAGCTTGGTGCCGTTGAAGCTGGTCTGGTTGGCAACGCGGTCGATTTCCGACAGCAGCTGGGTGACTTCCGAGTTCAGCGCGTCACGGTCCGAATCGGAGTTGGTGGCGTTGGCCGACTGCACCGACAGCTCGCGGATACGCTGCAGGTTGTTGCCGATTTCGACCATCGCGCCTTCGGCGGTCTGGGCCAGCGAGATGCCGTCGTTGGCGTTGCGCGAGGCGACGTCCAGGCCGCGGATCTGGGTGGTGAAGCGCTCCGAGATCGCCAGGCCGGCGGCGTCGTCCTTGGCGCTGTTGATGCGCAGGCCCGACGACAGGCGCTGGATGGTGGTGGCCATGCTCGAGCTGGAGGTGTTGAGGTTGCGCTGAGCATTCAGCGACATAACGTTGGTGTTGATTACCTGTGCCATTTGATCTTCTCCTAAGCGACTATCCGGCAACCCTGAGGGTCGGTGGGCCTTTCGCAGGGGGGCCGTCATTTGGCCGTTGCCGCTGCTGAAATGAATAACGGCGTGTTGTCAACAACCTTTAGCGCCGTCGGCCATCTTTTTTTGGTTCCTGTCCGGGGGCCTTTGCGGGCCACCAACGGGCAAGGACAGTGTCGGCCGCGTTTGCGCGAACTTGAGGGGCCGCCCCTGGCCACGGCAGTGGCCGGTGAGTTAGTAGCACTGGCAATGTCCACCTCGCTCCGGGCGTGGTGCGAATTCCCTGACAAGAGTCTGCGATTTCTCTTATGTGAGCAGAGGGAATCCCTGAGACCGACGATTTGTCCAATTCTCGCGCGGGGGGTGGCTCCCGAGAATGCGCCCCACGGTCATGCATGACCGGGCGCATCCGTGTGGATGTGTCGCACGAATCAGGAAAGTCCATGCGCCATCCAGCCCTCAAGCAGCATCCCCTCGTCCTTTCGCTGCAAGTTGCTCTATTGCTTGCGCCAACGATCGCTGGCGCCAACCAGCTCATCGCTTCAAATGCTCAGCAGACGGCGACTGGCCGCTATGAGACCGACGCCGCTGGACGCGAAGGGACGGCGCTGATCGCCGAACGTGCGGGCACGATCGACAATACCTCGCCGGTGAGCGTGGTCACGCGCGGTGCCGAGGCACAAGGTGCGTACGTGCAGACCGCAGGCAACATACGGCTCGCCGATGCCACCGTGCAGGTCTCGGGAAAGGACAGCCACGGGCTGTTCGTCGACAAGTCGGGCAGTATTGCCTTCAACGGTGGCTCGATCGAGGCCACCGGCGAAGGCGGCCACGCCGCCAAGGTGGTGACCGAAGACTATGCGCATTTCGCCAACCTGCGCGCCGACAACGCCGCGCTCACCAGTGAGCGTGGCAGCGTGCTGCAGGCCATCGGCGCCGGCAGCGCCATCACTTCCAACAACATGCGTGCGCGACAAGGCGCTGCCGCGACCGATGCCGCGGTTGCGGCATCGACAGGCGCTGCGGTCACCCTCGGCGGCGGCACGCTCGATTCCGCAGCCGGCACGGCGTTGGTCCAGGCCGACGGCGCCGGCAGCAAGATCACCGCCACGAACACCCGCGGCGTCGCCACCCATACAGACGCGCACGCCGCCCGGGCGGACAACGGCGGCACGATCGACCTGCAGGCCGGCACGGTGCTGCAAAGTGCGGGCATGGGCGCCTGGGCAGAGGGCGCCGGCAGCCTGATCACCAGCAACGAAGCCGAGGTGCGTGCTGCCACCGGTGCTGCGGTCGAGGCGTTCAACGGGGCGACCGCCAAGCTCAGCAAAGGCAAGGCCATCGGTGGCGCGGCCGGTGTGCATGCGGGTACCGGCGGCGTCGTGGAAGCCAGTGGCACCGTGATCAGCGCGGCCGACAACGGCACTGCGATTTTCCCGGCCGCCGGTGCATGGGCCTCGGAGAAGGGCAGGGTGGTGCTGAAGGATGGCGCCCAGGTCAGCGGCGACAACGGCCTGCTCGCCACCGAGAGCGGCAGCATCCGGGCCGAGAACGTCACCATAGAAGCCACCGGGCTACCGGGCGATGCCGGGGCAGCGCCGCGCGGTGCCGGTGTGCACGTCAGCGCCGGCGCGGTTGTCGAACTGTCCGGCACCACGGTCAACTCACGCGGCGAAGGTATCCGTTTCGCCGATAGCGGCACGCCAGCCAGTGTCACGGTCGAAGGTGGCAGCGTCACTTCCGCGGCCGGTCCTGCGGTGCATCTGCGCGGCGCCGGCGCCGATGCCAGCAACGGTGTGTTGAACCTGCGCCAGGGCGCGGTGCTCAAGGGCGCCGACAACCGCTTGGTCGAAGTGTTCGCCGAGGGCGATCGTCCCGCGCAACTGCGCATCTTCGCCGACCAGGTCGCGCTGCAGGGCAACCTCAAGGCCGGTCCGAAGGCGTTGCTGGACCTCAGCCTGGCCAATCAGTCGAGCCTGGCAGGCGCGATCACCAATGGCGGCGCGGTAGCGCTGGATACCAGCAGCCGCTGGGACGTGGCCGCCAGTTCCGACGTTGCCTCGCTCAAGCATGCCGGCGCGATCGCGTTCAACCCGCCGGAACAAGGCGGCTTCAAGACCCTGACCGTGCATGGTGACCATGTCGGCGAGGGCGGCACGTTGGCGATGAACACCCTGCTCGGCGACGACGCCTCGGCCACCGACCGCCTGGTGGTCGAGGGCAACACCCGCGGGACCACGCGGTTGTCCGTGCGTAACGCCGGCGGTGCCGGGGCGCAGACGGTCAACGGTATTGCGCTGGTGCAGGTTGCCGGCAAGTCGGACGGTGCGTTCACGCTGGATGGCCGCGCCGTGGCCGGCGCCTACGACTACAGCCTGTTCAAGGGCGGCGTGGCGACGCCGGATGACGGCGACTGGTACCTGCGTTCGCAGGACACGACACCGAAGCCGGATCCGAAGCCGGACCCGAAGCCGGACCCGAAGCCGGACCCCAAACCGAATCCGAACCCCAATCCCAATCCCAATCCCAATCCGAACCCGAACCCGAACCCGAACCCTGATCCCGGCAAGGGCGGCTCGGGCGGGGATGGAACGGGTGGCGGCACCGGCGACGGTGGCAAGGGCGGGTCCGGTACCGGCGGCGACCCATCCAACGGCGGCCAACCGCCGCGTCCGGGTCAACCCGGCGGCCCGGTGTATCGCCCCGAAGCCGGTGCCTACCTCGCCAACCAGGCGGCATCGATCGGCATGTTCCAGCACCAGATGCACGACCGCATGGGCGAACCTGATTTTGCCCACGGCCCGGCGCGGGCACCGGCGGTGTGGGCGCGCGTGGTCCGCCACCAGGTCGACGGCCGCGCCGGTTTCGACCAGCTCGATGTCAGCAGTGACACCTCGTTGCTGCAGGTCGGTGGCGAACTGGCCACATGGATGGCCGGCGACAGCCGCTTCCACTTCGGCGGCATGGCGGCTGCCGGACGCGCCGACAACAACGTCGGTTCACGGCTGACCGGCTACCAGGCCAAGGGCAAGGTGCGCGGCTATTCCGGCGGCCTGTATGCCACCTGGTTCGGTAGTGCCGAGAGCGTTGGGGGTGCCTATGCCGACGCCTGGCTGCAATACGGCCGCTTCAACAACAAGGTCAACGGCCAGTACCTGGCGCAGGAGTCCTACGCTGCCCGCAGCTGGTCGGCCTCGCTGGAAGGCGGCTACACCTTCGCGATGCCGTCGGGCGAGCGCTTCGCCTGGTTCGTCGAGCCGCAGGCGCAGGCCATCTACACCGACTACCAGGCCGATCGCCACGTCGAGGCCAATGGCACGGTGGTGGGTTCGTCACTGGCCGGCGGCGTGACCACCCGGGTCGGCGTGCGCGTGTTCGGCCATGCTGCAGACATGGGCCACAACCGCGTGCAGCCTTTCGCGATGTTGAACTGGTGGCACAACAACAAGGACAACGACCTGTCGATGGATGCAACCCAGGTCGGCCTGGGGTGGCCGCGCGACCGCTACGAAGCCAAGCTCGGCGCGCAGCTGCAATTGGGCGGCGGCTGGACCGGCTGGGGCCATGCGGCCTGGCAGACCGGCAGTGATCGCTTCCGCGATATCGGTGGGCAGTTGGGCGTGAACTACCGCTGGTAAGCATCACGCAGTAAAAAAGACGAAGGCCACCGCAAGGTGGCCTTCGTTGTTTGCGCGTGGGGGCCTTCGCGGCTAGCCCATCATCTGGAACAGTGACATCGACTGCATCTGCTTGAACACGGTCTGCGCCGCCTGCAGCGCCGCCGTCTCCAACTGGTACTGGCCGATCGCCGAGGCGTAATCGAGGTCGCGGATCGAGGACAGGGTGGTCTTCAGCGTCACTTCGTTGGAAGCGCGCAACTCGGTGGCGTTGTCGATGGCCGAAAGCTGGGCGCCGCCGGCGGCGCGCGCGTCGATCATCTTCGCCGAGGCCTGCTTGACGTCGCGCAGCGAGGCCTGCAGTGCGTTCTGCAACTTGGCGCGGTCGGCATCGCTGGCCGGGTCGCTATTGAGCGCGTCCACCAACTGGGTCAGTGTCGCGAACACATCGCGGCTCTGCGACGGGCCGACCGAGATCGTATCGCCGGCCGCCGGGGTGCCATCCACGCGCAGGCGCACGCCGTTGAAGCCGATGTCGCTGCCGGCGGTGTAGGTGCCACTGCTGAGCACATTGCCGTTGGCATCGAGGATGTCGTAGGCGTCGGCGGCGGTGAACTGCAAGGTATAGCTTTCGCCGGCATAGGTGCCCGAGCTGCCATCGCGGCTGAAATCCAGCAGCAGGGCAGTGCCGGTGTTACCGCTGCCGGCGCTGGCATCCAGGGTGCCGTCACCGGTGCGGATGCGCATGAAGATCTCGCTGCCGGGCAGGGTGTCGGCGACGTAGGTGTCGGCGGCGATCTCGACTTGGCGCTGGGTCTGGTCGCCGTTGTAGCTGACGCTGTCGCCGCTGCGGGCGAACGGCGCCGAGCCATCGTTGGTACCGCCGAACAGGTAGCGACCGTTGCCGTCGGTGCTGTTGGCCAGGCTCAGCATCTGGTCGTGGATGGCCTGCAGTTCCGAGGCGATCGCCTTGCGATCGTCGGTGGTCAGCGAAGCGTTGTTCGCCTCCACGGTCAGTTCGGTCACCCGCGTCATCAGGTCGCCGCCCTGGGCCAGCGCGTTTTCCTGCAGGCCGAGGCGGTTCTGCACGTTGTTGGCATTGCTGCTGAACTGCGCCAGCTGGGCCACGGCACGGTCCAGGCCGACGGCGGTGCCGGCGGCGACCGGATCGTCCTTGGCGGTGACCAGGCGCTGGCCGCTGGAGAGCTGCTGCTGCAGGTGCGAGAGCTTGGACTGCTTGCTCAGCATCGTCACCACGGACTGGCTGAACATCATGCCGGTGGAGATGCGGTTGTTCATCAGCGGATCGCGCTCAGGATGCTCTGGAACATCGTATCGGCCGTGGAAATGATTTGTGAAGCGGCCTGGTAGGCCTGCTGCAGGCGCAGCATGTCCGAGGCCTCTTCGTCCAGGTTGACGCCGGAGACCGAATCGCGCGCGGCCTGGGCCTGGTCGTTGATGACCTGCTGCGCCTGCGAGGCGTAGTCGGCCGAGCGCGCCGCCGAGCCGACCGAGGTCGTCAGGCCGGCCACTGCGCCGTTGAGGCTCATGGTGCCGCCGTTGAACGCCTTGAGGTTTTCCACCGCCGCCAGCAGCTTGGCGTTGCCGTTGTCGCTGGAACCCGCACCGGTCGAGCCGACGCCGAAGGTGTCGCCGGCCGATGGTGCGCCGTCGAGGGTGAATTGCCAGCCGTTGGCGCTGATCGTCTGCCCGGCGGTGTAGGCGTAAGGGCCGGCGCCATCGATGGTGTAGTTGTTGGCGTCGATGAACTCGATGGTCGACGGCGTCAGCAGGTTGGCGTTGGTCGAATCGGTGACGAGCACGTTGCTGACCTTGCCGGTGCCCAGGTTGCCAAGGTCGGCCTTGGCCTTGACCGGCGTGGCGGCGGCAATGCGCGAGGGGTCGGTGATGGCGACCGCGAGGCTGCCAGCCACGTTGGCGGTGGGCTGCAGCAGGAACCGGTCGCCGGCCGCGGCCGTGCCGCCGACGACGAGGTTGACGCCATTGAGCACCAGCGGGTCGGCGGCGGTGCCGGTGCCGGTGAGAGCCACGGCGGCACCGGTGTCCGAACGGGTCGCGGTCCATTGCGTGCCATCGAAGCGCAGCAGCACGTTCTGGCCGTCGAGTGCACTTAGATCGCCATAGGAGGCGGTCAGGCTGGCGCTGCCGGTATTGGCCGGGTTGCTGGAGACGCTCGGCGAGGCAAAACTGAAGAAGTCCCCGCCCATCTGCCCGTACAGGTCCATGCCCTGGGCATGGGCGTCGTTGAAGCTGGTGGCCAGGCCCACTGTAATGCGGCCGAGCTCGGCCTGGGTCGGGTCGAGCACGTTGCTGCGGAATTCCAGCAAGCCGCCCATCTGCCCACCGAGCGCACGCGCGTCCAGCGACACATTCATGCCCTGCGTCTGCAGGGCCAGTTGCAGCTTGCCCGGCTGGTAGGGATCGGCGGTGGTGGTGAGCTTGGAGGCGGTGGTGCCGACCACCAGCGCCTGGCCGCCGGAGGTGTAGACGTTGATGAAGCCGCCGTCCTGCTGCACCGCAGTGCCACCGGTGTAGCCGACCAATTCCTGGATCAGCTGGTCGCGCTGGTCGAGCAGGTCGGGCGCGGCACTGGCCGCGTTGGTGCCGATGCTGCCGTTGATCTTGGCGATCTGCTGGGTCAGGCGATTGACTTCGTCGGTGGCCGACAGCAGGCCGTTGTTGACCTCGGTGTTGAGCGTATCGAGCTGGCCACTGAGCTGCTTGAAGCGGGTGGCCAGCGCGCTGCCGCTGTCCAGCAGGCTCTGCCGGTTGGCGGTGGAGGAGGCATCCGAAGACAGGGCGCTGGAGGCGTCGAAGAAGTTCGACCACAGGCCAGCGACATTGGTGGCGCTGTCCGAGAACAGGCCATCGACACGGTCCGAAAGCCCGGACAACTGCTGCAGCCGCGCCAATTCGCCGCCACTGTCGAGCAGCCGCGAGATCGCCAGCTGGTCGGCGACGCGGCCGATGTCGGTGATCTGGGTGCCGCTGCCGACATAGCCGTAGCCGTAGTCGGTCGGCGTGCGCGTGGCGAATTCAACCTTCTGCCGGCTATAGCCTTCGGTGTTGATGTTGGCCACGTTGTGGCTGACCGTGGCCAGCGCACGCTGGAAGGCGATGAGGGCACCGGTGCCGGTGGACAGGACGTTGGACATGCGTCGTTACCTCAAGTTGCCAAGGCCGGCATTGCTGGCGACGGAGCGGACCAGGTCGACCGCGGTGCCGGCCAGTTGGCCGCCGGCCTGGCGCGCGGCCTGGCTGACAGCAGCCACGGCGCGGTCGATGGTGGGGCCGGTGGCAATGGCGGCGATCTTGGCCGCATAGCGTGGATCGGTCGCGTAGCCGGCTTGCTGCAGGCCGCGGGCGAAGCCCTTGATGTCGGTGCCGGCCTTGAGCGCCTGTTGGTAGCGGTCGCTGTTCTTCAGCAGCCGCACGTAGTCGGAGAAGCTTTCGGCGGCAGAACCGTAGGCGCGGAAGTCGGCGGTTTCGGAGGTCTTCACTCCGCCGACGTACTCATGCGTGCCGGTGCGCACGCGCTCGCCGCCCCAGCCGTTGGCCTTGATCCCGAACAGGTTGTTGGAGTCGCCCTTGCTGTTGGCGATACCGCGCCGGCCCCAGCCGGTCTCCAGCGCGGCCTGTGCCACCAGCGCGCGCGGGTCCACGCCCAGCTCCTGCGCGGCCTTCTGTGCGTGGTGCCAGATCTTGGCAACGAAGCCTTCCGGCGTGTGCTCGCCGAGCTGGGCCGCGGCGGCGCTGCCGGCGCTCGCATCGACGGCGGTGTCGCCATTGACCGCGACCGGCCCGGTGCCGAGCCAGCGGTCGTCCAGGGTGCTCCAATCCTCGTTGATGCTGCCCGTGTCGTTGCGGCTGGCGGTGCCAATGGCGGTGCCGGCTTCGCGGCCGGCAATCAGGTCCAGCGTCTGCGCGGTTACCGCATCGCGGGCGCTGCGCAGGGTAGCCTCGCCGTTGGCGACCGGACTCGCGCTGGCCGCAGCGGCGGCCGGCACTGTCGCATCGCGACCGCCGGACACCAGCGAATACGCCTTGGCCGCCTTCGCGGCGACCAGCGAATAACTTTTGCTGGTCGCGTCGGGCGCCAGCGAAGTATCGACCTGGCCAGTGCCGCTGCCCTGGCTGCCGCCGCCGAGCTGGCGCGCGATCATCGCCGACAGGCCCAGCCCCTTGCCCTCGGTCATCGCCTTGGCCATCTGCTGGTCGTACATGTCGCGGAAGGCCTGGTTCTCGCCGGGAAACAGCGAGTCGCCAAAGCTGGCCTGGCGCATGCTCTTGACCAGCATCTGCGCGAACTGGCCTTCCAGCTGGCGCGAGACCTTGTCGATCTTTTGCGGGTCGCTCTGGGTCTGCGGCGCCAGCGCTAGCGGTTGCGGGGTGATCTGCATCAGATCACCTCCAGCTCCGCGGTCAGCGCACCGGCCTGCTTAAGCGCTTCGAGAATCGCGACCAGGTCGCCGGGCGCTGCGCCGACTTCGTTCACCGCACGCACGATCTGGTCCAGCGTGGTGCCGCCGGCGAACTTGAACATGCGGCTGCCCTCGGCATTGGCAGTCACGGTGGACTGTTGGGTCACCGTGGTCTGGCCATTGGCGAACGCACCGGGTTGGCTGACGTTGTTGTTCTCGCTGATGGTCACCGTGAGCGAGCCGTGGGCAATGGCCGCCGGCATCACCCGCACCTGCGAGCCGATCACCACGGTGCCGGTGCGCGCATTGACGATGATCTTGGCCGCCGCCTCGCCTGGCGAGAGCTCGACATTCTCGATCCGCGCCAGCAGGCCGATGCGCGCGCCCGGATCGGTCGGGGCGCGCACCGCGACGGTGACGCCATCGACGGCGCGGGCGGTGCCGCTGCCGAAGGTGTTGTCGATCGCCGCGACCATGCGCGAGACCGTGGTGAAATCGTTCTGGTGCAGGTTGAGCGTGATCTCGCCGCTGTTGTCGAACACATCCGGCAAGGCGCGCTCGACCGTGGCGCCATTGGGAATGCGGCCGACGCTGGGGATATTGACCGAGACCTTGGAGCCGTCCTTGCCCTGCGCTCCGAAGCCGCCGACCACCAGGTTGCCCTGGGCGATCGCGTAGACCTGGCCATCGGCGCCCTTCAGCGGCGCCATCAGCAGCGAGCCGCCGCGCAGCGAGATCGCGTTGCCGATCGAAGACACGGTGATATCGATCGGCTGGCCCGGCTTGGCGAACGGCGGCAGCTCGGCGTGGATCGCCACCGCGGCCACGTTCTTCAACTGCGGGTTGACGTTGGCCGGGACGTTGACGCCAAGTTCGCCGAGCATGTTCTTCAAGCTCTGCACGGTGAAGGGCGCCTGGCTGGTGCGGTCGCCGGTGTTGTCCAGGCCCACGACCAGGCCGTAGCCGACCAGCGCGTTGCCGCGCACGCCGCCGACCTGGGCCAGGTCCTTGATGCGTTCGGCCGCAGCCGGTGCGCAGACGGACAAGGCCAGCAGGGCGATGGCGGACAGACGCAGCGAAGTGGCAACGAGCTTCATGGCGATACCTTGAAAGAGATCAGTACGGCGACAGCGCCGAATTGAAGAAGCGGCCGAACCAGCCCATGGCATTGGACTGCGCCACCGCGCCACGGCCGCCGTAGGCGATGCGCGCGTCGGCCACGCGGCTGGAAGGAATGGTGTTGTCCGGGGCGATATCGGCGGCGCGCACGATGCCCTGGATCTGTACCAGCTCATCGCCCTGGTTCAGGCGCAACTGCTTCTGGCCTTGCACGACCATGTTGCCGTTGGGCAGGCGCTGGATCACGGTAACGGTGACGCTGCCTTGCAGGCGGTTGCTCTGCGCGCTCTGGCCCTTGCCATCGAAGCTGCGCTCGCCACTGGCGCTGTTCTTCAGCAGATCCTGGCCGTGGTACGTCACCGGCAGGCCGAGCACGGTCGGGGTGGCCATGTCGATGCTGCTGTTCTTGCTGATGCCGGTGGTGGCGCTGGTGGTGGCGGTGGTGCTTTCGACCAGGGTGATCGTGACCAGGTCGCCGACATCGCGCGCGCGGCGGTCGCCGTACAGCTGCAGGCCCGGGCCGGCGGCGTAGATCGCACCGGCGCTGGCCTGCGCCTGCGGTGCCATCACCGGCTGCACCGGCGCCATCGCCGGGAACGGTCGCACGTCGCCGGCGATGACGCAGCCACCGAGCAGGGCGCACGCGGTCGCAGCCAGGGCGATGCGGAAGGGAGAGGGCAGGGAAGTCATGGCGGTCACCGCGGGCAATCAGGTATTGGGATCAAACGTTGGTGTTGAGATAGCCGAGCATGGAGTCGGTGGTGGAGATGGCCTTGGCGTTCATCTCGTAGGCGCGCTGGGTTTCGATCATGCTCACCAGCTCTTCGACCACGTTGACGTTGCTGCCTTCCAGCGCGCCCTGCACGGTGGTGCCCAGGCCGTTGAGGCCGGGGGTGCCGTTCTGCGCCGGGCCGGACGCCGTGGTCTCGACGTACAGGTTCTCGCCCTTGGCCTGCAGGCCGGAGGGATTGATGAAATCGGTCAGGGTCAGCGAGCCAATTTCCAGCGCACCGGTCTGGCCGGCGACTTGCGCAGTGATGGTGCCGTCGGTACCGATCGTGATCGACTCGGTGCCTTCGGGCACCTGGATGCCGGGCTGGATCGGGTAGCCGCTGTTGGTCACCAGCTGGCCCTGGTCGTTGATCTGGAAGTTGCCGTCGCGGGTATAGGCCGAGGTGCCGTCGGGCATCTGCACTTCGAAGAAGCCACGGCCGTTGACCATCACGTCCAGCGCGCGATCGGTCTGCTGCTGGCTACCCTGCTCGAAGGCCTTGGAGGTGGAGACCACGCGTACACCGGTACCCAGTTGCAGGCCGGAAGGCAGGTTGGTCTGTGCCGAAGTGGCACCGCCGGGGGCACGGACCTGTTGGTACAGCAGGTCTTCGAAGCTGGCGCGGTCGCGCTTGAACCCGGTGGTGTTGGTGTTGGCCAGGTTGTTGGAGATGACCGACATGCGCGTCTGTTGCGCGTCGAGTCCGGTCTTGGCGATCCACAAAGCCTGATTCATTGCCGTTCCTCGGTGGTTGTCGGCCGCGGCGGCCGTTCACGTGGTTAGCGATGCATGCGGCGTGCCAAAGTCGATGTCGGGTTCTTGGCTCTTTGCTGTTTCGGGGCGTTTTGCCGGTGGGTCCTGCGTGGCGCGGGGCGGGGAGGCCCTTCGGTGCGAATGTCCTCCGGCACCGATAAGGCCGGTGCCTCCCCCTTTATTTCGCACCGAAGGGCCTCCCCACCCCACGTTCGAGATCGCGGCGGCGGCTCTGGAAGCAGAGCGAAGCTTCGCTTTTCAATTCATCCGCAAGCCGATGGCGCCGGGGTGGGCCGGGGGGCTTCGGTGCGAAATAAAGGAGGAGGCGCCGGCTTCATCGGCGTCGGGGGACATTCGCACCGAAGCCCACCGGCCCATCCCGGCGCCCACCAGATTGCGCCAAAATTAACCGCTCATCCGCAACAGCGTATTGGCCGACTGCGCGTTCTCATCGCCGTGCTTGATCACCTTCACCTGCATCTCGAACTGCCGCTGCAGCTGGATCATCTGCACCAGCGCGCCGGCCGCATCGACATTGCTGCCTTCCAGCGAACCACTGTTGACCGACTTGCCTTGCGCCTGCGCGAACGGCTGGGTCGGGTCGGTGTTGCGCATCAGCCCGTCCAGGCCGCGGGTGAGTTGTGAAGACGGCGCCTGCACCACGCGGATACGACCAACGTTGGCCTGGGTGGCCGCGCTTTCCCCCAGCGGGGTGATCGAGACGGTGCCGTCGCTGCCGATCTCCATCGCCTGGTGTGGCGGAATCGTCATCGGGTTGCCGTTCTCATCCAGCACCGCGCGGCCGCTGGAAGTGACCAACTGGCCGTTCGGCGTCAACGCCAGCTGGCCGCCGCGGGTGTAGGCCTCGCTGCCATCGCTGGATTGCACCGCCAGCCAGGTGTCCGGCTGCAGCGACACATCCAGCGGATTGCCGGTGACCTTCTGCGAGCCGACGCTGGCATCGAAGCCCTGGTCGATGTGCATGGCATTTACGCGCGAGGCGAAGCCGTCGCCACGGATCGGCATCGCCTGGGTATTGGCCAGGGCGGCCTTGAAGCCGTTGGTGTCGACGTTGGCCAGGTTCTGCGACACCGTGCCCTGGGCCTGGAGCGAGGCGCGGGCGCCGGTCATCGCGACGTAGAGGGCTTTATCCATGGCGGCGGGCTCCTAGCGGTCGGCCATCATCAACGGATGTTGATGATGGTCTGGGTGACCTGGTCCTGGGTCGAGATCATCTGCGCGTTGGCCTGGAAGTTGCGCTGCGCCACGATCATGTTCACCAGCTGCTCGGTCAGGTCGACGGTGGAAGACTCCAGCGAACCGGACTCGATCTCGCCGAAGTCCGAGCTGCCCGGCACGCCGGTACGCGGCGAACCCGAGGCATAGCTCTCGGCCCACATCGTGCCGCCTTGCTGCGACAGGCCCTGCGGATTGGTGAAGGTGGTCAGCGCGACCTGGCCCAGCGCCTTGTCGGCACCGTTGGAGTAGCGCGCGAACACCACGCCGGTGCTGTCGATGCTGATCTCGTTGAGCTTGCCGCTGGCATAGCCGTCCTGGCGCGTGTCGCGCAGGGCGAACGACTCGCCGTACTGGGTCGAGCCGCTGAGATCGAGCGACATGTTGAGCACGCCGGCACCGGTGCTGGGGGTGTACGGGTCCAGGGTGATCTTGCCGTCGGCCGGGGTGGTCAGCGCGCCGCCGTCGGAGAACTGCAACGTGGTCGGGGTGCCGACCTGGCTGCCGTCGACATAGTTGTAGACCTGCCACTCGTTGGCGGTGGCGGTCTTGACGAAGTACGAGGTCTGGGTGTGGCTCACGCCCAGCGAGTCGTAGACGTTGATGCCGCCGGTGGAGTGGTTGTAGCTGTTGGACTCGGCCGGGTCGAACGTGGCCACCGTCGGCTGCTGGGCATTGCCGGGCAGGGTGAAGGCGAGGTTGACCGTGGTGGTCTGGCTCGGCGGGCTGTCGGTGGTGAGCAACTGCAGGTCGCCCAGGCGGCCGACATCGAAACCGTTGCCATCGGCATTGGGTGCGTACACCTGCAGGCGTGCGCCTTCGGGGTTGACGACGTAGCCATTGGAATCGGTCTGGAAGTTGCCGGCGCGCGAATACAGGCGCTCGCCGTTCATCGACATGGTAAAGAAGCCTTCGCCAGAGATCGCCAGGTCCAGGCTGCGGCCGGTCGGGTCGATATTGCCCTGCGAGAACTGCTGGGCGACGTTGCTCACCCGCACGCCCGAGCCGACCGCGTTGCGCGACAGGCCATAGGCGGTGCTCTGGAACATGTCGGCGAACTCGGCGCGCGACTGCTTGAAGCCGGTCGTGTTGACGTTGGCGATGTTGTTGGAAGTGACGTTGAGATCGGCGTTGGCGGCGTTGATGCCGGACAGCGAAGTATTGAAGCCCATGGGAACTCCTGGTTGCGCGGGTGCCGGCTCAGCTGACGCGGAGCACGTAGTCGATGGGGGCGGTGCCCAGCCCCTTGAGGTTGAGGTACAGGCCGTCGGAACCGACGGTCACGCTTTCCACCGGTGCCTGCACGTAGGTGGAGAGCTTGCTGTCGGTGCCGCTGGAATCGGTGTGGGTGGCGGTGATGCCGTAGGTGCCGGCGGCCAGGCGGTTGCCGTTGGCGTCGGTGCCGTCCCAGCCGAAGGCCACTTCGCCGGCCTTGTCGGCCTGCACGCTGAGGGTCTTGATCTTCTGGCCGTTGGCGTCGGTGATATCGAAGTTGACCGTGCCGGCGCTGGGCGCGGCGACCACGCCGCTGACCGAACCGGTGTCGTCCAGCGCCATATTCGCCGAGGGCACCAGCACTTCGTGGCCCACCAGTTGCGCGCCGCGCAGGACCTGGTCGCTGCTCATCGCGGTGGAGAAGCTATTGACCGAGGTGTTGAGGTCGGTGATGCCCTGGACCGTGGAGAACTGCGCCAGCTGGCCGAGGAACGCGCTGTTCTCCATCGGCTTGAGCGGATCCTGGTGTTGCAGCTGTTCGGTCATCAGGCGCAGGAAGTCGGCCTGGCCGAGCGAGGCCTCCTTGCTCTTGGTCGTGCTGCTGCTGTCCGAGGTGACGCCGAGCGACTTGTAGATGTCCGAAGCAATGGTGCTCATGGTGGGTTCCGGTAGCGGCTAGCCGCGGTAATGGGGTCAGCGACCCATGGTGAGGGTCGCCAACGTCAGTTCCTTGGCGGTGTTGAGGACTTCGACGCCGGCCTGGTAATTGCGCGAGGCCGAGATCAGGTTGACCATCTGCGCGACCGGATCGACATCGGGCGAGTACACATAGCCCTGGTCGTCGGCCAGCGGGTGGCCGGGCTCGTAGCGCTTGATCGGCGGCGCGCCGGTGGTGGTGATTTCCTTGACCTTGACCCCGGTCAGGCTGGGGTCCTGGCTGTTGGGCGTGGCCTGGAAGATCGGTTCGATCGGCTTGTAGGCGGCCTCGGCCGAGCCGGCCACCGAATCGGCGTTGGCCAGGTTCGAGGCAATCGTGCTCATGCGCACCGACTGGGCCTGGAGGGCCGAGCCGGCGACATCGAAAATAGGCAGGTTGCTCATGCTCAGGAGCCCGTGATCGCGGTGAGCATGTTCTTCACCTTGGATTCGAGGAAGCTGAGCGAGGCGCGGTATTCCAGCGCGGCGCGGCCGTAGGCGGCGCGTTCGGCGTCGGGATCGACGGTGTTGGCATCGAGGCTGGGCTGGTCGGCCTGGCGGGTGATCTGGAACGGGTTGAGGCCGGCGATCTCGCCGCTGCCGATGTGGCCTTCGCGCGGGGTCGCCATGCCGTCGCCGCTGGCTGCTTCACGTGCTGCGCCGGCGGCCTTGAGGGCGGCGTTGAAGTCGAGGTCCTTGGCTTGGTACCCGGGCGTGTCGACGTTGCTCAGGTTGCTGGCGATGAGCTGCATGCGCTGCTCGCGCAGCGGCAGCGCATCGGCATGCACCCCAAGGTAGGAAGCGATCGGATTGGACACGGCCTTGCTCCGGCGGATCAGTACCGGGGGTAGAGGCAAGGTTTGTGCCAGAAGCGGCGAGGCTGGCTATTCGTTGATGTCGCGCGGCCACCCAGACAGGATCCGACGGACAGGCGGGAAAGCGGGCACTGCACCTTTTAAGGGTGAGTGAAAAGCCGGGTCATGCCTCTGAGGCTACATCCCGCAGGCGTTCGAGGACGTAGTCCGCCAGTTCGTGGGCGCTGTATTTGGCGACGAAGGCGTTGGCGCCGACTTGTTCGACCATGGCGTTGTTGAACACGCCCGAGAGGGAGGTGTGCAGCAGCACGTAGAGGCCGGACAGGCCGGGGTTGCGCCGGATTTCCGTCGTCAGGGTGTAGCCGTCCATGGCCGGCATCTCAATGTCGGAGATGACCATGGCGTAGCGCTCGGCGGGGTCTTCGCCGCCGGCCAGTACCTGCAAGAGGTGGTCCAGGGCCTGGCGGCCGTCGGAGAGCAGGGTGGCGCTGACGCCGAGCTGGTCGAGCACGCTGCGGATCTGCTGGCGGGCGACGCGTGAGTCGTCCACCACCAGTACCTGCAGCGGACGGTCGGTCTGCAGGGCCAGGGCCGGGTCGAGGTGGATGTCGGTTTCGACCTGGGCGATGTCGGCCAGGACGCTCTCGACGTCGATCACCTGGATCAATTCGCCCTGGAAACGCGTCACCGCGGTGAGATAGGTGGCCTCGGCGCCGAGTTCCGGTGGCGGGTGGATGTCTTCCACCGCGATGTTGACGATGCGCTCCACGCCGCTGACCAGGAAGCCTTGTACCGAGCGGTTGAACTCGGCCACCACCAGGTAGCCGGGGGCGCCTTCGCTGCCCGGGGCGCGCTCGGGATGGCCGATGGCCACGCCGAGGTCGAGCACCGGCACCGAGCGCCCGCGGACGTCGGCTACGCCAGCGAATTCGTTGGGCAGGCCGGGCACCTGGAACAGGTCCGGGCGGCGCAGCACTTCCTGCACCTTGAAGACGTTGACGCCAAAAAGCTGACGTCCGCCGAGCCGGAACAGCAGCAAGGCGAGGCGGTTGTGGCCGGCCAGGCGGGTGCGCTGGTCGATCCGGTTGAGCAGGTCGTGTGACATGGGGCTTTTATCGGATGCCGGGCGCGGAACTTGAGTAGTGCTGGCATCCGGATTGCAGCGGCCGTGCCTGTCGGGGCTGATGGCCCGAGGCCACCCAGAGCCCCTCCTACAGGGGCAGGTCTGGCACGTGTCTTGCACCTCGTCCCCGGACTCACTTCAAGAAGCACGCCCATGCGCATGCGCCATGTCCGCCTCATCCTGATCCTGCTTGCCCTTGCGCCCGCAGCCGCGTTTGCCGATGGTTTCCAGTCGGTGGACAGCATCCGCGCGGCCGCCATCGCCGCGCTCGGAGTGGAGCCGGCCGATGCCGAGACCACGCTGGACCCGGGCCTGCGCATGCCGGCGTGCCCGGTGGCGCTGCAGGCGCAGCCGGGCAATGGCAACACGGTCGAGGTCGGCTGCCCGCAGGCGGCCGGCTGGCGCCTGTTCGTGCCGGTCAAGGTGCGCCGCAGCCAGAATGTGCTGGTGCTCAACCGCGGCGTGGCTGCTGGAGAAACCGTGGACGTGGCCGATATCAGCATCGAGCGGCGCGACGCGGCCCGGATTGCCGGCGCCGTACTGGCCGACCCGGCCGATGCGGTTGGCCGCAGTGCCCGCCGCGTGCTGCCGGCCGGCACCGTATTGTCGGCCAGCGACCTGGTCGCCCAGCGCCTGGTGCGCCGGGGCGATACGGTGGCGCTGGTGGCCCGGCGCGACGGCCTGGAGGTGCGCATGAGCGGCCGCGCCCTGGGCGATGCCGGCCGTGACGAGCGGGTGTCGGTGGAAAACAGCTCCTCGCGCCGGATCGTACAGGGCGTGGTGGACGCCAGCGGGGCGGTGGTGGTTTCACGCTGACCGACTGACGCCAGTTTTGCTGTCAGGAAAAACCCGAATTCGTCCTAAAGTAATCCCGCAAGCGGCCGTTATCCCTTGCGAACCGTATGAGGAATACCACCATGACCCAGAAGATCGAAGGTAGCCTGCCCGCCGGTGCGACCCTGCGAGCCGGCAGCGTGGCCAGCAAGATTTCCTCGGCCGGCGGCGACCGCTCCGAGCCCGTAGCGGCCGCCCAGGCCAGCGATAGCCTGCGCCTGACCGGCGAGGCTACTGGCCTGCAGTCGCTGCAGAAGGAACTGTCCAGCGCCCCGGCCATCGACCAGGGCCGCGTGCAGGCCGTGCGCGAGTCGTTGCAGAACGGCAGCTACAAGATCAACCCGGAGGCGATCGCCAGCCGCATGATCGACCTGGACCAGCAGCTCGGCGGATGAGCCCGATGAGCGATGCCCTGCAACGCCTGGGCGACGCCCTGGCGGGTGAGCGCCAGGCCCTGATCGACCATGACGTCGAGGGGCTGATCCGCGCCACCCAGGACAAGCTCGAGGCCCTGCGCGTGCTCGAACGCGAGGTGCCGCACGGCGCCGAAGCGCGCCTGCGCGAACTGGCCGAAGTCAATCGTGCCAATGGTGCGTTGCTGGCGCGCCGCCGCCGCGAGGTCAACTGGGCGCTGCGCCATCTTGGCCGCAGCGAAAGCGCGCCGGCCTACGACGCGCGCGGACAAAGCGACAGCATTCACGCCAGCCGCTCCATCGCGGTAGCGTAACCGGCACGCGCCTTTCACCTTTGAAGGGCCTGGCCCGCCATCGCGGGCTTCGACGTACTATGTTGGCACCGCTCCTGCCGTGCCATTCCCGTGCCCGACAAACTCTATTTCAATCCCGCCCTGTTGCCCTCGCGCGATGTGCTGCGCGCTTTCAGCGAACGCATGCAGGAGGGCCTGTTACTTTTTCGTGGCGATGGCGAGCTGGTGTTCGCCAATGCGATTGCGCGCGCCAGCCTGTGTCGCGATCCGCACGATGGCAGCACGTTCGGCGAGCGCATCGCCGAGGTGTTGCCTGGTGGCGCCCTGGGCCAGGCACGCAGTAGCGGCAGTTGGTCGGGCAGCCTGCCGATCGGTGAGCGCGTGGTCATTGCGCACCTCTATCACCATGGGGTGGAGGGGGCTGACTACTTCCTGGCGCTGTTCCACAACATCGAGGGCCAGGAGGACTACGAGCGTGAGCTGGAGCAGCGGCATGCGGAGCTGCGCCAGGCGTATATGCGCTTGAACGGTGCGCAGGACAAGTTGCTGCAATCGGAGAAGATGGCCTCGATCGGCCAACTGGCTGCCGGCGTGGCGCACGAGATCAACAATCCGATTGGCTATGTGCATTCGAACCTGGGCAGTCTGCAGGAGTATTTGCGCAGTCTGTTTACGTTGATCGAGGCCTATGAGCGGGCGTTGCGGGCACCGGACCCGAAGGCGTTGATTCCGGAGATCGACGATATCCGCAAGCGTGCGGATATTGATTTCATTGCCGGGGATTTGCCGCAGTTGATGGCCGAGTCGCGCGAGGGGATCGAGCGGGTGACGCGGATCGTGCGCGACCTGAAGGATTTTTCGTATTCGGATCGTTCGGAGTCGTGGAAGCTGGTGGATCTGCACGCGGGCCTTGAGTCTACGATCAACATCATCTGGAATGAGTTGAAGTACAAGGTGACGCTGGAGCGGCAGTATGGGGAGTTGCCGCTGGTGGAGTGCCTGCCGTCGGAGCTCAACCAGGTCTATATGAACTTGCTGCTCAATGCGGGGCAGGCGATTACGGAGCGTGGGTCGATCACGGTGGGGACGGGCGTGGAAGGCGACCAGGTGTGGATCGAGTTCCGCGATACCGGGCCGGGCATTCCGGCGGATCTGCAGCAGCGGATTTTCGATCCGTTCTTTACGACCAAGCCGGTGGGCAGTGGGACCGGGTTGGGGTTGTCGATTTCGTACGGGATCATCAATAAGCATCACGGGCGGATTGATGTGGAGAGTGCGCCTGGGCAGGGGGCGGCTTTTCGGATTACTTTGCCTGTGCGGCAGCCTAAGTAACGGCGCTTGCCTGATGGTTGGTCGCGCGGCGTCCGGTGCCGGGCCCTTGCCCGGGGGACGCCAAGAACTGCATCCATGCGGGGCTCGTTGGGCGACGTCCCTGTCGCCCAACGCCCCCGGGCAAGGGCCCGGCCCCGGACGCCCTACGGTCTGCCGGTGTTTTGAGAGAGCGGGAGCAGCTGCGGTCTGATGGACTTGCGAGCGTGGGCGGCTGCTTTACTGCACGGCCGCTAGTTTCTGCTCAAGGTTACGCTGCCAAGGCGCCTTTCGCTTGGGCTTCCTGGGTTCTGGTTCGGGAGGAAGCGAAAGGAGGGTGAGAGTCAGCTTGCCTGATTCGATGTTGATGTGCAGGCGGCTGCCTATCGGCAGGCCGGCTTCTTCAAGCCACAAGCCGCGCAGCCGCAGCATGGGCGCTCGGCAATTGCGGACGTCGTAGTAGTAGGAGCCCATCGTCAGGTCGGTCGGCTTGCGCGGGCCGCGCGGCCGGTGGCGCGCAGCTTCCGCTGCGATGGCTGCTTCGACTGCTTCGAAGCTGGCGTAACCCGGCGGTGGAACCTTCGTCCAGGGTGGAACTTCGTGTGGCGCCAAGACGACGGGTAGGGTGCGAAAGTCTTGCTGTGTTTGATCCATGGCGAGCCTCCGAGACAAAAGAGCCCTGCCGCGTTATGCGGCAGGGTGCCGGGAGGTTCAAAAACCGCTCAATGGCATACGGCCGGGTTTATTCCCCAAAGGGTCTTGTATTCGCCCCCTCCCGACGAACTTCGCATTGACGCACGAGGTCATTGGGCAGTGCTTTGTTTGCCATTGAACGGAGATTTGAAGCTCCTGACGCGAGATTCGCATTGGCCACATGCCGCAACCATTCGATTTTTCGAACTGTCAGCCTGTCGCGGAAAAGTCTGATGGCCATCTCTGCAAATTAGCTGTTTTGCCCATTGATATGCGCGCAATTGAGCGCGTGGACTTGTGCAGAATTCGGTAGATTTGATCGAATGGATCAGGTCATGGATGACGTTGCGTGGGACGGGGTGGTGCAGCTTCGCCCGCTGGATTTCGACGTGAGCCATCTACGGCGCATGGTCATGGAAATCGAAGTCCGATTGGACCAGCGTGCCGTTCTTGTGCCGGTGGTAGTGCTCTTCAGCAACCACTGCTACACGCGGAGTGTCTGTGTTGGCGAATCAATAGCGGATGCGTTGTATTGTGAGGCGAAGCGTGGCGGAGTGGCTGAGCATCGTGTCCTCGATGAAGCGCGGCTCGCCTTCTCAAAACGCTTGCCACAGATGCTTGGCCAAATCGCGCATGCGATGGTGTTTCAGGGGGACGGGCAAGTCTTGTTCCGTGTCCAGGAAGACCGGGCGCGCGGTGGTGACAGCGGTTGGTACGTATGCCTCGAACTGGGCGTCAATGTTGCTGCTAGTGAGTTGCGCTTGACCGTCAAGACTTGCCATTACAGGAGCACGCGTCCGACGAATGTCCGCGGCAACAAGAAGCGGTTCTTTTCGTTCTTTAACCCGATGTACCTGCGTCTGCGCTCCAGGCATGCTTGGCTGGTGGCGCAGGAAAAAACAAAGGCCCCTCAATGAGGAGCCTTTGTAATTTACGGATGCCGGGCCTCTTGGATATTCCACACTAAGGTGGGAACCACCCGAAGGGTGGCGGCATGAAGGCTACCCAAGCAGGGACACCGGCGTCGCGCTTCACCAGTCCAATCTACACGCGATGGGATTACGGTTCAACCGGCAAATGTCTCGGCTGCGTCGTAGGTTTAGCCCGCGCTAGCGGCCGGGTACCCGGCCGCCCAGCGCGGCACCACTTCATTCCCACTCAACCCCAAATCCCAAGCCAGATGCGCCAGCAGTGGGTCGGCGGCCGCCGCGTTGGCAGGCAATGCAGCAGCAAGTTGCGCCAGTTCGCGGCGGGCAGCGGCTTCCAACGTTGCCAATGCGGTATTGCTGGCAGCGTGGCGCGGTGCGTTGGTCGCGGCAGGAATATCGGTCATCGGCAGGGACGCGAGACTAGGTTGGAGGTGGACTTAAACGAACATCCCCGGCCGAAGCCGGGGATGCGTGTGCTGCTTGCTGGTTCAGAACAACTCGACGGTGCCGGCGCCCATGGTCTGCTGCGAGACGGGCTTGTGCGGCGGGCGCTCCCATTCCTGGCGCATTTCGCGCAGGCGGGTGCCCAGGCGCTGAAGGGCTTGTACCAGGTCGCCGTCGAAGACGCCGCCGCTGCGGTGTAGCAGTTCCTGCAGGGCCACGGCTTCGCGGTTGATCGCGGTCAGGCGGTCGAGGTGGGTGTGGACGCCGCTCAGGGTCTGGGTGGCGATGTCTTCGAATTGCAGGGCGCGGACGGCTTCGGCAACGCTGCCGTCGATGGCGCGGGCGCAGTCGGAGATTTCGCGCATGCCTTCGCCCAGGGAGGCGTTGATCGCGGCGACGTTGTCGAGCATGGCCGCGGCTTCGTGGCGCGCTTCGCGCGAACGGTCCTGGTGGCGTGAGGCCATCTGCGAGACGGTGTCGCGCACCTTGGAGATGGATTCCTTGGAGCTGTGCGCCAGTTTGCGGATCTGTTCGTTGAAGGTGGTGGAGCGTTCGGACAGGTTGCGCACTTCGTCGGCGACTACCGCGAAGCCGCGGCCTGCTTCGCCGGCGCGGGCGGCTTCGATGGCGGCGTTGAGGGCCAACAGGTTGGTCTGGTCGGCAATCGACTTGACGTCTTCGAGCAGGGCGAAGATGCCGTCCAGGTGCTGCGCCATTTCGTCGATGTGGTTGACGGTGGTGCTGCTCTGGCCGCTCACTTGTTCCAGGGCTTCGACCAGTTGTTCCATGCGCGAGCTGGCGTGTTGGGCGAAGCGGGCGACGTCGACGCCGGCGCTGCCGTCTTCGCCGGCGCGGTCAACGATGCGGGCCAGGGCGTGGCTCTGCTGGCGCGATTTGCGGTTCATGGCTTCGAAGCTGCTGCCGAGGCCGGAGACGGCCTGGCGAATCAGTTCGCGGGCGCGTTCGACTTCGGAGCGGGAGCCTTCGACTTCGTTGGTGACGAAGTTGCGCAGTTCGCCCAGCAGTTGGTCCTGTTCGCGCAGGACGCGGGCTTGGTCGGGGTGGCGGCGGCCTTGCGACCAGACGCTCCAGGCAGCAAAGCCCAGCCAGCTCAGGGTCATGGTGACCAGGATGGCCCAGCGGACGAAGCCCGGGAAGTCGAGGGCGACGGCGAGTGGGAACAGGAGGGTCAGGACCAGGGGTGCGGCCAGACGAATCAGGGGGCGTGAGTACATGGTCGTTCTCGGCAGAATCACGATTGCTGTATCGGCCGGGGGTGGTGGCTCTTTAGCGTTTGGCTTTTTTTAGGGTGGGTTGTTCAGGTTGTTGTTGATGGCTGTTTTAGGGCGCGGCCGGTTCGTTGCTGTCGGCTTGGCGGCCGCGGGCTATGCCCTGGCAGTGACGCAAAGGGCGCGCGCCTCTGCCAGGGCATAGCCCACGGCCGCCCTCGGGTGCGCTGGTTGGGGGAGGTTGAGCGCCCTCATCCGCCCTTCGGGCACCTTCTCCCACCGGTGGGAGAAGGGAGTTCTTCGGCGATATCGCGATCGGGCCGGTGCCCGCTTCGTTTTGGACCGGCGACAGCGGGGCGTGCGCTTGTCGTTTGGGAAGTGTGGCGATTTTCCGCATATACGCGATGTGCGGCCGCCCAATAGCTTCAGGCCGGGTGAATAGACGCCGTCTAGCACCGACGCCGACCGTCCTGGGGGAATGCTCTGAACACTTTCAATAAGGCACTTTTGGTAGCCATCGGCATGGGCGTGGTCGGCGGAGCCGTCGCAGCTGTGCTCGCAACCGCTGGAGTACCGCAGGCGTTTGCCATGGCTGTCTGCGTGAGCCTGGTGGTGGCCGCGGTGCTGTATGTCCTTCGAAACGGCGAGGGGTGGGACCCTTAGCGGATCTACCGCAGCGCGCGGTCCACGGCTTCAATCATCGCGCGCTTGCCGAACAGGAAGTCCCACAGGCTCCCGCCCATCTGCCGCCACAACACGGCCGAGCGAACGGCCGCCAGTAGCAGGGCGCGGATTTCGTCGACGACGCCGGCTTGGCCCAGGTAGTGCGGGTTGCCTTGCACCATCACGCGCGGTTTCAGGTGGCTGATGGTGTCGGCGTAGAGGACGCCCAGGGTGCTGAGGACGTCGGGGTGGCCGCTGTCGTCGAGGGCTTCGGCTTGTTGGGCGGCTTTGCGAATACCGGCCAGGACGGCCGTTACGGTGGCGGGGTCGCGCACGAAGCGGCGTTCGAGTTGCAGGACGGCCAGGGCCAGGCGCGGCAGGACTTCGTCTTGGGCCTGGTTGCGAAAGTAGTTGTGCAGCAGGCGCAGGCCGGGGGCTAATTGTTCGCGCGAGCCGTAGACGCTTTCGGGGGAGTCGGCGTCGATGCGGAAGACGCTGTCCATGGCGGTGCGCACGCTGGCGGCTTCGGAGTGCCCGGTTTC
>DATLJF010000233.1:0-5624 GCA_035539015.1 Stenotrophomonas sp. | reverse complement strand
TGCGTGCGGTGATCTGGGCGCTGGTCAGGCCGAAGCGACGTTCACGCTGTGCGTAGTCGTCCAGGGCCTGCTGCAGGACAGTGGCGTCGAATTCCGGCCACAGGGTTTCGGTGAACCACAACTCGGTATACGCCAACTGCCAGAGCAAGAAGTTGCTGACCCGGGTATCGCCGCCGGTGCGGATGAACAGGTCCGGCGGCGGCAGGTCGGCCAGCGCGACGTGGCGGCCCAGCAGGGCCTCGTCGATGGCTTCCGGCGCCAGGCGCCCGGCGGCCACTTCCTCGGCCAGCTTGCGCGCGGCCTGGGCGATGTCCTGGCGGCCGCCGTAGCTGGCGGCGATGGCCAGTACCAGGCGGTCGTTGCCGGCGGTGGCGCGCTCGGCCGCTTCCATCCGCTGCACGATCGCCGTGGCGAAGCGCGAGCGCTCACCGATGAAACGCACCTGCACGCCGCGCCGCTGCAACTCCTCGACCTCGCGGTCGAGCGCGTGCAGGAACAACTTCATCAAGGCATCCACTTCTTCCTGCGGCCGGCCCCAGTTCTCGCTGGAGAAGGCGAACAGGGTCAGTACCTGGATGCCCTTGTCCAGGCAGAAATCGATCGTCCGGTTGACCGCGCGCGCGCCGGCGCGGTGGCCGATCATGCGCGGGCGGCGTCGCCGCTGGGCCCAACGGCCGTTGCCATCCATGATGATGGCCAGGTGGCGGGGCAGGGACATCGAGTCGGGATCCGGGCGCGAGGCCGTCGACGGCATGCGTCAGACGGCCATCAGTTCCTGTTCCTTGGCCTTGACCACCTCGTCGACGTCCTTGATGGCCTTGTCGGTCAGCTTCTGGATGTCGTCTTCGGTGCGGCGCACTTCGTCCTCGGTGACGGCCTTGTCCTTGAGCAGATCCTTGACCTGCTGGTTGGCGTCGCGACGGATGTTGCGGATGGCGACCTTGCTGTCCTCGCCCTCGCTGTGCACGACCTTGGCCAGCTCCTTGCGGCGCTCCTCGGTCAGGGCGGGCAGGTTGAGGCGGATGGTGGTGCCGGAGGTATTCGGGGTCAGGCCCAGGTCCGAAGCCAGGATCGCCTTCTCGACCGCGCCGACCATCTGCTTTTCCCACGGCGAAATGGTCAGCGTGCGGGCGTCGGAAACGGCCACGCTGGCAACCTGGCTCAGCGGCATTTCCGAGCCGTAGTAATTGACCTTGAGGGTCTCGACCAGCGCCGACGAGGCGCGGCCGGTGCGCACCTTGACGAGCGTGTGGCGCAAGGCCTCAATGCTCTTGGCCATGCGGGTCTGTGCGTCTTGTTTGATGTCGTTGAGCATCGCCGGGCGTCCTGGTATTCCTGAATCGGCCGATTATATCGGAAGCGCCGCGCCCGGATTGGCCCGGCGCCCGGGTCGGGCGCCCGGCGCGGCGACAGGTTCAGCTGCGGCCGTGGACCAGGGTGCCGATGCGCTCGCCGCGCAGGATGCGCAGCAACACGCCCGGCTGGCCCATGTCGAAGATGCGCAGCGGCAGCTCGCTGTCGCGCGCCAGGGCGAAGGCGGCGGTGTCCATCACCTCCAGGCCCTGGCCGATGACCTCGTCGTAGCTGAGGGCGTCGTACTTGACCGCGTCGGCGTGCTTCTTCGGGTCCTTGTTATAGACGCCGTCCACCTTGGTCGCCTTCAACAGCAGGTCGGCGCCGATCTCGATCGCGCGCAGGGCCGCACCCGAATCGGTGGTGAAGAACGGATTGCCGGTGCCGGCGGCGAAGATCGCGATGCGGCCTTTTTCCAGGTGTCGGATCGCGCGGCGGCGGATGAAGTCCTCGCACACGTCGTTGATCTTGATCGCGCTCATCACCCGGACCTTGGCGCCGAGTTTTTCCAGTGCATCCTGCATGGCCAGCGCATTGATCACCGTGGCGAGCATGCCCATCTGGTCGCCGGTGACCCGGTCCATGCCGCCGGCGGCCAGGCCGGCGCCGCGGAAGATGTTGCCGCCGCCGATGACCAGCGCCACTTCGGCGCCGGCGTGCTGCGCTTCGATCACCTCGTGGGCGAGGCGATTGATGACCTTGGGGTCGATGCCGTAGTCCTCGCCTCCCATCAGCGCCTCCCCGGAAAGCTTGAGAAGGATGCGGCGATAGGCAAGTTCGGACATGGGGGACTCCGTTGGGGGGGCGGGCAAACGCCGGCGATTCTAGCCGATTGGCAGTAATGCCGCGTCTTTGTGTCGCCGCCCTGTAACGGTTCCGTTAATTGCCTCGGCTGCGTGCCTCAGCCGACCACGTGTTCGGGATACACCGTGACCCGGTTGCGACCGCGGTGCTTGGAACGGTACAGCACGTTGTCGGCGGCCTTGAGCAGCGCATCCACGCTGTCGAACAAACGTCCATCGCCCTGGGTGGCCAGGCCGGCGGAGAAGGTGATGTGCAGCGGCCCGGATTCCAACTGGGCCATCGGCACCCGCACGGTCTCGGCCAGCACCCGCTGCATCACCGCCAACGCCGCCTCGGCGCTGGTGTTGGGCAGGATCACCAGGAACTCCTCGCCACCGAAGCGGGCGATGGTGTCGCTGGCGCGCAACAAGCGTTGCAGCGACTGGGCGAAATTCCTCAACACCTCGTCGCCGACCAGGTGCCCGTGCACATCGTTGACGCGCTTGAAATCATCCAGGTCGATAAACGCCAGCGACAACGGCCAGCCGTGTCGCACGGCAATATCGAACTCATGCTCCAGCGTCGGCCCGAGCTGGTGGCGGTTGTAGACACCGGTCAGCGCATCGCGGCTGGCCTGCTCGGCAAGATGGCGCGCCCGGTGCTCGGATTCGTCGGCCTGGCGCCGCGCATCGGCCATTTCCTGCAACTCGCGCAGATTGCGCAACGTGGACAGCTCGCGCGCCTGGTCGAGGATCGACTCCACCACTTCCGGCTGCTGGATGCGGACATCGAACAGCGCGCCCACCTCCGGCAGCATCTCGCCGATCCGCTCGATCACCTTCTCGAAGCGCTCGCGGTCCAGCTGCAGCACCGACTGCACGCGCTCCTGCGCCAGATCCCGCGCCGCAGCCGGATCTTCGCCCAGCCAGATATCGGCCACACAATGCGACAGCGCCACGCATGCGGCGAACGGCTCGCGACCATCGGGCTCGCCTTCGCTGCGGGCGATGGCATTGCACAAATACTCCGGCAGGTGCCAATGCCGCGCGACCCAGGCCCCGATCTCGGCATGATCGCCACCGAACTCGGCGCGCTCGGCCTCGACCAACGCTCGCGGCTCGACCGGCCCGCCGGCGTGCAGCAACTGGTAACGCTCCGGCGAGACCTGGAGCAGCGCAAGCATGCCCACGTCCTGCAGCAGCCCGGCCAGCATCAACTCCTCCGGCTTGCGCAGCCCGCGCGCCTGCCCCAGCACGCGGCTGGCGAGCGAGCTGACCACGCTGCGGCGCCAGAGGCGCTCATGCAGCACGCCATTGCCAAACGTCCTGCGCAGTCCCTGCACCATCGAAAAACCCAAGGCCAGGCTCAGCGTGGCATTGAGGCCGAGCATGGTCAGCGCCTGGCCGAGGTTGTCGATGCGCCGGCGGCTGGCGTACAGCGGCGAATTGGCGATGCGCAGCATGCGCGCGCTCAGGGCCATGTCCATCGCGATGACGTCGGCCGTGGTGGCCATGTCCACTTCAGGGTCCTGCGCCAATTCGATTACGCGCAGCGCGATGCCGGGCGGCGAGGGCAGGTTGCGGCAGTGGGCGAGGGTGGCCTCTAGGTCGGGACGCATGTGCGGTTATTTGGTTTTTGTTAAGGCGAAGAATACATGGCCGTCACAGTTTTGGGGGTGGGCCTTGGTTCGTTATCGGCTGGTTGTCGGAAAAACGTAGGAGCTTTTTTTGGACTCTTTATTGTTCCGTGCGGCGTTTGGGGCCGCGCCCTTGCCCCGGGGACGCCAAAGACTGCATCCATGCGGGGCTCGTTGGGCGACGTCCATGTCGCCCAACGCCCCGGGGCACGGCCCCAAACGCCCGATAGAAGGTCACGTTTGTGTGGGGAGGTTGCCCTCATCCGCCGCTGTCGCGGCACCTTCTCCCAGAGGGAGAAGGACAGCAGGCGCTGTTGGCGATTGATTGCAGAGTGCGAAATGCATGCCGTCCTTCTCCCATTCGTGGGAGAAGGTGTCGCGACAGCGACGGATGAGGGTGCTCTTTCCCCACCCGATTACGCCAACTGTCGGGTGGCTGGGGCCGGAGCGCTTTCGGGACAATCGGCGACATGGATGTCGCCGATTAGCCCCCATGGATGGGTTCACGGCGTGTCCCGAAAGCGCTCCGGCCCCAGCCAACGCACGCAAAAAACAAAAGGCAAAAAACAAAAAAGCCGCGAGAAAACCCGCGGCTTCTAAGTCAAACCTAGCGAAGAAGAATCAGGCCAGGCCAGCCTGCTTCATCACTTCGGCAGCGTAATCCTCAACCACCTTCTCGATGCCCTCGCCAACCACCAGGCGCTGGAAGCCGATCACGTCCGCACCAGCGGCCTTGGCCACCTGCTCGACCGACTTGTCGCTGTCCAGCACGTACGGCTGGCCGTACAAGGTCACTTCGTTGACGATCTTGTTGACCTTGCCGCTGATGATCTTCTCCAGGATCTCGGCCGGCTTGGCCTTGTCCTTGTCCGACATCTTCGCCAGCTCGATTTCCTTTTCCTTCGCCACGAAGTCGGCCGGGACGTCGGCGGCCTTGTTGTACGGCGGGTTCATCGCCGCCACGTGCATCGCCAGGCCACGCGCCAGTTCTTCGTCGCCACCGGCCACTTCCACCAGCACGCCGATACGGCCGCCGTGGACGTAGGCCGCCACGGTGTTGGTGCTGTCGATGCGCACCAGGCGACGGATCTGGATGTTTTCGCCCAGCTTGGCGATCGCCGCCGCGCGCGATTCTTCGACGGTCTCGCCGCTCGGCAGCTTGGCGCTCTTCAGCGCTTCGGCGTCGGCAGCGCCCGATGCCAGTGCGGCCTGGGCCACGGCGTCGGTGAAGGCCAGGAAGTTACCGTCCTTGGCGACGAAGTCGGTCTCGGAGTTGATCTCGACCAACACCGCCTTGCCGCCAGCCTGCGCCGCGGCGATGCGGCCTTCGGCGGTGACGCGGTCGGCCTTCTTGTCGGCCTTGGCCAGGCCCGACTTGCGCAGCCACTCGGCCGCGGCGTCGATATTGCCAGTGTTCTCGGTGAGTGCCTTCTTGCACTCCATCATGCCGGCGCCGGTGCGCTCGCGCAGTTCCTTGACCAGGGAAGCAGTGATTTCCACGGTATGACCTCGGTGAGTTGCTGGGCGGGCCTTGGCCCGCCTTGGGAATGGGAGGGGCGGTGCGCCCCGGCGATGGCTGGACGCCACCGCGTGCCGGTTGCCGCGCCAGCCTGGCGCGGCAACGTGGCAGCCGGATTACTCGGCGGCGGCTTCGTCGGCCTTCTTGGCCGGGGCCTTCTTGGCCGGCGCGCGACGGGCCGGCTTGGCCTCTTCGCCCGCGGCTTCGCTGAACTCTTCCTCGCGGACCGAGGCCGAGTTCGGGGCGGCAGCCTTGCCTTCCAGCACGGCGTCGGCAGCGGCGCGTGCGTACAGCTGCACGGCACGGATGGCGTCGTCGTTGCCCGGGATGGCG
>DATLJF010000232.1:0-8491 GCA_035539015.1 Stenotrophomonas sp. | reverse complement strand
GAGGCAAGCGCCGACCACCAGAAGAGCTACATCCAGGGGCAGACCAATGTCGAGGTCGCCAGCGGCAGCACCGGGACGACGCGCTGTTCGGTCGCCGCGTTGTGCTCGCGCCAGGAGAATCGCTGGGATACGCAAAAGCTGGACCGTCTCGCCCTCGACTTCGACAAGCGGGTGCAGACTGGCGCAGTGCTTCACGATCTGGTGTATGGCGCTGCCTGGCAGCAAGGCAATATCCACTGGAACTCGGTGGATTCGCGTTGGGACAACGCCGGCACTTTGGTCGGTCGCGACACCGATCCTTCGCTGTGGCCAGATACGAAGGAAACCGACTGGACGCTCTATCTGCGCGACCGCATGCGCCTGCTCGACGACCGCCTGACACTCACCGGTGGCCTGCGCTATGACAGCTACAAGTACGTCCCGCAGACGCGATCCACTGCTCCTGGCAAATCCGGCTACGTGGACGCGGCCGGGAGCGTGGGCACCTCCCAGTTTTCATCGCCCAGTTGGAATGCTGGCGCCGAATTCAAGTTCACCGACAGTCAGTCGTTGTGGGCACAACTCGGCCGCGGCTTCCGCGCGCCGGGCGTCAATGACATGTATGGCACTTCCTCGACCACCCAGGTCACGCGCGTCGCCGACGGTGCCACCGTCAACGTACCCAGCGGCAAGAGCAACCCGGACCTGGACGCCGAGCGCAGCCTCAACGTCGAACTGGGCTGGCGCTACCAAGGCGAACGGCTGCGCCTGGGCGTGTCGATATTCCGCGACAAGTACAGCGACTTCATCGAGACCGCCCAGTTCGTCGCCGATCCGCAGGTGCAATACAGCACCACGGTCCGGGGCGTCACCACGATCACCAATGGCTACACCTACGCCATGCCGATCAACCGCGGCGAGGTGACGGTGAAGGGGGTCGAGGCCGAAGGCCTGTGGCTGCTGTCGGATGCCTGGCTGGCGCGGTTGGCGTATTCCTACAACGAAGGCAAGGACAACGACGGCCAGCCCCTGGGCAGCATCAGCCCGGCCAAGACTGTCGCCGGCCTGAGCTACCAGTCACCGGCGCGACCGTGGAGCGTGACCGCCAACCTCACCCACCAGGCACGCAAGGACCCGGACGATTACGGCACCAGCATCACCAACGCCAGCTACGGCGCCGAAATGGTGCCGGTGTACGCCTACAAGGCGCGCGCCTATACCTTGCTGGACCTCTTTGGCAGCTACAAGCTGAGCCCCCGGCTGCGGCTGACCGGCGGCGTCTACAACGTGTTCGACAAGGAGTACTACGTGTGGAATCGGGTCCGGACCATCGGTGCCGGCACGGCCGTGTTCCAGGGCAATACCAGCGACGCCGGCATCGGCCGCTGGTCCCAGCCTGGCCGCAACCTGCGTTTCACCGTGAGCTACGACTTCCTGTAACGCGGGCGGAAACGAAAACGGCGCGCGGAGTGATCCGCGCGCCGTTGCTTTCCAAACGGGTAGTGCGAGCTTAGCGCTGGCCGCCCACCGGGCCGCGGCTTCCGCCGCCACCACCACCGCCACCGCGGCGGCGCTGGCCTTGCGGCTTGGCGCCGCCCGGCTGCTTGGCACCGGCATGGGCGTGCGCCTGGCGCGGACCATCCGTGTGCGGACGGCGGCCCTGGTGCTTGCGCGGCGGACGCTGGCCACTCGGCTGGTCGGCCTTGCCCGGCGCGCTGTTGCCCCAGCGGATCGGGGTCTGCGGCTCGAAGCCCGGCAAGTCGCGGATATCCATGTCGCGATTGAGCAAACGCACGATCTGGCGCAGGTACTTGGCATCTTCCTGGGCCACCAGCGAGATCGCCTCGCCACTGGAACCATTACGGCCAGTGCGGCCGATGCGGTGCACGTAGTCCTCGGCCACCATCGGCAGGTCGAAGTTGATCACCCGCGGCAGCTGGTCGATATCGATTCCGCGCGCGGCGATATCGGTGGCCACCAGCACGGTGACGCGGCCGGCCTTGAAGTCGCCCAGCGCGCGCAGACGCTGGCCCTGGCTCTTGTTGCCATGGATGGCCGCGGTCTTGATCCCGGACTTGTCCAGGAACGTGGCCAGCTTGTCGCTGCCGTGCTTGGTCTTGGCGAACACCAACGTCTGCACGCGGCTGTCCTGCGCCAACAGGTGCAGCAGCAGCTCGCGCTTGCGCGCGGTGTCGACTGGGTGGACGCGGTGGGCGATGGTCTCGGCGACGGTGTTCTTCGGCGTGACCATGATCTCGCGCGGATGGCGCATGAATTCCTTGGCCAGTTCCTTGATCGGTTCGGCAAAGGTGGCCGAGAACAGCAAGGTCTGCCGATTCTGCTTCGGCAGCTTGGTCAGGATGCGCTTGATCGACGGCAGGAAGCCCATGTCGAGCATGCGGTCGGCTTCGTCCAGGATCAGCACTTCGATGCCGGACAGGTCGACGCTGCGGCGCTCGAGGTGGTCGATCAGGCGGCCCGGGCAGGCCACCACCAGGTCCACGCCGCGACGCAGGGCGTCGAGCTGGTTGCCCATGCCGACGCCGCCGTAGATCACGGTGCTGGGGATGCGCTGGTACTTGCCGTAGCCGCGCAGGCTGTCATGCACCTGGGTGGCGAGCTCGCGGGTCGGGGTGAGGATCAGCGCGCGCGGCCTGCGCGGGCCGTTGACGGTCTGCGGGCTGGTGGCCAGGTATTGCAGCAGCGGCAAGCCGAACGCGGCGGTCTTGCCGGTACCGGTCTGGGCGCCGGCGAGCAGATCGTGGCCTTCCAGGACCTGCGGAATGGCTTCGAGCTGGATTGCGGTCGGGGTTTCGTAACCCTGCTCGGCGAGCGCGCGCAGCAGGAAGGGCGCAAGGCCCAGGGATTCAAACGACATCGGGTTTTCTCCGGAAATACTCGCCGACGCGACCAAGGACTGGCCGTATGGGCTGAGGGCGACTCGGAGCGTTCCCGTGTAACCGCGCTGCGAGAAGAGGGAACAGTCAAACGCGGTTGCGCGTGACCGGTATGCAAGAGGAACGGCGTCGGATGGGGCGGGCGTACCGGGGTTACCCGGTGGCGCCGGCGATCCCTAAGGGAAACGGACGGCCGCTGGCAGACCTGTTCATGTTACGCGAAAAATTGCCGCGGTGCTTCCTGACTTACGGAAGGCCATTCAGCTGAGCGAGAACTGGCAGTTGCAGCTGTAACCAATCGCCGGTCGGCCTACAATCTGCATCCCAGCCAGCGAGCGGAACATCCATGAAGCTAGGTTCCCTGAAGGAAGGCGGCCGCGACGGCACGCTGATCGTCGTTTCCCGCGACCTGCGCCATGGCGTGCGCGCCACCGGCATCGCGCCGACCCTGCAGCGGGCGCTGGAAGACTGGAGCCATGTCGCGCCGCGCCTGAATGCGTTGTCCGAGTCGCTGAACGAGGGCAGCGCCGACGGCAGCTTCGACCTGGACATGGCCGCCCTGGCGGCGCCGTTGCCGCGCGCCTATGAGTTCGTGGACGGCAGTGCCTACCTGCCGCACGTCGAGCGCGTACGCCGTGCCCGCAACGCCGAGGTGCCGGAAAGCTTCTACAGCGATCCGCTGATGTACCAGGCCACCAGCGCCGGGTTCTACGGTCCGCGCGATGCGGTGAAGGTGGTCAGCGAGGACTACGGCATCGACCTGGAAGCCGAGATCGTGGTGGTGACCAATGATGTGCCGATGGCCGTCGATGCCGCCGGCGCCGCCGAGCACATCCAGCTGATCGGCCTGGTCAACGATGTCTCGCTGCGCAACCTGATTCCCGCAGAGCTGGCGAAGGGCTTCGGTTTCCTGCAGTCCAAGCCGCGTTCGGCGCTCTCGCCGGTGTTCGTGACCCCCGACGAGCTGGGCGAAGCCTGGCGCGGCAACAAGCTGCACCTGCCGCTGCTGACCCATATCAATGGCCAGTGGTTCGGGGCGCCCGAAGCCGGTGAGGACATGCAGTTCGATTTCGCCCAGTTGGTGGCCCACGCCGCCAAGACCCGGCCGCTGGGCGCCGGCACCATCGTCGGCTCCGGCACCATCGCCAACCAGGACACCTCTCGCGGCGCCTCGTGCTTTGCCGAGCAGCGCGTGGTCGAGACCCTGCGCGACGGCAAGCCGAGCACGCCGTTCATGTCGTTCGGCGACGTAGTGCGGATCGAGATGCTCGATCGCGACGGCAACAGCATCTTCGGTGCGATCGAGCAGCGCATCGAGGCCCAGCCGCAGCCCTGAACCCGCTGCCGGCTTCGGCCGGCGCGTCCCGGGAGAATCGCATGAGCCAAGTGCTCCAGCTGTACACCTATTTTCGTTCCAGCGCCGCCTACCGCGTGCGCATTGCGCTGAACCTCAAGGGCCTGCCGCACGAACTGGTGCCGGTGCACCTGCTGCGCGACGGCGGCCAGCAACACGCCGCCGATTACGTGCGGCTCAATCCCCAGCACCTGCTGCCGACCCTGCGCCATGGCGAACGCGTAATCGTGCAGTCGCTGCCGATCCTCGAGTATCTCGACGAGGTGTTCGGCGAGGTGCCGCTGCTGCCGGCAGACGCGCAGGGCAGGGCGCGGGTGCGCGCGCTGGCGCAAGCAGTGGCTTGCGAGATCCATCCCCTCAACAACCTGCGGGTGATGCAGTACCTGGAGCGCGATTGGGATATCGATGCGGCGCGTCGCGAGGCCTGGATGCGGCACTGGATGGACGAGGGCTTCGCCGCGCTGGAGACCCTGTTGGCGGATAGCCCGGAGACCGGCCGCTTTTGCCACGGCGACACGCCCGGCATGGCCGATTGCTGCCTGGTGCCCCAATTGTTCAACGCCCACCGCTTCGGCGTGGACCTGGCGCCGTACCCAACCCTGGCGCGGATCGAGCAGGCCTGCCTGGCCCTCGATGCGTTCGATCGCGCCCGCCCGGAGCGCCAGCCGGACGCGCAATAAACGACGGCGCCCTCAGGCGCCGTCGTCGGAACTTACCGGGTTCGATCAACCGAACCCGTGGCTGATCCGCGGCGGCGAGCTGCTGTCGTAGTCGGCGTAGGGATCGTGCTCGCCCGAAGCACCCTCGGACAAGCGGAACTTCAACGCCAGGCCGTCACGCGAATCTGCCGCACGCAAGGCTTCTTCCTGCTCGATCGTGCCGCTTTTGACCATGCGGAACAGGCACTGGTCGAACGTCTCCATGCCCTCTTCCAGCGATTCTTCCATGGCCTGCTTGATCTCATGCACCTGGCCGCGGCGCAGCAGGTCGCGGATCATCGGCGTGTTGAGCAGCACTTCGGTGGCCGGCAGGCGGCGCCCGTCGGCACCCTTCACCAGGCGCTGCGAAATCACCGCGCGCAGGTTCAGCGCCAGGTTCATCAGCACGTTCTTGTGCGCGCTCTCGGGGAAGAAGTTGAGGATGCGCTCGATGGTCTGGTCGGCGTTGTTCGAGTGCAGGGTGGCCAGGCACAAGTGTCCGGTCTCGGCAAAGGCGATGGCCGCTTCCATGGTCTCGGCGTCGAGGATTTCGCCGATCAGGATCACGTCCGGCGCCTCGCGCATCGCGTTCTTCAGCGCGTTGTGGAAGGCGTGGGTGTCCAGGCCGACCTCGCGCTGGTTGACGATCGACATCTTGTGCTTGTGCAGGTACTCGATCGGGTCCTCGATGGTGAGGATGTGCCCGGTCGTGGTGCTGTTGCGGTGGTCGATCATCGAGGCCAGCGAGGTCGACTTGCCCGAGCCGGTCGAGCCGACCACCAAAACCAGGCCGCGAGGCGTCATGATGACGTCCTTGAGGACCTGGGGCAGGTTGAGCTCTTCGATGCTGGGGATCTTGCTGCGGATGGCGCGGATGACCATGCCGACCTCGCCGCGCTGCTTGAACACGTTGACGCGGAAGCGGCCGGCATCGGCCAGGGCAATGGCCATGTTGAGTTCGAGGTCGCGTTCGAACTGCGGCACCTGGCCTTCGTCCATCAACGAATAGGCGATCTTCTTGACCATGCCGGGCGGCAGGCCGGTGTTGCCGAGCGGATAGAGCTTCCCCTCGATCTTGATATAGACCGGCGCCCCGGTGGTCAGGAACATGTCCGAGGCGTTCTTTTCGGTCATCAGCTTCAGGAAATAGCCGATATCCATGCGCAATGTTTCCCCAACGATCGGCGACGTCCCGTTGCAAGCACGCCGCAGGCTTCCGACAATGGCCGCGCATCAACCCCTAACGCAACGGCACCCCAATGACGGCTAGCTTCGCACAAATACGTCGATCGCTGTATGTGATCGTCTTTGCATTCGCGCCTCTTTCCCCGGCCTTGGCCCAGGTGGCGCCGGAGCTTTCGGTCGCCGAACAGGCCGTCCAACGCGCTACCCAGGCCGATGCCGACCAGTACGCGCCGGACCTCATCAGCCGCGCCCGGCAAGAACTGATGCAGGCCCAGCAGGCGGCCCTGGAACGCAGCCAGCGCAAGCAACTGCCGGCCCTGGCGCTACGTGCGACGGTCGATGCCGACCTGGCCCGGGCCCGCAGCGAAGAGGCCGTGGCCACCGCCCAGCTGGAGCAACGGCGGGCCGAAGTGAGCCAGTTGCAGTCGACGCTGGGCACCGGGGAGGGCCGCTGATGAACTTCCGCACCCATGCCCTGGCCCTGGCGCTGCTGGTTGCCCTGCCGTGGTCGGCCCAGGCCAAGGATGAATTGCCGCAGGTGACCGCCCTGCGCCAGCGCTTGGCGGCCCTGCAGGCCCAGCCAGAGTCCGCCGACCTGGCCCGCTACGAGCGTTTCCAGGCCGAACAGGCCGTCGCCGCGGTGGCCGAGGCCAAGCGCAAGGAACAGGAACAGGCCTTGTACGTGGCCGACCGCCGGGTCGAGATCGCCGAGACCAGCGTGCGCACTGCCGCCGCCCGGCGCGATCTGGAGCGGCTGGAAAGCACCCGCAATGAACTGCTGATCGAAGCCAGCCGCCGCGATGCAGCCCGGGCCCGCCAGGAAGCCGAGCAACTGCGCGTGCAGGCGCAGATCCAGGCCGAAGAGAGCGACCGCCTGCGGCAAGCCGCCGAACAGGAGACCCTGGCCCGCCAGGATGCCGAAGCGGCGTTGACCAGCGTGGCCGGCAAGCAGACCGCCCGGCTCAATGCCGCCCAGCAGAAGGCTGCGCAGCTGGCGCGCGAGGAGGCTGAGTTGATGTCCGGGACGAAGCTGCCGGCCTCGCGCTTCGAGGCGCGTGGCGAGGTCTTCACCCTGGCCGGCGACGCGTACAGCGGCAAGGCCGACCTGTCCGGGACGGCGCAGAGCCAGGCCAAGGCCCTGGCCGAGTACCTCAACATCGGCAAGAAGGGCCGGGTGGGCATCATTGCTTATGGCCCGGATGCTGCCGCCGCCAAGCAGCGTGGCGAGGCGCTGCGCGACGCCCTGGTCGCCGCCGGCGTCGGTGCCAACCGCTTCCAGGTCACGGCCGGCAAGGGCGCACCGAGCAAGGCACGGGCCGCCGAGGTGGTCGTCGCTCCCTGATTCCGTCTGGTTGTTTGGAAAGGACATTCAGGGTCGCCACCAGGCGGCCCTGAATGCTTGCCAGCGAACGCAGCGGTCACTGCGAAAACTGTGCTCGCGGCTATTGCCGGAGCGGGGGGACAGGCGTAGGGTCGAATACCCAGGTGGCACACCGTCGCCTGGCTCAGCGGAGGACGATCCGGTGGAACAGCGGCCCGAACCGAGCGTTGGCGTCCCGAAGCCCCAGGGCTCGGTCGTTACCGCCGATCGTGCCGGTTCACCCTCCGATGCAGCGCCCCGAGCCGGAAACGGCCGGGGCGTTCTTGTTTCCGGAACCGTAGGAGGCCAAGCCATGTTCGAAGGGCAACCCCAGAGCGAAATCGATGCACTGATGAAGGCTGATCCCGAATTCAAGCAGCTCTATCAACGACACAAGCTGCTGGACAAGAAATGCATGGATGCCGAGCTCGGTGTACTACCGATCGATGACATGACCCTCGGACAGATGAAGCGTGAAAAACTGATGGCCAAGGAAAAGCTCACCCGGTTATATGACCGAATGACGCACTGACCCTCTCCCCCAACCGAACCGCTCACCGTCGCGGGCGGTGGCAGCCTCCTCGTCGGCTCGCCACCGTCCGCGTCGCCTTTTCTGGCCCAGGCCGACGCCATCGCCGGTATCTGAACATCTCGCTAAGCATTTTGGCCGCCCATCCGTCGATAATGCAGGGTCAGCCCCACGGGCAAACCCAGAAGAAGCGATGGCCATCCACTCCTCGGTGCTGGAACTGATTGGCGAGACCCCGATCGTCAAGGCGCAACGCCTGGACACCGGCGTCTGCGAGCTCTACCTCAAACTGGAAAGCGCCAACCCTGGCGGCTCGATCAAGGACCGCATCGGTCTGTCGATGATCGAGGCGGCCGAGCAGCGCGGTGACCTCAAGCCGGGCGCCACCCTGGTAGAGGGCACGGCCGGCAATACCGGGCTGGGCCTGGCCCTGGTCGCGCAGCAGAAGGGTTATCGGCTGATCCTGGTGGTGCCGGACAAGATGAGCCG
>DATLJF010000231.1:0-13757 GCA_035539015.1 Stenotrophomonas sp. | reverse complement strand
TTGCCGGCGCGGTGCAGCGCCATCATGTCGTCGTAGCCACCCACATGGACGTCGCCGATGAAGATCTGCGGCACGCTGGTGCGGCGCGCCAGGGCGACCATCTTGTCGCGTTCGGCCGGGTCCAGGTCGATCCGGACCTCTTCCCACTGCTGGCCCTTGCTCTTGAGGAAGTTCTTGGCCGCTACGCAGTAGGGGCAGACGGCGGTGGAGTACAGCCGGATCCGGGGCGCTTGGCCGCCAGCCGGGGAAAGGGTGTCGTTCACGGGAAACTCCGCGTGGGGTTCAGTGGTCTGCAATATGGTAACGGTCGGCTGGAATTTCGAGCCGCTGACCGCAACACTGTGGACCGGTTCGCATTCATTCGCCGTGCCGCGGTCCTGCCTGCCCTGCCCTACCGGAGCCCGCCTTGCGCCATCTGCTGCTCGCCACTGCCGTCACCCTGGCCCTCGCCGCCGGGGTGAGCCCGGCGCAGGAAAGCCGGCTGCCGGATATCGGCTCTTCCGCCGGCGAAGTGCTGACCCCGGCCCGCCAGGCCGAGTATGGCAAGATGATGCTGGCCGAGCTGCGCAACTACGGCTACGTGCTGCAGGACCCGCTGATCGAGGACTGGCTGCAGACCATGGGCCAGCGCCTGGGCGCGGACAGCGACCAGCCGCGCCAGCCGTTCACCTTCTTCATGCTGCGCGAGCGCCAGATCAACGCGTTCGCCACCCTGGGCGGCTATGTCGCGGTCAACGCCGGGCTGGTGCTGACTGCCGAGCGCGAGGACGAGGTCGCCGCGGTGCTGGCGCACGAAATCGCCCACGTCACCCAGCAGCATGTCCTGCGCGGGGTGGAGCGCGCCCAGCGCGACCAGATCCCGATCCTGCTCGGCATGCTGGCCGCGGTGATCGCCGCGCAGAGCGCCGGCGGCAATTCCGCCGGCGATGCCACCATGGCCAGCATCAGCAGCGCCATGGGCCTGATGGCGCAACGGCAGATCAACTACACCCGCTCCAACGAATCGGAGGCCGACCGCCTGGGCATTCGTACCCTGGCGCGCAGCGGCTACGACGTCGATGCGATGGCCGGGTTCTTCGAGCGCATGTCGGTGGCGATGCGCGGCAACGAGGGCGGCTACAGCGCGCCGGACTATCTGCAGACCCACCCGGTCACCACCACGCGCATCGTCGAAGCCAAGGCGCGTGCCGAGCAGATGAAGAAGGACACCGTGCTGCTCACCACCAGCGTGCCGGGCCAGACCGAGCAGGTGCGGGTCAATCCGTCCGATCCTTCGCTGTCCGAGCCGCTCGGCCGCACCGGCAATCCGATGCTGCCGTATAGCCTGCAGGTGCCGTTCGATGCCGCCGCGCGCGGCAACAGCGGCCAGTTCGACTGGGCCAAGGAGCGTCTGCGGGTGCTCAGCGCCAACACCCCCGGCAGCGCCATTCGCGAGTACGAGGACCTGCGCCGCGGCAAGCCCAAGGGCCTCAGCGATGCCCAGCGCTATGGCCTGGCCCTGGCGCACCTGCGCAACAGCGACGGCCCGGCCGCGGTGGTGCACGAATTGTCGGCGCTGCTCGAAACCCACCCGGGCAATCTCTGGGTCGCCCTGGCCCTGGGCGAGGCCGAGACCCGCAGCGGCCAGGCAGCGCGCGCCAACCAGCGCTTCGAGGCACTGCTGCACGAATTCCCCGACAGCCGGCCGGTCGTGTTGACCTACGCCAGCCTGCTCAACGAGCAGGCCACCGCCGCCGCCGGCCAGCGCGCGCAGCAGATCCTCGAACCCTTCGCCCGCCGTGCCGCCGAAGATCCGGTGTTCCAGCAGTCCTATGCTCGCGCCAGCGAGCTGGCCGGCAACCGGCAGCGGGCCAGCGAGGCCTACGCCGAAGCCGCCTTCCTGAACGGCCGCGCCGAGCAGGCGCTGATCCAGCTGCGGGCGTTGAAGCAGCAGGACCTGGACTACGTCACCCGGGCGCGGGTGGACGCGCGCATCGCCGCCATTACCCCGACCGTGCTGGAGCTGCGCCGCCAGGGCGTGCGCGACCCGGAGCTGTCGCGTTGAAGGCAGTCACATCTCGGTCATAAAACCGTAGTCTACTGGCGACCATCCGGAACCCCCCTTACGGTAGCCGCGTGCAGAAACGCATTTTGATCGTCGACGACGAACCCGCGATCCGCGACATGGTCGCTTTCGCCCTGCGCAAGGGCGAGTTCGAGCCCATCCATGCTGGCGACGCCCGCGAGGCCCAGACCGCCATCGCCGACCGCGTGCCGGACCTGATCCTGCTGGACTGGATGTTGCCGGGCACCAGTGGCCTGGACCTGGCCCGGCGCTGGCGCAAGGACACGCTGACCCGCGAGATCCCGATCATCATGCTGACCGCACGCGGCGAAGAGAACGACCGCGTCGGTGGCCTGGAAGCGGGCGTGGACGACTACGTGGTCAAGCCGTTCTCGGCGCGTGAGCTGCTGGCGCGGATCCGCGCGGTGATGCGCCGCGCCCGTGACGATGACGAAGACGGCAGCGTCGGCGTCGGCGAGCTGCGCATCGATGGCGCCGCCCATCGGGTGTTCGCCGGCGATGCACCGGTGCCGATCGGCCCGACCGAATACCGCCTGCTGCACTTCTTCATGACCCACCCCGAGCGCGTCTACAGCCGCACCCAGCTGCTGGACCACGTGTGGGGCGGCAGCGTCTATGTCGAAGAACGCACGATCGATGTGCATATCCGCCGGCTGCGCAAGACGCTCGAGCCGTTCGGACTGGAAAACATGGTGCAGACGGTGCGCGGATCGGGTTACCGGTTCTCCGCGGCAACCTGACGGCGCACGCACGCTCGCCGCCGGCCCTCGCCTCCATGCCCCAACACATCCGTTCCGCCTGGCTTCGCACCTTGAGCGTGCTGGCGCTGTGGCTGCTGGCCGCGTTGGTCGTGGGCCTGCTGCTGGGCGAGGTGTGGATGCTGCTGGCGCTCGCCTCGCTGGCGGCGCTGGCCTGGTCGTATTGGCGCCTGCGCCGTGTATTGCGCCGCCTGACCGCGCGCCAGCGCTGGGAGCCGGCACCGGAAAACGGCGCCTGGAACGAACTCGACCGCCTGCTCTATCGCAGCCAGGCCGAAATGCGCACGCGCAAGCGCCGCCTAGTCGAGATGCTGCGCACTTATCGCGCCGCTGCTGCCGCACTGCCCGATGCCGTGGTGGTGGTAGACCGCAACAGCCAGCGCGTGCAGTGGTTCAATGAAGCCGCCGGCGGGCTGCTCGGGCTGTACCATCCGGGCGATCTCGGCGTGTCGGTGGTGCAACGCCTGCAGCCGCTGCCGCTGGCGCATTGGCTGGCCGCTGGCCGCAACGCCGAGCCGATGCTCGATGCGCCTTCGCCGATCGACAGCAACCTGCGCCTCAACTTGCGCCTGATCCCCTACTCCGACGAGTACTGGCTGCTGGTGGCGCGGGACGTCAGCAAGCTGTTGCGCCTGGAGCAGGTGCGGCGCGACTTCGTCGCCAATGTCTCGCACGAATTGCGTACGCCCCTGACCGTGGTGCATGGCTACCTGGACATGCTCGACCCGGAAGACTTCCCCGACTCCGGCCCGATGCTGGTGGAAATGCGCAAGCAGTCCCAGCGCATGGCGCAGTTGGTCGAAGACCTGCTCACCCTGTCGCGGCTCGAATCGCAGGACGATATTGGCGAGGAAACCGTGGCCATGGCCCCGATGCTGGCGACCTTGCGCCGCGAAGCCGAGGCACACAGCCACGGCCGCCACACCATCGAAGTACATGACGAGGCCGGCTGCGACCTGCTCGGTTCCAACAAGGAACTGCACAGCGCCTTTTCCAACCTGGTCACCAATGCGGTGCGCTATACCCCGGCCGGCGGCACCGTCAGCATTACCTTTGCCCGGGAAGCCGAGGGCGGCGCGGTGCTGGCGGTGCGCGACAGTGGCTACGGCATTCCCGCCTCGCACCTGCCACGCATCACCGAACGGTTTTATCGGGTATCGAGCAGCCGTTCGCGCGAAAGCGGTGGCACCGGGCTTGGGCTGTCGATCGTCAAGCACGTGCTGGGCCTGCACCAGGCGCGCCTGGAGATCCAGAGCGAGGTCGGCAAGGGCAGCGAATTTTCCTGCCACTTCGGCCCGGCGCGTGTGCTGGCGCGCGAACTGGACGCCCATGCTTCGCGTCCGGCGTGATACAGATATGACTCCCGCTGCGCGGCCGCAACGCGCGCCTTCCCACTGCCGACAGAGTGTTTGAAACTGCCATGGCCAGCGCCAAGAAAGCCGCCGTTACCGCCTCCAACGAGCAGCTCGCGCCCGATCCGCTGCGCGATCCGGCGCTGTACCTCAACCGCGAACTGTCGCAGCTGGACTTCAATTTCCGCGTGCTCGCCCAGGCGCTGGACGAACAGGTGCCGTTGCTGGAGCGGCTGCGCTTCCTGACCATCTCCTGCACCAACCTCGACGAATTCTTCGAGATTCGCGCCGCCACCGTGCGCCATGCGCAGGAGTTCGGCCTGCCGCCGGCGCCCGATGGCATGAGCCCGACCGCCATCCTCAACGCGGTCCACGACCGCGCCGCCGAACTGGTGCAGCAGCAATACCACTGCTGGAACGACATCCTGCGCCCGGCGCTGGCCGCGGCCGGAGTGGGCGTGCTGGGTCGCAATTCGTGGACGCCGCGGCAGAAGCGCTGGTTGCGCGCGTATTTCCGCAACGAGATCATGCCGGTGCTCTCGCCGCTGGGCCTGGACCCGGCGCACCCGTTCCCGAAGATCCTCAACAAGACGCTGAATATCGTGGTCGTGGTCGAAGGCACCGACGCCTTCGGCCGCGCCGGCCACCTGGCGATCGTGCGCGCACCGCGCTCGCTGCCGCGCATCATCCAGTTGCCCGAAAGCTTGTCCGAGGCCGGAACGCAAAGCTTCGTGTTCCTGTCCTCGGTGCTGTCCTCGTTCGTCGACGAGTTGTTCCCCGGGATGGAGGTCAAGGGCGCCTACCAGTTCCGCGTCACCCGCAACTCCGAGCTGGTAGTGGACGAGGAGGAAGTGGAGAACCTGGCGCTGGCGCTGCGCGACGAGCTGGTGGACCGCGGCTATCGGCCGGCGGTGCGGCTGGAGATCGCCGAGGACATGCCCAAGCCGATCGTGCGTACGCTGCTGCAGAACTTCGGCCTGCCGGAGAACGCGGTCTACCGTATTGCCGGCCCGGTCAACCTGAGCCGCGTGGTCCAGGTCTATGACCTGGTGCAACGCCCGGAACTGAAGTACCCGCCGTTCAATCCGCGCACCCTGCGCGACAGCGAAGGCATCTTCCAGATCGCCGGCAAGGGCGATGTGCTGCTGCACCACCCGTTCGATGCCTTCACCGCGGTGCTCGACCTGATCCGCCAGGCCGCGGTCGACCCGCAGGTGCTGGCGATCAAGCAGACCCTGTACCGCACCGGCAAGGATTCGTTGATCGTCGATGCGCTGATCCTGGCCGCGCGCAACGGCAAGGACGTGACGGTGGTGGTGGAACTGCGCGCGCGTTTCGACGAAGAGGCCAACCTCGGCCTGGCCGACAAGCTGCAGGAAGCCGGCGTGCAGGTGGTGTACGGGGTGGTCGGCTACAAGACCCACGCCAAGATGCTGCTGATCGTGCGCCGCGAAGGTCGCAAGCTGCGTCGCTACGTGCACCTGGGCACCGGCAACTACCACAGCGGCACCGCGCGCGCTTACACCGACCTGAGCCTGATCACCGCCAATGCCGAGATCGGCAACGACGTGCACGTGTTGTTCCAGCAATTGTCCGGGCTGGCGCCCAAGCTCAAGCTCACGCGCCTGCTGCAATCGCCGTTCACCCTGCACGCCGGGTTGCTGCAGCGGATCGAGCGCGAGACCCGGCTGGCTGCCGCGGGCCGGCCGGGCCGCATCATCGCCAAGATGAACGCGCTCAACGAGCCGCAGGTGATGCGCGCGCTCTACCAGGCGTCGCAGGCCGGCGTTCAGATCGACTTGATCGTACGCGGCGCCTGTACCCTGCGCCCCGGGGTGCCGGGCGTCTCGGACAACATCCGCGTGCGCTCGATCGTCGGCCGCTTCCTCGAGCACAGCCGGGTCTACTGGTTCGGTAACGATGGCGCCCCGGAATTGTTCTGCGCCAGCGCCGACTGGCTGGAGCGCAACCTGCTGCGGCGCGTGGAAACCTGCTTCCCGGTCCTTGACCCTGAGATCGCCGCGCGGGTCTACCGCGAGGCCCTACAGAACTACCTGGATGACAACTGCAACGCCTGGGAACTGCATGCCGACGGCGTCTACCGCAAGCTGGTCGCCGCGCCCGGCACGGTGCCCCATTCGGCGCAGCAGGCATTGCTGGAGATGTTGTGAGCCGATGAGGCCGAGCTAGCGGTGGACCAGGCGCACCTCACACCGCCATCGGCTAACATTCCGCTCATGCCGAACCTCTCCCCGACCTCCCCACCGCTGCAGGACGGCGACCTGCTGGCCGCCGTCGACATGGGGTCCAACAGCTTCCACATGGTGATTGCCCGTTATCTCCTCGGGCAGTTGCGCGTGGTCGACCGCCTGCGCGAGACCGTGCGCATGGCCGACGGCCTCGATGGCAAGGGCGGGCTGTCGGCCGAAGCGCGCGAGCGCGCGCTCGAATGCCTGGCCCGCTTCGGCCAGCGCATCCGCGAAATCCCGCCCACCCGCGTGCGCGCCCTGGCCACCAACACGGTGCGCCAGCTGAAGTCGCCGCAGACTTTCCTGGCCCCGGCCGAAGCGGCACTGGGCAATCCCATTGAAGTGGTCAGCGGCCGCGAAGAAGCGCGCCTGATCTATCTCGGCGTGGCCCACGCCCAGCCTCCCAAGCCCGACCAGCGGCGCCTGGTGATCGACATCGGCGGCGGCTCGACCGAGTTCATCATCGGCCGCGGCTTCCACACTTTGGAACGCGAAAGCCTGCAGGCCGGCTGCATCGCCAGTACCCGGCGCTTCTTCCCCGGCGGCAAGCTGTCCAAGAAGCGCTGGAAAGATGCGCTGACCGAGATCGGCGCCGAGTTCCAGCAGTTCGCCAATCTGTATCGCGCGCTCGGCTGGCACGAGGCGATCGGCTCTTCGGGCACGCATAAATCCATTGGCGAGATCTGCGCGGCGATGAAGCTCACCAAGGGCGCCATCACTGCCGAGGCCTTGCCGGTGGTGCGCGAAGAGCTGCTCAAGGCCAGGCGCATCGAGGACATCGAGCTGCCGGGCCTGTCGGCCGACCGCCGGCCGATCATCGCCGGCGGCATCCTGGTGCTGGAGGCCGCCTTCCAGGCCCTCGGCCTGCAGCGCCTGATGGTGAGCAAGGCGGCGATGCGCGAAGGCATCCTCTACGACATGCTCGGCCGCGGCGGCGCCGATGACCCGCGCGACAGCTCGGTGGCGGCGCTGACCGTGCGCTATGGCATCGACGAAAACCAGGGCGGGCGCGTGGCAGCCACCGCGCAACGGTTGCTGGCGCAGGTGGCGCAGGCCTGGCAGTTGGACGGTGACGATGACCGCATGCTCGGCTGGGCCGCACGCCTGCACGAGCTCGGCCTGATGATCGCCCACAGCCAGTACCACGTGCACGGCAGCTACGTGCTCGAACACTCCGATATCGCCGGCTTCTCGCGCCAGGAGCAGCAGGTGTTGGCGACCCTGGTGCGCACCCATCGCCGCAACGTCCCCAAGAACGCCTTCGACGCCCTGCCCGACCGCCTGCTGCTGCCGACCCGGCGCAAGGCCGCGCTGCTTAGGCTGGCGGTGCTGCTGCACCGCGCGCACGAGTCCGACCCGATCCCGACGCTGGAACTGAGCGCCGACGACAACCGTTTGTCGCTGGTGCTGTCGCAGGAATGGCTGCAATCGCGGCCGCTGTTGCGCGCCGACCTGATCAGCGAAGTCGAGGGCATGGCCGGGCTGGGCATCGTGTTCAAGCCGTTCGAGGCCTAGCCACTCTCCGGCGCTGGCCAGCAGCTGCGGTCCTCGCGCGGCTTGCCCGGGTTTTCCAGGTAGTCGATCGCTTCGTTGTCGATGCAGGCATCGGCGCCACTGAAGACCAAGGTGTGTCCGTCGCCTTCGCGCGTCAGGTGCGGGCTGAGGAAAAAGCTCGCCATGCGCCGTCCGTTGGCATGCGGCGTGGTGGCATCGTGGCGCTGAGATATGAACAGCAACGGCGGCAATTGCGGATCGCGGCGCGGAATGTGGGCGCGCTCGTTGCCGGCAAACGGCCACTCGTCGCAGGATTCTGGTGCGTCCAGGGGCATGGACTGGAGCTGGAAGCCGCCATGCATGCGCCGCAGCTGTGCCTGGCGCAGGGCCCATGGCAGCGCCACGGGCGCCGAGTCTGCGCACGTAATGGCGATCAGTGGCGCCTCATGCTCGGCGTAAGGAACCGAAGCGGCCATCGCCTTCAACGGCGCTCCGTCTCCCCGGTTCAAGGCGATCAACGCCGATGCCAGTTCCTGCCACTGCTCTGACCACAGCAGGGCGCTGGTCATGACTTTGGCCAGGGTATAGCGATCCGGCAGCGTGCCGGCGGCATCGAGCTCGGGCAGTCGCTGCATCAGCGCCGCATAGCTGGGCTGCGCCCGCGCACCGGCTTGCAACGGACAGCCGGCCAACGGCGCGCAGTAAGCCGCGAAGCGCTGGAAGGTGGCCTCGTATCCGCGCGCCTGGCCGATACGGGTGGTGGTGTCGTCCTCGCTGAGATCGACAACGCCATCGAGGACCATCGCGGCGACGCCGGCAGGATGCCGTTCGGCGTACAACGCGGCGACCTTGGTGCCGTAGGAATAGGCGACGAAGCTCAGGTGTGCCTCGCCCAAGGATCGACGGATCGCCTCTACGTCTTCCACCGCTTGGTCGGTGCCGATGTGTCGCAGCACCGCCAGGCCGGTTTGCGCCACACAGGCCTGGGCATATCTGCGCGCATCCCGGCGCATTGCCGTCACCTCGTCCTCGGCTGGGGGCGGCGCCACGCCGGGCGGATCTACCGGTACGACGCAACGAACCGCCGGACGCGATCGCCCGACCCCGCGGGGGTCATACGCGACGATGTCGAAGTGTTCGCGCAATCGTTCGCGCGCAGCTCCGGAAACTCTCTCTACCTGCTGAATGCCCGGGATGCCGGGGCCACCGCTGATCGCAAGCAGGGTTCCTTGGCGAACCCCCCGCGCCGGCAGGCGGATCAATGCCAGTCGGACCGGGTGCTGGCCATGCGCCTGCGGTTGTGCATGATCCAGCGGCACGGACAGCCAGCCGCACTGCAGGGCGGGGTCAGGCGGCCCGTCGGCGAGCCAGGCAGCGAATTCCCCCTTGCAGGGCTGCCAGGCGATGGCTGGCCGCGGCGTATCCGGGTGTCGCTGGCAACCTGAGCCGGCGCCAGTAGTGGCCAGGGCAATGGCGAAGAGGCAAAGCGGTCGACGTAGTCGCGCTGAAAAGCGGGGTGCAGCCATCGAAGTCAGTCTTACAAGTAGCCGGTCATGATCCAGGCACTGACTGGCCATCGCCATCGGATTTCAGCACGACTTGCGGGGGCCGCGCCTGCTTCGTTCATCACCCCGTCGGCCGTCATCGAAATCGCATTTTCCTGACATGTGCCTGCCACCCCCTCGCGCGACAGTAGCCAGCATCCGGGAGGTCAACATGCGCTATGCCATCGTTACCGAGACCTATCCGCCGGAGGTCAACGGCGTCGCTCTTACTGTGCAGGGCCTGGAAACCGGGCTGCGCGCACGTGGTCATGCGGTGCAGGTGATCCGCCCGCGCCAGCCGGCCGACGCGGCCAATGGCGACGACAACAGCCTGCTGGTGCGCGGCGCTTCGCTGCCGCGCTACCCCGGCCTGCGCTTCGGCCTGCCGGCGACCCAGCGCCTGACCCGCCATTGGCAGGCCACGCGCCCGGATGCGATCTACATCGCCACCGAAGGCCCGCTCGGCTGGTCGGCGATGCGCGCAGCGCGGCGTCTTGGCATCGCAGTAGCCAGCGGCTTCCACACCCGCTTCGACGAATACCTGCCCGAGTACGGTGCGGCCTGGCTGCAGGCCACCGCCTTGCGCTGGATGCGGCGATTCCACAACCAGGCCGGCGCGACCCTGGTGCCGACAGAAGAGCTGCGGCAGTTCCTGGCTGCGAACGGTTTTGCCCGCGTGCAACTACTGGCGCGCGCAGTCGACAACCTGCAGTTCGACCCGCGCCGCCGTGATCCGGCCTTGCGCGAGGAATGGGGCATCGACGGCCACGGCTTTGCGGCGATCTACGTGGGCCGGCTGGCCGGCGAGAAGAACCTGCCCCTGGCGGTGCGCGCATTCCGCCGCATCCAGCAGGTGCGGCCCAAGGCGCGCTTCGTGTTCGTCGGCGATGGCCCGCTGCGCGAACGCCTGCAACGCGAGAATCCGGACTTCATCTTCGCCGGCATCCAGCGCGGCGATGCGCTGGCGCGCCACTTCGCCAGCGGCGACCTGTTCCTGTTCCCCAGTCGCAGTGAAACCTTCGGCAACGTCACCCTCGAAGCCATGGCCAGCGGCCTGGCCACGGTGGCCTTCGACTACGGTGCTGCACGTCAGTACCTGCGCCACGGTGTCAGCGGGGCGGCAGTGGACGAGGACGCAGCCTTCATCGATTCGGCCGTGCGCCTGGCCGAGGACGACGCACTGCGCCAGGGCATGGGCACGGCCGCGCACGCGGCGATGCAGCAGCTGCACCCTGAGCGCGTGGTGGCTGATTTCGAGGCCGTGCTGCGCGCCCTCAGCGAACAGAGGAACGGCTATGTCGTCGACGCGGCTTGAACTGCTGCGCGGGCGCGAAACGCGCTGGTGCCGACGCGCCAACCTCTGGTGTCGGCGCGCGCGCGTGCGCCGCCTGTTCGCGCTCACCAGCCGCCTCGGCGATGGGGTGTTCTGGTACGCGTTGATGGCACTGCTGGTGGTGGTGGACGGCATGCAGGGCGTGCGCGCCTCGGCGCACATGGCCGCCACCGGTGTAGTTGCACTCACCTTGTACAAGGGCTTGAAGCGCTGGACCCGGCGCCCGCGGCCCTATGCCGCCGACCTGCGCATCCGCGCCTGGGTCGCGCCGCTGGACGAGTTCAGCTTCCCGTCCGGCCACACCTTGCACGCAGTCTCCTTCAGCATCGTCGCGCTGGCCTACTACCCGTGGCTGGCGCCGGTGCTGGTGCCGTTCTCGGCCTGCGTGGCGCTCTCGCGCGTGGTGCTGGGGCTGCACTATCCCAGCGACGTGCTCGCCGCCACGGCCATCGGCAGCGTCCTGGCCAGCCTGTCACTGGGCTTCCTGCCAATGGCCAGCCTGCTCTGATCGACCCGTACAAGCTCGGTGGCGGCCTGGCCTACAATGCCGCGCATGACCACCCTCTTCGTCTCCGACCTGCACCTGGACCCGGCACGTCCGGCCATCACCGAGCTGTTCCTGGGCTTCCTGCGCGGTGAAGCGCGCCAGGCCGATGCGCTGTACATCCTGGGCGACCTGTTCGAAGCGTGGATCGGCGATGACACGCCTTCGCCGGCTGCCGACGCGGTCGCCGCCGAATTGCACGCGCTGGCCGACAGCGGCGTGCCGATCTATTTCATGGCGGGCAACCGCGACTTCCTGGTTGGCGAGGATTACGCCGCCCGCGCTGGTTTCCGCATCCTGCCCGATCCCAGCGTGATCGACCTCTACGGCCGGCCGACGCTGCTGATGCACGGCGACCTGCTGTGCACCGACGACGTCGCCTACCAGCAATTCCGCGCGCAGACCCGCGACCCGGCCTTCGTCGCCCAGTTCCTCTCGCAGCCCTTACCGGCACGCGTGGCCTTCGCGCAGCAGGCGCGTGCGGCCAGCCAGGCGCGGCAATCGGAACTCAAGCAAGACGATCGCGCGCAGTTCGAGACCGTCACCGACGTGGCGCCGGCGGAAGTCGAGGCGACCTTCGCGCGCTATGGCGTGGACCGCCTCATCCATGGCCACACCCATCGCCCGGCGATCCATTCGTTGCAGGTCGGTGAGGCCGCGTGCACGCGCGTGGTGCTGGGCGACTGGTACGAGCAGGGCTCGGTGTTGCGGGTGGATGCGGATGGGATGGCGCTGGAGTCGCTGGCGGCGCTGTGAAAGCTATCGCGCGCTGGAGCGGTCGGGGCTGAAGCCCCTCCTACAGTCGCCCTTGTAGGAGGGGCTTCAGCCCCGACCGCTCCAGCGCGCAAGATCCTCAGCCCGCCTGTTCCACCAAGCTCGCCAACTCATCCTCGTCAAACCCGGCCAACAACCGCGCCTCGATATTGAACGGGCCGTGCAGGTAGCCGCCGGCATACTCGCGCAGCAATTCCTTGAAACGCGTGCGCGGCTCGATCCCGGCGCGTTCGCAATACCAGCGATACCAACGCGACCCGGCGGCGACATGCGCCACTTCCTCGCGCAGGATCAGCTCCAGGATCTCGGCGGTGGCCACATCGCCAAGCGAACGCAGCTTGACGATCATCGCCGGGGTGACATCGAGCCCGCGCGCCTCCAGCACCCGGGGCACCAGCGCCATCCGCGCCAGGCCGTCGTGCGCGGTCTTCTCGCACATTTCCCACAGGCCATTGTGGGCGTCGAAGTCACCGTATTGGTGGCCGTATTCGCGCAAGCGTGCCTGCAACAGCGCGAAGTGGCGCGACTCATCGGCGGCCACTGCCACCCAATCGGCATGGAACGGTGCCGGCGGTTCGCGAAAGCGGTAGACCGCATCCCAGGCGAGATCGATCGCGTTGAGTTCGATGTGCGCGATCGCGTGCAGGAACGCGGCCCGGCCTTCGGCACTGCCGAGGCCTCGGCGTGGCAGCTCGCGGGGATGCACCAGGGCAGGACGCGCCGGGCGGCCGGGCATGCGGATCGGCGCGGGCGCCGGTGCTTGCGCCGGCAGCGCCAGTTCGCCACGGCCGAACGCCGCGGCATAGCGCTGGGTCAGGACGACCTTCTCATCCGGATCGGCCGCGGCCAGGCATTGCGCCGCGGCCTGCAGCAGATCGGCGGGTAGTGCGTGGTCCATGCCAGGCAGCGCCTGCGCTCAGGCGCGGCGCTTGTGCTTGGCCTCATCCGAGCGCAGTTGCTGGATGCGCTCGAAATAGCCCGGCTCGATCCCGGTGGTGTAGCGGCCGTTGAAGCACGACGAATCGAACTCCTTCAGCGCCGGGTTGCCTTCGCGCACCGCCGTTTCCAGGTCTTCCAGGTCCTGGTAGACCAGCCAGTCGACGCCAAGGAACTCCTGGATCTCCTGTTCGGTACGGTTGTGCGCGACCAATTCTTCGGCCGCCGGCATGTCGATGCCGTAGATGTTCGGGAAGCGCACCGGCGGCGCCGCCGAGGCCAGGTAGACCTTGCGTGCGCCAGCTTCGCGGGCCATCTGCACGATCTGCCGGCTGGTGGTGCCGCGCACGATCGAATCATCGACCAGCAGCACCACGCGGTTGCGGAATTCCAGGTGGATCGGATTGAGCTTGCGGCGTACCGATTTCACCCGCTCACCCTGCCCCGGCATGATGAAGGTACGACCGACGTAGCGATTCTTGACGAAGCCTTCGCGGTACTTCACGCCGAGCACGTTGGACATTTCCAGCGCGGCGTCGCGCGAAGTGTCCGGGATCGGGATGATGGTGTCGATGTCATGGTCCGGGCGCAGGCGCAGGATCTTCTCGCCCAGCTTCTGGCCCATGCGCATGCGCGCCTTGTGCACCGAGACGTTGTCGATCATCGAATCGGGGCGCGCGAAGTAGACGTACTCGAAGATGCACGGCG
>DATLJF010000230.1:0-4984 GCA_035539015.1 Stenotrophomonas sp. | reverse complement strand
CACGACACGCCATCCAGGCCAGCCTTTCGGCCGCCCGCGAAGGGCGCGCCATGAGCCTGGCGGTGGTCATGGCCAGCGAAGGCTCGACCTACGTCAAACCCGGTGCCATGGCACTGTTCGGTCTCGATGGCGCACGCGTGGGTTGGTTGAGCGGCGGTTGCCTGGAAGCCGATATCGCGCTGCGCGCCGAAGCCGCATTGCGTACGGGGGCGATGGCGTTGATGGAGATCGACACCCGCAGCGATGAAGACCTGCTGTCGGGATCGGCGGTCGGCTGCCGTGGCCGCCTGTACCTGGCGCTGCTGCCGCTGTCGGCGCTGGCAGGCTGGGAAGCGATCGCGCAGGCATGGCTGGCACGCGGCGGTACCCTGCGGCTGCAGGTCGATGCTCACGGCCGCTGCAGCGCCAGCCTCGGCGCGCAGGCCCGCGAATGGCGGCTGCCGGTGGCGGAAGGTTCGAGCACGAGCACCGCGCCGATGCATGCGCGCATCGCGCCACCGCCGGCCGTGATGTTGTTCGGCGCCGGGCCGGAAAGCGAAACCCTGCTGCCTTGGTTGCGTGAGCTGGGCTGGATGACCACGCTGGTCGAGAAGCGACCACGCTGGCTCGGTCAAGGCGTACTGGCCGATCGCCACATCGAAGCCACGCCGACACAGGCACTCGCTGCCGGTCTGGATGGCGATGCAGCGCTGGTGATGCACCACCATTTTGAGCTGGACCGCGAAACCCTGGACGCGCTCGCCGCGCATCCCTTGCCCTTCATCGGCCTGCTTGGGCCAAGGCGCCGGCAACAAGACTTGTTCCAGTTGATGACGGCCGCCCAGCGCGAAGTGCTGACCCCGCGCCTGCGCTCTCCGGTGGGATTGCACCTGGGCGGCGACGGTCCGCAGGCCATTGCGTTGAGCATTGCCGCGCAGTTGCAGCGCTGGCGCGACGAGGAGGATGAAGGCGCGTGAGCGATGACGTGGTCGCCGTGGTCCTGGCCGCCGGCGGCAGCCAACGGCTGGGATATTCGAAACAGCTGCTGCGGCGCAACGGCGAGACCTTGTTGCGACGGGCCGCGCGCTTGGCCGGCAATAGCGGCGCCGGCCGGGTGCTGGTCGCCCTGGGCGCGCAGGCCACGCAACTGCGGCCGCAATTGCAGGGCCTGGCGGTGGACGTGATCGAGGTGCCGGAGTGGCAGCAAGGACTCGGTGCCAGCCTGGCGCGGGTGCAGTCGGCACTGGGCCAGGCGCAGCATCGCCACGTCCTGGTCCTGGGCTGCGATCAGCCGGCGCTGGCCAGCGCCCACCTGCAACAGTTGCTCGACGCGGCACGCGATGGCGGCAGCGCCTTCAGCGCCTATGCCGGTGTGCGCGGCCTGCCCGCCGTCATTGCCTGGGCGAGCTGGTCGCAGGCGCGCTTCGGTGGCGACCAGGGCCTGCGCGCGGCCGCCCGCGAAGGGCCGCTGCAGGACAGCGCGCACGTCACGGCGCCCGAGCTGGCGCTGGACCTCGATACCCCCGCCGATGTCGCCGCCGCGATCAGCCTTGGCTGGCTGGACTCGCCGGATGGTCCGGATTGAGCGACGCGCGGATCTCGTTGCCGGCCGGTAATTGCAGCGGTGCCGGGCAGTGCGCCTGCGGCGCCGGGTTGGCCGCGAACCATTGCTCGACCATCGGCGCGAGCAGGTCGATGCGCATCGGCAGGCTGAGGTGGTCTTCCTCGTGCAGCTCCAGGTAGCGCGCGCGTGGCGCCGAGGCCGCCAGCAGGCGCCCATGCGCGACCGGGATATGCCGGTCGGCGTCGCCGTGCAGCAGTAGCACGCAGGCGCGGCTGTCGCTGACCGCGGGGGCCACATCAAGGCGGTCGAGGTCCAGGCCGAGCTGCTGGTCGGCGGCGGCGATGACCTGGTCCAGGTCCTGGCTGCCGTAGCGCCAGCGCATGTACTCGGACACGGCACGTCCCTGCCAACCGCGCGGGCTCTCGGCGAGCATGTGCGGCACCATGTCGCGAATGCCGCGGCCGGCGTTGGCGAACGATTCCAGCGCGACAACGCCGGCGACCTGGTCGCCGAGCTTGTCGGCACTGAACAAGGCCGTGGCCGCGCCGTACGACACGCCGAACAGGTAGAGCGGGCCGACGATCTCGCCGCGCTGGCGCAGCTCGCCTATCACCTGCACCACGTCGTCGGATTCGCGCGTGCCATAGCCGGACAAACCGGCACCGGAGCGGCCATGGTTGCGCAGGTCCAGCGCGATGGTGCGATAGCCGGCCTGGGCCAGGGTCAGCGACCACGGCAGCAGTGAATTGCCATCCATCATCCAGCCGTGCAGCAGGATCACGGTACCGCGCGGGGTGCCGCGCGATTGCACGGTGACCGGCACCTTGAAGTCGAACTTGAACGCATTCTGCAGGCCGCCGCCGGTCTTGTGGCTGCGGCTGAAGTGGTAGTTGAAGCCGTAATCGCCCGGCTCGAACGCGCGCCAGAATATCGGTACCTGGTCGCGGCCGGGCAGGGTGCCGCTGTGGTCGGGCAAATGTTTTAGCAGGGTCTGGGTATCGACCATGCCCAGCAGCGGCGAAGCGCCGCCCGGGGCGACCAGGCGCGAGCTGAGGGAGGTGGAAGAACAACCGCTACCGGCGAGCCAGGCGCAAAACAACGCCAGCAGGCCGGCCGCGAATAACCGGCGCGGCATGGTGGCACTACCCAAGGGGGAATCGAAGGCCGCAGCGTAGCGCTGGTCGGGCGGCGCTTCTACCCTTGCCGTATGACAAGGGTGTGACCGTTGTGCGGGGTTCTGCCGCCGGCCCCTCTCCCGCTGGGCGGGAGGGGGGCCGGCGAGGTCAGACCTCGCGCAGGGCGACGGTGATCGGCAGCCGGGCCGCGCGCAGGGCCGGGAACAGCCCGCCGACCAGGCCGATGCCCAACGCCCACTTCAGTCCGGTCCACAGCAGCTCCGGCGAGACCCGGAACTGGAACACCACCTGGCTGAAGTTGTTGCCCAGGGTCGAGACGCTGTAGCCGTTGAAGATCGCCCAGGCGATCAAGCCACCGAGCACGCCACCGAGCAGGGCCAGCAGCATCGTCTCCAGCATGATCGCCACCACCACCGGCAGCCCGCGGAAACCGATCGCGCGCATGGTCGCGATCTCGCGTGCACGCGTGGCCACCGCGGCATACATGGTATTGAGCGCGCCGAAGACCGCGCCGAACGCCATGATCGTACCGATGAACTTGCCGAGGATCTCCAGGATCTTGCTCAGGTTGCCGCCCTGCTTGCTGTAGTACTCGCGCGTGGTGAACACGTCGAGCTTCAGGCGTGGATCGGCGGCCATGGCGTTCTTGAAGTTGCTGTAGCCGTCCTTGCCCTCGGTACGCACGCTGATCGACTGGTAGGCGCGGCGGTTATAGGTACTGGCCAGCGTTTCGGTGTCGGTCCACATCTCCGAATCGTGGGCGTCGCCACTGGAGAACACGCCGACGATGGTCCAGGCCTGGTTGCCCAGGTTGATGGTCTTGCCGGCTTCCAGGCCACGGAACTGCCCCTGCGCGCCCTTGCCGACCACGATCTCGCGCAGGCCCGGCTTGAACTTGCGGCCCTCGATCACCTTGACCTTCTCATGCACCGTCCACGCCTGCTCGCCGACCCCGCGGAACTGCGCGTTGACGTCGGTGCCGTCGGCCTTGGATTGCAGGTTCACCACCTGCGACAGTTCCGGCGACACCAGCGGGCGGTTGTTGGCGTCGCGCGCCACGCCCGGCAGGCTGGCGATCAACGGCGACTGGTCGCGCATGATCACCGAGTTGGTCTCGGCCTGAGAACCACCGCGCAAGACAATCGCGGTGGCATCGTCACCGGTGCTGTCCAGCGTGGCCTGGAAGCCCTGGCCCATGGCCAGCATCGCCACCAGCACGCCGACCACGCCGGCGATGCCGACCACGATCACCGAGGTCGCGCCCCAGCGTTGCGGCAGGCTGGCGATGCCGATGCGTGCCGCCGCCAGCGACAAGCGGCCACTGCGGGTGAGCAGCAGCCATAGCGCTACCGCCGCCACCACCGCAAGCACCGCATACCAGGGCAGCACGATCCACACCACCAGCGCCACGGCCAGCAACAAGATCGACAGCAAGTTCCACAACCATTGATTCTTCATGTGCGTGTCCTCTCAGCGGCCGGCCAGTGCGTCGACGATCTTCAGCCGCTGCGCGCGCAAGGCCGGCAGCAGTCCCACCACGATGCCAATGCCGATCATCAATACCAGTCCGACGATCCAGGTCTGCACCGGCACCACGTGCACCGGCAGGGCGCCGCCGCTGGCCTTGGCCAGCACCGGAATCGCCGCCGATGCCGCCGCCATGCCGATCAGCCCGCCCAGCACTACCAGCAGCACCGACTCGATCATCACCAGGGTCAGCACGGTGCGGTCCTGGAAGCCCAGGGTCTTGAGCGTGGCCAGTTCCGGAATACGCTCGCGCACGGCTTGCGCCATGGTGTTGCCGGTGAGCAGCAGCAGGGTGAAGAACACCGCGCCCATGATCGAGGTGACGATCAGGCCGATATCGGCGAACTGCTTGATGAAAGCCTGCTGGAACGCCGACTCGGTCTGGGTCTTGGTCTCGTGGTCGGAGTTGGCCGACAGCGCATCGATGGCCTGGGCCACGCGCGAAGCCTGGTCGGCGTTGGCCAGTTTCACCGTGTACCAGCTGACCTGGCTCTTGATGTAGTCGTTGGACTCATCGAAGTACTTCCAGTTCATCATCAACTGGTTCTCGGCCTGCACGTTGGCGCGGTCCTTGGCGCGGAAGATCAGCTTCAGCTCCAGCGGCCAATCGTTGCTGCCGCCGCGCGGGAAGATCGTGGCCTGCAACGGGATCGTGTCGCCCACTTTCCAGCCGAACTTCTTCGCCAGCGCCTCGCCCACGGCAGCGCCGGTGCGGGTGCTCTGGAAAGCCTTGAGCTGGTCGGCCGGCACTTCGTACTCGGTGTAGACGTCGAAGAAG
>DATLJF010000229.1:0-8391 GCA_035539015.1 Stenotrophomonas sp. | reverse complement strand
GGGCGGATGCGGCTGATGCGGCAACCCGGCGCCACCGAGGACATGGCCGGGCTACGCACGATGACGCTGTCGAAGCGCGCGTTCACCGTGTTGAAGGAGTTGGTGATCGTGATCGACTGCGCCGTACCCAGCCCACTGCAGCGGTTGCGGAATTCCAGCAAATGGCCGCGGCTGGGGCTGGTCCATACCGCCAGCGCCTGATCTCCCAGTGGGGTCCAGTCGGTCCGGCGCACCACGCGGTTGAGTTGGAAGGAGGGGATCGGCGCTCCGGCGTGACGCTGGTACAGCGCCAGGCGCTCGGGGGTGGTCATCGTTGCGGTACTGGCGCAGCCGGCAAGCAACACGGCGGCGGCAAAGCCAGCGGCCAGGCAAAAGGTCGAACGCATCTTCGCTCTCCGTCTGCGGTTGTACTTCGTTGTCGCGGCCGCGGCGGCAAGTACGCCGCCGCGGCCGCGTTTTCACCCTGCGTCAGCGGCTCACCCGCGTGGTAACGCCATCGCTGGCGACCTGCACCCGGTCGCCAACGCGGAAGTCATTGGGTTGCCCGTCCTGGATCACTGCGATCGTGCGCCCTGATTCCAGCCGCACCGTTACCTCCAGGCCTGCCCTCGCCGAGCGCGACAGCGCATTGCCTGCCGCGCCGCCGCCGACTGCGCCGGCCACCGCGCCGGCCGCATTGGCCCGGCTGCTGCCGCCGATGGTGCTGCCGGCAATGCCGCCGAGCACCGCGCCGGTGGCCGTGGCCACGCCGCGTGAATCATTCTGGATCGTGACCGCACGTACGTTTTCGACCACGCCGCGTTCCACGCTTTGTGCGCGGCCGACTTCCGAGCGGTTGAACGTATTGGGCGTGGTATGGGTGGCGCAACCGCCCAGGGCCACCGCCGCCACGAGCAAAACGCTCGCGCCTGCAAGAGTTTTGGTACCCATCAGATTCTCCCTTCGCCAAGGTTATGGACCTTCGGACCCCAGGCCGATCGGCGCTCCCCAGGCGCGACCACCCGCACGACGCACTAACGCCTTTCATCGTCAAGCCCGCGTGAATAGGTTCGGGCGCCACCGTGGGCCCCGGCTCGATGTTGGATGCGTCAACAATCCTTCACAGCTTCACCACAACCGCGGGGATTTACTTCGGGTTCATTGCTTTCGCATCCCCTACACATGGTTTCGACGCACGGCTCACAAGCCGCCAGAAGCCTCGGTCGATTCACTGGCGAAGCATCTTTGCTACACGTTCTCCGCAGTCCAGAACCGCGCACGCCGCCGCTGGCCTAAGCACGCATCGACGCCGCGACATGCGCCACGCACTTCCTTCCCAAGGAGAGTCGCACCATGTCCAGCCCAGTCACGTATGGCGTCCATTCCGAGGTCGGCACGTTGCGCAAGGTGATGGTCTGCGCACCGGGCCTGGCGCACACGCGCCTGACCCCGCGCAACAAGGACGAGTTGCTGTTCGACGACATCATGTGGGTGGACAACGCCAAGCGCGACCACTTCGACTTCATGGCCAAGATGCGCGATCGCGGCGTGGAAGTGCTGGAAATGCACAACCTCCTCGCCGAAACCCTGGCGGTGCCAGAAGCGCGCAAGTGGGTGCTCGACCACCAGGTCAACGCCAACGAGGTGGGCCTGGAGTTCATGGCCGAAGTGCGCGCCTACCTGGAAAGCCTGGCGCCGCGCGATCTGGCGGAAACCCTGATCGGCGGCCTGAGCGCGCGCGAGCTGCCGGCGGACTTCTCCAGCCCGACCTTGAACGCCGCGCGCGAGCACCCGGAGATGGTCGGTTACCTGCTGCCGCCGCTGCCCAACACCTTGTACACGCGCGACACCACCTGCTGGATCTACCAGGGGGTGACGCTCAACCCGCTGTACTGGCCGGCGCGCCACGAAGAGACCATCCTCACCACCTGCATCTACAAGTTCCATCCGGATTTCGCCAGGGCCGATTTCCCCATCTGGTACGGCGACCCGACCCAGGACCATGGAAACGCCACCCTGGAGGGCGGCGACGTCATGCCGATCGGCAATGGCGTGGTGCTGATCGGCATGAGCGAGCGCACCTCGCGCACCGCGATCACCCAGTTGGCACAGTCGATCTTCAAGCAGGGCGGCGCCAAGCGGATCATCGCCGCCTCGATGCCGAAGCTGCGCGCAGCCATGCACCTGGACACGGTGTTTACCTTTGCCGATCGCGACGTGGCCACGATCTACAGCGGCATCGTCGACCAGATCAAGCCGATCTCGCTATACCCCAGCGACAAGGCGCCGGGATTTGAGCTGGTGTTCGAGGACAAGCACTTCACCGACGTAGTGGCCGAGTCCCTGGGCTTGAAGAAGCTGCGCCTGGTGGAGTCGGACGAGTACTACGGCGCCGAGCGCTCGCAATGGAACAGCGGCAACAACCTGGTGGCGCTGTCGCCCGGGGTGGTGGTGGCCTACGACCGCAATACCTCCACCAATACCGCGCTGCGCAAGGAAGGCGTCGAGGTCATCACCATTGTCGGCGCCGAACTCGGGCGCGGCCGTGGTGGCGGGCATTGCATGACCTGTCCGTTGGTGCGTGACGCCATCGATTTCTGATGGCGCTCTGATCCAGGCGCGGGCCCGATAAGGCCCGCCGAGCACGCCGAAGCCGGATGCGGCGTGATGGGGTAGCCGGAGGCAAACGGATGTCGACCACGGGCGGGGCGGGAAGGCTGTGCGGATGCCTGGCGGCGCTGGTGCTGGGCGGCTGTGGCGGCGCCGGCGACGGGCCGGCGGGCATGCCGGCGACGGTGGTCAGCGTGGAAGAAGTACGCGCCAGCGCAGTGCCCAACCTGGTCGAGTTGCCGGGGCGGGTCGAGGCCGTGCGCTCGGCGCAGGTGCGCGCGCGCAGCGACGGCATCGTCGAGCAACAGCTCTATGTCGAGGGCACCGACGTGGCCGCCGGCGCGCCGCTGTTCCAGATCGACCGGCGTGACCTGCAGGCACGGCTGCAACAGGCCCGCGCCGCGCTGGCCTCGGCACGCGCCGCGCGCGGCCAGACCGCCGGCCTGCGCGCACGGCTGTCGACCCTGGTGCAGCGCAAGGCGGTCAGCGTGCAGGAGTACGAATCGGCGCAGGCCTCGTTCCAGCAGGCCGATGCGGCCCTGATGGAAGCGCAGGCGGCGGTCGATCGCGCCCAGCTGCAACTGGATTTCGCCACCGTGCGCGCGCCGATCGCCGGCCGCGTCGGCCGGGCCCTGGTCAGCGAGGGCGCGCTGGTCAGCGCGGCGGCGGCGACCTTGATGACCCAGGTCGACCAGCTCGACCCGGTCTACGTCACCTTCCAGCCTTCCAACGCCTCGTTCGGCGCGCTGGAGCAAGGCATGGCCGACGGCCGCATTGCCTTGGGCGATGGCAAGCACGTGCGCGTCACCTTGCTGCTGGACGAGGGCGCGCAGCATCCGGTCACCGGCGTCGTCGACTTCACCGAGAAGGCCGTGGACCCGGCCACCGGCAGCCGTACCCTGCGCGCGCGCTTCGACAATCCGCAGCGGCGCCTGCTGCCCGGTCAGTTCGTACGCGGCGTGCTGGCAGTGGGCGTGGTGCGCGACGGCGTCAGCCTGCCCGAACGAGCCATCGCCATCGGCGAAGACGAAGCCAGCGTGATGACCGTCAACACCGAGGGCATCGCGGTGCGGCAGCCGGTAACGCTGGCCGGGCAGGCCGAGGGCCGCTGGGTGGTGCAGTCGGGCCTGGAGCCGGGCGAGCGCGTCATCGTGGACGGCTGGCACAAGATCCAGCCCGGCCAGCACGTGCAGGTGCAGCCGGCCAAGGCGGCCAAGCCGGGGTCATGAGCGGCTACTTCGTCTATCGGCCGGTCCTGGCCTGGGTGGTGGCCCTGTTCGCCATCCTGTTCGGCGGCATCGCGCTGCTGGCCCTGCCGGTGGAGCAATACCCGGACGTAGCGCCGCCCTCGTTGAGCATCTCGGCGACTTTCGTTGGCGCCGACGCGTTGACCCTGGACCGCACCGTGACCTCGGTGATCGAAAGCGAGCTCAACAGCGTCGACGATTTCCTGTTCATGACCTCCACCAGCCGCGCCAATGGCACCGCGCAGATTCGCGTCACCTTCCGCAGCGGCACCGACCTGGACCTGGCGCGCTCGCAGGTGCAGGACCGGCTGGCGCGGGTCGAGCCACGGCTGCCCGAGCAGGTGCGGCAGATGGGCGTGCGCGTGACCCAGTCCAGCACCGGCTTCCTGATGCTGATCGCGTTGCGCTCGCAAGGCAGCCGCCGCAATGCCCTGGAACTGGGTGACTTCGCCTCGCGCAACATCGCCGACGAACTGCGGCGCCTGCCTGGCGTGGGCGATGTGTCGCTGTTCGGCTCGAGCTACGCGATGCGGATCTGGCTCGACCGCGAAAAGCTGGTCAGCTTCGGTATTTCGCCGGCCGAGGTCATGGCCGCCATCCGCGAACAGAATGCACAGACCGCTGGTGGCGGCCTCGGCCTGCAGCCGGTGGCACCCGGCACCGAGACTACCGCGCAGATCGTCATGCGCGGCCGCTTCAGCAGCCCCGAACAGTTCCGCCAGATCATCGTGCGCGCGAACCCCGGCGGTGCCACCGTGCGCCTGGGCGATGTCGCCCGGGTTGAACTGGGCAATGACAACTACGCCTTCAACCTCACCCTCAATGGCGAAGAGAGTGCGGGTCTGGCGGTGTCGCTGACCACCGGGGCCAACGCATTGGCCACCGCGACCGCGGTGCGCGAGCGCATGCACGCGCTGCAGGACACCTTCCCGGCGGATGTGCGCTGGAGCACCCCGTTCGACACCACCCCGTTCATTACCGAATCGGTCAACGGCGTCGTCCGCACGATGATCGAATCCATCATCCTGGTGTCGATCGTGGTGTTGCTGTTCCTGCAGAGTTGGCGGGCACTGTTCCTGCCGACGCTGGTGGTGCCGATCTCGCTGATCGGTACCTGCCTGGGCCTGCTCGCCTTCGGCGTGTCGATCAACCTGCTGTCGCTGTTCGCGATGGTGGTGGCGATCGGCATCCTCAACGACGATGCCATCGTCATCGTCGAAAGCGTCGAGCGCATCATGCGCGAGGACAAGCTGCCGCCGCGCGAGGCCACGGCCAAGGCGATGGGCCAGCTGACCGGCGCCATCATCGCCACCACCCTGGTGCTGCTGGCGGTGTTCATCCCGATGGGCTTCTTCCCTGGGTCGGCCGGCGGTATCTACCGCCAGTTCGCGGTGACCCTGAGCGTGTCGCTGGTGGTCTCGACCATCCTCTCGCTGACCCTGGCGCCGGCGATCTGCGGCGCGATGCTGCGCCCGGCCAAGGGGCAGGCCGAAGGTGAGAAACCGGGTCGTGGCGCACGCTTCTTCAGCGCCATCAATCGCGGCCTGGAACGCGTCAGCGACGGCTACGGCGGGGCGGTCGGACGGATGCTCGGGCGGCCCTGGTTGTGGCTGGGCGTGTTCCTGATCGCCGTGCTGGCCACGGCCCTGTTGTATGCGCGCCTGCCCGGCGGCTTCCTGCCGGAAGAAGACCAGGGCTATCTGTTCGTCGCCTACAACGCCGCACCGGGCTCGACCGTGGCACGCACGCAACAGGCGGTGCAGCAGGCCGAGGCGATCCTCAGGCGCCAGCCCGAAGTGCGCAACGTCGCCACCGTCATCGGCTTCAGCTTCTTCGGCCAGGGCCAGAGCGTGGGCATGTCGTTCGTCGACCTCAAGCCGTGGGCCGAACGCCGCGGCCGCGGCGAAGGCTCGCAGGCGCTGGCGCAACGCATGAACGTGGCGATGCTGGGCATCCCGCAGGCGCAGGTGTTCGTGCTCAACCCGCCGGCAATCCAGTCGCTAGGCAATGCCTCGGGTTTCACCATGAAGGTCGAAGACCGCGGCGGCGCCGGCAACCGTGCCCTGCAGGCCGCCGCCATCGCGCTGGCGCGACGCGCTGCCGCCAGTGAGCGGGTGACGGGCGTGCGGCCGGAAGGCATGCCGATGGCGCCGCAGTTGTTCGTCGACATCGACCGCCCCCAGGCACGTGCGCTTGGCGTGCAGCTGGCGCAGGTGAACCAGGCACTCGGGGTGATGTTCGGTTCGGCCTATGTCAACGATTTCGTCCACCAGGGCAACGTGCTGCGGGTGTTCGTGCAGGGCGAGGCGGCCCAGCGCATGCGCGCCGAGGACGTCGCCGACCTGCGGGTACTCGGCGATGCCGGCCAGTCGGTGCCGTTCTCGGCCTTTGCGCGGGCGCGCTGGACGGTGGGCGAGCAGCAGGTCGAGCGCTATAACGGGTTTCTCTCGGCCACCCTTTCCGGGCAGGCCGCGCCGGGGGTTTCCAGCGGCGCGGCAATCGCCGAGATGGAGCGCATCGCCGCCGAAGTCTTGCCGCCGGGCATGCGCTTCGAATGGACCGGCACCGCGCGCGAAGAACAGGAAGCCGCCGGCCAGGTCGGCCTGCTGCTCGGGCTGGCGCTGCTGGTGGCGTTCCTGTTGCTGGCGGCCTTGTACGAGAGCTGGAGCACGCCGGTGGCGGTGCTGCTGGCGGTACCGTTCGGCGTGCTCGGCGCGGTGCTGTTCACCGGCGCGCGCGGCATGTCGGCCGATGTTTACTTCAACGTTGGCCTGGTGACGATCATCGGCCTGGCCGCGAAAAACGCCATCCTCATCGTCCAGTTCGGGCTGGAGGAGGAGGCGCGCGGCGTGCCGACGGCCGAAGCCATCCAGCGTGCGGCGCACCAGCGGCTGCGGCCGATCCTGATGACCAGCCTGACCTTCATCGTCGGCATGCTGCCGCTGGTGTTCGCCGCCGGCGCCGGCGCGGCCAGCCGGCAGGCGGTCGGCACTGGCGTGCTGGGGAGCATGTTCACCGCCACCGCCTTCGGCATTTTCTACACGCCGTTGTTCTACTTGTTGTTGCGCCGGCGCGCCGCGGCACGGCGCGCCCTGGCACCTGCGCACGAGGCGCAGCCATGAGGGCGCCAGCCACCTGCGCTGCGCTGGCGCTGCTGGCCGGCTGCAACCTGGCGCCGACCTATACGCGGCCGCCGCCGAGCGTGCCTGCTCAGTTTCCGCACACCGATGCGCGCTCTGCGGCAACCGCGGCACGTGCGCCGGAACTGGCGTGGCCGGCGTTCTTCCACGACCCGGTACTGCGCGACCTGATCCAGCAGGCGCTAGCCAACAATCGCGATCTCGGCGCGGCGACCGCGCGGATCGAACAGGCACGCGCGCAGTTTCGCATCCAGCAAAGCCAGCGCTTGCCCGGCCTGGAGGCGGGCGGCTCGGGGCAACGCCTGCGCACGCCGGTCAGTGCCGCCGACGGCGCAGCACGGGTGACGGTGGACAGCTACGCCGTGCAGGTTGCGATGCCGGTATTCGAGCTGGACTTCTGGGGAAGGGTGGCCAACCTGTCCGAATCGGCGCGCCGGCAATACCTGGCCACGGTGGAGGCGCAGCAGGCGTTCGCCGTGTCCCTGGTCGCCAACGTGGCCGCCAGCTATTACGCGGTGCGTGCCAGCGAGGAGGGCATTGCGCTGGCGCAACGCTCGCTCGATAGCCGCCTGCAGACGGCCGAGCTGGCGCAACTGCGCATGGAAGTCGGGCTGACCTCGTCGGTGGACTACCACCAGTCGCAGGTGTTGGTGACGCAGGCACAGACCCAGCTGGCGCAGTTGCAGCGCAACCGCGAGCAGGCGATGCATTTGTTGCAGTGGCTGGCCGGCGTGGCGCTGCCCGATCCGCTGCCGCCGGGCCTGCCACTCGCAGACGAACAACAACTGGCGACGCTGGCGCCGGGGTTGCCTTCGGAGTTGCTGGAACACCGCCCCGATATCCGCGTGGCCGAGCAACGCCTGTTGGCGGCCAACGCCAATATCGGCGCGGCGCGGGCGCTGTATTTCCCGACCATCGCACTGACCGGCAACGCCGGCTACGCCTCCAACGAACTGTCCGGCCTGGTATCCAGTGCGAACAATGTCTGGTCTTTCGGCCTGGGCGCGGTGCTGCCCCTGCTGGACTGGGGGCGCCGCCGTGCAGTGGTGGACGCCGCCCACGGCGAGCGCGACGAGCGCGAAATGGCCTACCAGTCGACCGTGCAGAACGCCTTCCGCGAAGTAGCCGACGGCCTCAGCGCCGGCCAGCGCAATGCCGAGCAGATCCAGGCGCAGGCGCAGGCGGTGGCGGTTCAGGGCGCCTTGGTGGTGACCGCGCAGGACCGCTACGAAGTCGGCCTGACGCCCTACCTGGAAGTGCTCGACGCCGAGCGCGGCCGCTTCGCCGCCGAACAGACCTTGTTGCAACTGCGCGCCGGCGCGCTGCAGGACCGGGTGAATCTCTACACCGCACTGGGGGGCGGCAACGATATGCCGACCCGCGCTGCCCCTGAAGCAGGAGACATGCCGTGACGC
>DATLJF010000228.1:0-8256 GCA_035539015.1 Stenotrophomonas sp. | reverse complement strand
GCACCAGGGCCATTGCATCCTGCAACTGATCACGGAAGCCGAAGGCGCCGCCGGACTGGTAATAGCCACTGCGCCCGAGATAGCGGCTGGCCAGGGTCTGGTACAGCAGCCAGCCATTGGCGAGCAGGTCTACCGCCGGATCCGGGGTCTGGACCTGCACGTGGCCCAGGGTCGCTTGCCAGTGGTCACGCACCGCCGCCAGCGCCCGCTGCGCGTGCTCGCTGCCGCGGGTGGCGGCCGCCAGTTGCGCGGCCTGTTCACCGCTACCGGCGGCACCGAGGCGGAATACGGTTTCGAAGGCGCCGCCCGCCGCCAGCGTGATCGGCACCTGGAGCGCGGCGCAGGGATCCAGGCCTGCCCCACAACGGCCGGACAGGCGCTCGCGCCGCAGTGCCGCCGGTGCCTCCGGGTGTCCGTTGCGACCGAGGAACTCGCCGCGGTCGGCGGTATGGCTGCGGGTGGGCGCATCGACGTCGAAGAACGCCACGCGGCCTTCGAACTCGCTGTTGTAGGGGTTACGCGCGATCAACACGCCGCTGGCGTCCACATCGCTGACCACGTGCATGCGCGAACGCGCGCGGATGTCGCCCAATATCCATTCGACATAGCCAGTCGCGCTGAGCCGTCGCGAACGCCCGGAGAGATTGCGCAGGCGCAGCAGCGAGTACTTCACTGCGTGCTCCAGGTCGACGAAGACCCAGAGCTCGCTGGCGATGCCGTCCTCGACATGTTCGTAAACGCTGTAGCCAAAGCCATGGCGGGTGCGATACACGCCGGTGCCGCGGCACGGCAACGCGCTGGGCGACCACACCGCGCCGCTGTCCTCGTCGCGCAGGTAGAAGGCCTCGCCGGCACTGTCGGTGACCGGGTCGTTGTGCCAGGGCGTCAGCCGGAACTCATGCGCATTCTCCAGCCAGGTGTAGCCACAGGCGCTCTCGCTAAGCACGCTGCCGAACTGGGCATTGGCGATGACGTTGGACCACGGCGCCGGTGTGCGCTGGTCGCCGTCCTGCTCGATCACATACTCGCGCCCGTCCGCGGCAAAGGCGCCGATGCCGTTGTCGAACAGCCGCACGCCAGGGTCCAGCGCGGCACCGGCTATTTCTTGTGCAGTGGCGATAGTGGGCAGCTGCGGCTGCGCAGGGGCATCCGCCATGGCGGCGGACAACGGCGGCGGCAACGCACGCTCCAGCGCCGGGTAGCGCTCCAGTTGCGCGGCCAGGCTGCCGTGCTGGTCGCTGATGATCGCTCGTGCCACCGACTGCAACAGCACGCGGTCCTCGTCGGACATATGTTCGGCCGGGCGCACGAAGATGCCGCCAGGGCGATCGAGTACGTTCGATTCCGGGTCCGCAGCCACCATGCCCACGATCTGGTCCTGCAACTGTTGCCGGTACCCGGCCTGGCTCTCGTTCCAGATCACCAGGTCTACGCGCAGGCCCTTCAGGCGCCAATAGGCATGCGCCTGCACCATCTGCCGCACCAGCTCGATGTTGTCGCTGTCGGAGACGCGCAGCAGCACGATCGGCAAGTCGCCGGAGATCGCGTGGCCCCACAAGCCTGGCTGGCCACGACGATTGCGCGCCAGCAGCTCCGGCTCGGCGCGCAGCAAGGGATGGGTGTACAGCACCAGGCCGGCCAGGCGCTCGTACAGCAGCGCATCGGACTGCGAGGCATCGATCTGCCGCCGTACGACCTGGCTATGGGTCAGGGCAAGATCGAACACGCGGTCGGCCAGGCGCCGGTCCCGGTATTTGTCCACCAGCGCAGTGCAGGCTTCACGCTGTGCGCCAACGCCATAGACCATGTCGATCTGCGCACGCTGTTCCGGTGCCAGCTCGATCCGGCAGCGGATCGCCACGATCGGGTCGAGCACCGACCCCGCGGTGCCCGACAAGGCTTTGCCTTCGCTCAACGCCAGCGGTCGCCGCGTGCTGCGGCCACGGCCAAGGAAGCGCGCACGGTCGGTCTCGTAGGAGATCGCGCTGATGTCGGCGTCGTGCACCGCCACCAGATGCAGCATCCACGGTGCGACTTCTTCATGCGAGCGCGCGCGCCGCGTGCACAGCAGGGCCTGCTTGTCGGCCAGGATCTCGCTCTGCACGAACAGGTTGCCGAAGGCCGGGTGCATCTCGTCCGCCAGGGCCGGCGCCAGCACCACTTCGGCGTAGGTGGTGATCTCGATCACCCGGCGCTGGCGCGAGCGGTTGGTGATGCGCAGGCGCCGCAATTCGACATCGTCCTCGGCCGAGATCGCGATTTCCAGGTGGGTGTCATAGCCTTGGTGGCGGCCGCGGAACTCGGCCTTGGCATCGGAGAAGATCGCCTCGTATCCCTCGACTTCGACGCAGGTCGGCTGGTGGGTTGCCGACCACACCTTGCCACTGCCGACATCGCGCAGGTAGCAGAAGGTGCCCCAATGGTCGCGCGTGCTGTCCTCGCGCCAGCGCGTGACCGCCATTTCGCGCTGACGACTGTAGCCGCCGCCGGCGCTGCTGAGCATGCCGTGATAACGGCCGTTGGACAGCAGCTGCACGCCCAGGCGGCTGCGGTCGGGGTCGCGGATGACCCGAAGCGGGGTCTCGGCATCGGCTGAAGCAGTGCGGTTGCCGGCACTCTCCACCGGGTGCGGATGGAACACCCCGGTGCGCGGCACCCGCTCCTGCAGCAGCAACAAGGTCGCTTGCACCTGCGCATCGGCAACGAAGCGCTGCTGCATCGGCTGGCCGCACAGCAAATAGTCCATGGCCAAGAGCGCCATGCCCTGGTGGTGCGACATGTAGGAGCGCACCAATACATGCGACTGCCCACGCGGCACGCGCGCTGCGGTGTAGTCGATCGCCTCGTACAGGCCGAAGCGGCCGCCGAAGCCCTGGGCGGAAAGCCGTTGCAGGTTCTCGCAGGCCGGCACCGGCGCCACCATCAACGCCATCGCGCTGGCATACGGCGCGATGACCAGGTCCTGGGCCAGGCCGCGCTTGAGGCCGAGCCCCGGCACGCCGAACGCGCGGTATTGATAGTTGAGCCGCGCATCGACCGCGTTGTAGCCGGACTCGGACACGCCCCACGGCACGCCGCGGCGGGCGCCGTAGTCGATCTGCGCACGTACGACCTGCTGCGCGGTGCGGTCGAGCAAGGTATCGGGATAGCTGGGCATCACCAGCTGCGGCATCAGGTATTCGAACATCGAGCCGCTCCACGACAGCAAGGCCGCAGCGCCCTCGACCTCGGTCATCATCCGGCCCAGCGCGAACCAGCTCTCCTGCGGCAACTGGCCCTGGGCAATGGCCACGAAATTGCACAACCGCGCCTCGGAGGCGAGCAGGTCGTACTGGCTGGCGTCCAGGCGCCGCTCGTCGACGTTGTAGCCGATTGCCAGCAGATGGCGGGCACGGTCGTAGAGGAAGTCGTATTCCATCTGCGCCAGTTGGCCGGCCAGGTGCGCCAGCCGTTCCATCTGCAGTATGCGCTCACCGGCGCGCGCCTGCAGCGCGAGATCGGCCTCCTGGCGGCGCAGCTGCCGCAGCGTCGGGATCGCGATGGCCTCGCCCGCAGGCATCGCCGACACCGGCAGCCACCGTTGCAGTTCTGCCTGGGCGGCGATGCAGTCGTGCAGCAGGGCCAGCGCACAGCGCTGTGGCTCGCCGCCGCCCACCGCGAGCGCCGCCATCGCCTCGGCACTGTTGCACAGGGCCGACAGCGCCTGATCGATGTCCGCCAGCGCAAGGCTGTCCCGCCGTAGCGCGCCGAGCCGTTCGCTGAAGCTCGTGCAGGCGCCCACTAGCGCGGGCTGCGCGGCGCCAGCTTCCTGCACCAGCCCGAGCGTATCGGCCAGGCCGTCGAACAGGCGTGGCGGCACGACCGGGGCATCGATCATGCCCAGCAGACCCTGGCGCAGTGTCAGCAAGTGACCGGCGAGATTGCCACTGTCCACCGTGGAGACGTAGCGCGGCGGCAGCGGCTGCAGGGTCTGGGTGTCGTACCAGTTGAGGAAATGGCCGCGATGGCGCGGCAACGTTTCCAGCGTGCCCAGGATCTTGCGGCAGCGCTCCACCACCTCGCCAGCCGGCAGGTAGCCCAGGTCATGGGCGGCCAGGTTGGCCAGCAGCGCCAGCCCGATATTGGTCGGCGACGTGCGATGGGCGATGACGGTTGCGGGATATTCCTGCAGGTTGTCCGGCGGCAGCCAATGGTCGTCTTCGCTGAAGTGGTTGGCGAAGAAGCCCCAGGTCCGCCGTGCCAGCCGGCCGAGGAAGACCACCTGCGCCGGCACCAGTTCGGCACCACGTTGCGGCGGCGGCTGGCCGAGCCAGGCCATCAGCCAGGGCGACAGCGCCCAGCCCAGCAGCAAAGGCACCGCCGGCCACAGCGCAGCCGGCGCCACGCGCAGCAAGGCCAGGGCTACGCCGAGCGCGAACAGCGGGGCGATCGCCATGGCCCGCCACTCGGCGCGGCGGCCGGCGCGCAGCGCGCGATCCACCTCGCTGGACGGATTCCATTGCAACAAGTGACGCCGGCTGACCAGCGTGCGCCACAAGGTGCGCAAGATCGCCGACAGACTGAAGGCCGCTTCGTACGGCAGGCAGGCCACGGTGACCGCCGCGCGTTGCAGCTGCCGCCCGGTGCTGCCAGCGACCTGGCGCAGATGCAGGTCAAGCGTGGAATCTTCCGGCGGGTGCAAGGCCGCATGCAGGGCGGGCAACAACACCGGCCCGAGCCACAACACCAATAACCACAGCGTCCAGGCCAACGGCTGCGGCGACAGCCACCAGCCCGCGACCAACAGCACGACCATGGCCGGCGGCACCAGGCTGCGGCGCAGGTTGTCGAGCAGCTTGCCGCGCGACAGCCACGACAAGGGATTGCGTTCGTAGCCGCCATCGGCCAACGGCACCCAGGGCAGCAGCCAGGGCCACAGCTGCCAGTCGCCCCGAATCCAGCGCGAACGCCGGCGGGCATCGCCCAGATAGCGCGCCGGATGGTTCTCGAACAGTTGCACGTCACTGATCAAGCCGGCGCGCGCGTAGCACCCTTCCAGCAAGTCGTGGCTGAGGATGCGGTTGTCCGGAAACCGGTCGGCCAGCACCGCCTCGAATGCATCGACGTCGTAGATGCCCTTGCCGATGAAGGACCCTTCGGCAAACAGGTCCTGGTAGACGTCCGAGACCGTGCCGTTGTACGGATCGATGCCTGGCTCGCTGCCAAACATCCGTGCATAGCGCGACTCCGCGCCGCCGCTCATGCTGCTGCCCATGCCCGGCTGGAGGATGCCGTAGCCACGTTGGACCCGGCGCTTTTGCAGGTCCATGCGCGGCTGGTTCAGCGGATGGGCCATAGCGGCCACGCACTTGCGCGCTGCATCGCGCGGCAGCTGGGTGTCGCTGTCCAGGGTAATCACATAGCGCACGTTGGCCAGCACCGCGGTCATGCCGCTGATGCGCGCGAAATCGCTGCCCGATGGCGCGCCCGGATGCTCGCTGCGCAGCAGGCGGTTCAGCGCCGCCAGCTTGCCGCGCTTGCGTTCGGCGCCCATCCAGCAGCGCTCCCCCGCGTTCCAGGTGCGCGGCCGGTGCAGCAGGAAGAAGCGGTCGCCGTGCTCGGGCGCATAGCGCAGGTTCAACAGTTCTATCTGCCGTACCGCCTGCGCCACGATGGCGGCATCTCCCGGCATCTCCGCTTGCGGCGCGTCGAGGAAGTCGGTGAGCAGGGCGAAATGCAGATGCGCGTCGCGGTTGGCCAGGAAGCGCACCTCCAGTGCCTCGGCCAGCCCATCGGCATCGGCGGGGCTGCCGAGCAGGCTGGGAATGACGACCAGCGTGCGGCAATCCGGCGGGATACCGGTGGAGAGATCCATCCGCGGCAGCGCCCGCGGCGGCACCTGCGCGGTCACGACCCAGTTGACCAGGGCCACGCCCAGCTCGCTGAAGGCAAGCAATGCCAGCGCGGCCAATGGCCAAAGCAGCATGCCGGGCTGGCCGGCGCGATACAGCGGCCACAACAGGGCGAAGCTGAAAGCCATCGCCACCAGTGCTGCAGGCAACAGGTAGCGCCACAGCCGCGTGCGCAGCGGCGTAAAGCGAATGCGGCGCCGGCGCGTGACCGGCACTTCCGCATCCACCCTCGCCTGTGCGTGCGCGCGGCCATCATCCACCAGGTAATAGCCCACGTGGCTGGCCGCCTCCGGTGCGGTGGCTTCCTGCGCCAGCCCCAGCACTAGCGCTGCGACCCGCACCTCGCCCACACCGCCGCGGCGCGCCAGCCGTTCGATCACGTGCCGGTAATGGTCGCGCGTGCCGAAATCCATGCGCGCATACACGCCCGCCGGATCCCGCCGCAGGGTGCGCTCGACCACGCTCATGGTCTCGACGAACTCGCGCCAGTCCATATGGTCGAGGAAGCGCAGGCTGCCGATGCTGTTGCTGATCGATACTTGTGTCGCCGCCTGGCGCTGGCTCTCGGCGTGAATCAGCCCCTCCACGCTCTCGCCGGCCTCGGCCACCCATTGCTCGATCCACGCCGCCGGCATCGCCAGCACCGCGCCGCGCCCTTGCAGGCCACGGCTGAGTTCAGCCACGAACGCGCCGGACAGCGGCGGGTCCGAGCGCGCCATGTCCGCCACCACCAGCACCACGTCCTTGGGACTGGCCTCGGCGGTGTGCTTCAGGCGCCGCACCCAGGCACCGGCGCGGCGGTGATGCTCGACTTCGCGGATCACCTGCGCGGCCATGCGCCGCAGGTTGTCGATCAGCGCCAGCCGCAACATGATCGGGATCGCCCACAACTCGCCAAGCGTGAGCGGGGTGATGGTCTGGTAAGCCGCGATGAAACGGCTCAGCACCGCCGCATCGATGCGGCCATCGCTATGGGCGATCGCCTCGCTGGCCAGGTCGTACACCCGCGGCAGTCCCGCCGAGGGCCCACGTTCCAGCTTGGGCAACTCGCGGCTGTAGCCGGCGGGCAGATGCCGACGCGCCATCCGCATCTGTTCTTCGACCAGGTAGTAGTTGTCCAGCAACCACTCGCCGGCCGGGTTGATCCGCACTTCGTCCTGGGCCATGCGCGCCAGCGTCACCGCGGCCGCGTCGAGGACGATCTCGTTCTTCTTCAGCTGTTGCAGCAGGCGCGCGTTCGAAGGTCCGGCGCTGATGCGGTGCGACGCTGCCAACGCGCGCCCGTGCAAGGCCATCTGCTCGGCGCTGAACAGGGCGGCTCGCAAGGGTTCGCGGTCTGCCGGCAGGGAAGCCTTATCGGTTCCCCGCCGCCGCCGCAAACGCCATCGTTGTACCCGCAGCCTGACACTGGAACGAATCGCTCTCCAGTAGAGAGGCATGGATGATCACCTGGACGGCCGGAGGCCGTGCTCGGATCATCATGCGCCCGGGGCTTGCGCAAGGCGTGAAGGTCGAGCGCTTACTTGCCCTTGCAGCCAAGCGTTGCCAGGTCGATGCCTTCGGCCAGCCGCGCATAGCCTTCATCGTTGGGATGCAGATGATCGCGGGTGATCGGGTCGGGCAGCGCTTCGGGCTTGGCCGGATCGCGCAGGATGCGGTCGAAGTCGAGCAAGGCATCGAAACTGCTGTCGCCACTGCGCATCCAGGCGTTGATCGCATTGCGCGTGGCTGCCGACACCGGTTCATAGCGTTCCGAACCGCCGAATGGCGTCACCGTCGCGGCGATCGCCTTGATGCCCTGGTCATGCAGCCGCTGCGTGATCTGCCGATACGCCAGCAGCATGTCCGCGGCGTTGCGCCCCGGGGTAAATGCCGGCGCGCCGTTGTGGCGGATATCGTTGATGCCTTCGAACAGGATCACCTGGTCGGCCCGGCCCACGGCGATCACGTCGCGATCCAGCCGCGACAACGCACTGTGGCTGCGGCCCGGATCCATCACCTTGTTGCCGCTGATGCCCTGGTTGAGCACCACGAACTGGCCCGGGCAGGCCTGCTCCAGGCGCGCGCCGAGACGTTCAGGCCATTGGTTGTGGCTGCCCTGCGTGGCGGTGGCGCCCTCGGTGATGGAATCGCCCAAGGCGACAATGACCGTCGGCTTGCGCTGGCGCTGTGCCAGCACCGCCGAGACCACGTTCTGCCGATAGCTGCCTTTGACCGAATCGGCCACCGCGGCCACGCGCCCCGCGGCGATCCGCACCGGGGTGCGGCGCACCGCCGGCTGGGTCGGCTCGGGGAAGTACACGGTCAGGCTCACCTCGCTCATCGCTGCGGCCTTCAGCGGGACCGGGTCGCTGAGCAGTGCCGT
>DATLJF010000227.1:0-12015 GCA_035539015.1 Stenotrophomonas sp. | reverse complement strand
AAGCAAAGCACCGGAAGTTGCGCACCCGATTCGCCGACCCCGACCAGCGCGGTGCGGCGAACCCCGGGCACCGTATTCAAGACCGGCTCCACCTGTTCGGTGTACATCGGCCCGGCCGCGGTCTCCACGCGCTGGGTCTTGCGCCCGCAGAACCAGAGCCGCCCGTCGGCATCGAAATAGCCGACATCGCCCATGCGATGGACAACGCGCTCGCCGCCCTCCGGCAAGGGTTCGCGAATCTTCGCCGCGGCGGTGGCGGCATCGCGGTTGTAATAGGTGTCGGTGGCGGTGGGCCCGGCCACGGTGATCTCGCCCACCTCGCCCGCCGGCAACTCGCGTACGTCGCTCCAGTCGGCAATGGATGCATCTTCAATGGCGATGATGCGCACGACATTGGGCGCCACGACGCGACCTACGCAGGTCCCGGCGCCGGCTTCGGTGGCGGCGCGGGTCTGCTCCAGCTCGCGGCCTTCGATCACCGCGACCGGCAGGCACTCGGTGGCGCCGTAGGGCGTCCAGAACTGCGCATCCTCAGGCAGCAGCTTGCGCATGCGCGCTACCACCTCTGGCGGCACCGGCGCGCCGGCCGAGGTCACGCGCTTTACGTTCGGCAGCGGCTGGCCGTGGTCGGCCAGGACCCGCATCAAAGCGGGCGAGCCGAACAGCTGGGTCACGCCAAAACGCGCGATCGCATCGTGCAGGCGCTTGGGATTGGCCTGCGCTGGGCGCGTGGGATCCATGTCGGGAATGACCGACGTCAGCCCCAAGGCCGGATCGAACAAGGCGAAGGGCGGGAAAGTCGGCAGGTCCACGCCGCCGGCCTGCATGCCGAAGGCCGACCGCAGCAGCTCGATCTGCCCGACGAAATGCCGATGGCGATAGACCACGCCCTTGGGCACGCCGGTGGAGCCGCTGGTGAACAGGATCGCCGCCATATCGTCCGGCGCAGTGTCGGCAAGCTGGCTGCCGGCCCCGGCACCGTCGCGTTCGACCCGCGCCAAGGTGGTTCCACCCCAGCCCCAGCGCGTCCCCACGGTGACGACGTGGCTGGCCGACTGTGCCCAGCCCAGCAGCCGCCGTGCCAGTTGCGCCAACGCGATGCCGATGAAGGCGTGCGGCTGCGCTTCGTCCAGGCATTGCTTCAGCGCGCGCCGATCGATCCCGGGATCGACCAGCACCGGGACCGCACCGGCCTTGAACAAGGCGAACATCAACAGGAAGAACTCTGGTGATGGACGCACCATCACCACCGTGCGCGCGCCGCGCCCGATGCCATGCCGGGCCAGGCCGGCGGCGATCGCATCGCTACGACGGTCCAGTTCGGCGTAGGTCAGGGTCACGTCATAGCGCGCCATGCCGCCGGCGCGGCGCCGGCCCGGGCAACGAATGGCGATCTGCTGCGGCTGGCTGCGCGCCAGTTCCGGCAGCGTGGCGGCGATATTGCACGGTGGGGTCATCCGGCGATTATCGCCGGGCATGCGCGCTCCTGTCCCTGTTGGCGACGGGAGGCGCCGCGCTGAACGCCGGCCACTTGCGCCCGCCGCACGTTAGCGGAGAATGCGCCGCCTCCCCTCTTCCGCCCAGCCGGTCGCCATGGCGCACCCCTGTCTCACCTGCGGCGCCTGCTGCGCCTATTTCCGGGTCAGCTTCCACTGGAGCGAAGCGGAGCCGTCGCTGGGCGGTGGGGTGCCGATCGAGCTGACCGAATCGCTGCGTACCCACGAACGCGTGATGCGCGGCACCTCGCAATCGCAGCCGCGTTGCATCGCGCTGGACGCGGACATTGGCCGCTACAGCCGCTGCACCATCCACGACCGCCGGCCCTCGGTATGCGCACAAGTGCCGGCGTCGCTGGAGTTCGGCCAGCGCAGCGCGCAGTGCGACAAGTCGCGGTTGGCGCATGGGCTGCCATTGCTGCTGGAGGCCGACTGGATCGGCGTCAGCGATATCGAACGTAATCCGCTGCCGGATAGCGAGGCAAACTAGAGCGGGTGGCGGTCGAGGAAGTCGCGGATCGCCGGCACCAGCACCTCGGCCTTGTCTTCCAGCACGTAGTGGCCGGCATCTTCGAAGGCCATGACCTCGGCCTGCGGCAGCGCGGCGCGGAAGGCGTCGAGGAAATGCCGGTCGAACACGAAGTCGCGCAGCCCCCAGCCGATGAAGGCCGGGCGGTCGGCGAAATCCGGTAGCGCCTTGCCGGCGGCTTCGAGCAACGGCCAGGCGGCGTCGCGCGGCGACAGCGGGATGTCCTGCATGAAGCGGATCGTGCTGATCCGGTTGGCCCAGCTGTCATAGGGCGAGACGTAAGCGCGGCGAACATCGCTCGGCATGCGCCGCTCGACCCCCAGCCAAGAGGCGCCGGCGGAAAACGCATTGAAGCCTCGCACCAACCATTCACCGATCTTCCAGTCGCGGCCAAGGCCGATCTGCCACGGCATGCGCTTGGCGGCGGGCATCGGGAAGGCGGCGGTATTGGTGATGACCAGGCGCTTGACCTGGGCGGCGTGCGACAACGCCCAGCCGAAGCCGATCATGCCGCCCCAGTCGTGCACGGCCAGGGTGACCGGTCCGCGGATACCTAGGTGGTCGAGCAGGGCAGCCACGTCATCCACGCGCGATTGCAGCGTGTAGTTGTAGCGGCTGTCGTCGGGCTTGTCGGACAGGCCCATGCCGATATGGTCCGGGACGATGCAGCGATATTGCTTGGAAGCCGGTGAGCCGGCGGCAGGAGCGCTGAGCCCTGCGACCAGGTTGCGCCAGTAGTAACTCCACGACGGGTTGCCATGCAGCATCACCACGACTTCGCCATCGCGCGGGCCTTCGTCCAGATACGACATCGTCAGCCCGGGGCGGACCTCGAAGCGGTGCGGGTGGGCGGGGTAACCGGGCAGGGGCGTGTGGGCGGTCAATGGACTTCCTTTGCAGATACTGAAACGCCCGCGGCTTGCGACGCGGGCGTTCGTTGTACAGAGCAGCTTGCGCCGCTCACTCGACCCCGATCACCAGACGACTTCGGCCATCGAGCAATTCAGGCCCGAACCGATACCGAGCAGGGCAATGCGATCGCCCTTCTTCAGCCGGCCCAGTTCCTTCAACTTGCTCAGCACGATCGGCACCGAGGCCGGGCCGATGTTGCCGTGCTCGCCGAAGATCGTCATGACCTTGGCCGGGTCGATGCCGAAGGACTTCACGAAGGCGGCCGTGTGCGGGCGGCTGACCTGGTGGATGACGAACTGGTCCAGCTCGTCCACCGCCCAGCCCAATGCCTGCTTGGCCGCGATGAAGGTCTTCTGCGCCAGCTTGATGCCCTCGATCAGCAGCATCCGGGTATCGGTGACCATGCGGTCCAGGTTGCCCCGGCACAGCTTGTTCCACTCGGTCGCCGACCGGGTCACGCCGCCGCGGTAGCGCGGCGCATCGGGGGCCAGTTCGGTCCGCGCCATCACCATCGCCGCGGCGCCACAACCGAGCGTGAGGGCGGCCAGTTCGTCACGGAACTCCTGTTCGGTGACGTTCGGCGAGGTCATGCGCTCCATGGTCTTTTCATAGACCAGGTTGGCGGTTTCGCCGTCCACCACCAGGGCGTAGTCGATCTCGCCGCGCTCCAGCATGCGCGCAGCGATATCCATGCCGTTGATGAAGGCCAGGCAGGCGTTGGCGACGTCGAAGGTCATGCAGTGGTCGCTGACCCCGAGGTTGCCCGAGACGATGCTGGCGGTGGACGGCTCCAGGTAGTCGCGGCTTACCGAGGTATTGATCAGCAGGCCGACCTTGTCGGCGGTGATGCCGGCGTCGGCCATCGCCTTGCGTGCGGCCGCGGTGGCCGCGTCCGAAGCCTGGACGTCGGCGTCCCACAGGCGGCGCGCGTGGATACCGGCCACATCGCCAAGGACATCGGTCTTGATCCCCAGCCGGTCGTAGGTCGGCTGCAGACGCAAGTTGATTTCCTGGGACGTCAGCGTGTGCGGCGCATCAACATGCGCCAGTCCCGCGATGGAGACGTTCTTGAAGAGCATCGAAGTAGCGCCATTGCGTCAGGCGAGGGGCCGTCATTCTAGCCCCTGCCAGCCTTCACCGCATCTTTACAAGGCCCGCCGACGCCCGCGGGCGAAACGGTTCAGCGGCCGCTGCAGCGGAAAGCGTTGAAGCGCTGGCTGCCATCGGCCGGCTGGCCCTCGGCCTGGACGGCATTGGCACCCGCGCTGGGGGCCTCGTTGCGGGCCAGGGTTTCCAGCTCTTCCTGCACCCGCAGCGGGTTGCGGTTGTAGAAACCGACCTTGTTCTTGACCGAGACCACCACCTCGCCCTTCTGCTCGCAGCCTGCTGGCACAGCGCCTGGCGGGATCACCCGCACTGCTTTGCCGTCTGCCTCGATCGGTACCCAGGTGCAGGCGGTGGCGGCAAGGGTGATCAGGCTGGCGGCAATCAGAACGCGCATGGGCAGTGGGTCATCAATAAGAGTCAGGCGATTGTGCCGCACCCCGCCGGTTTGGCAAGGCGACGCGTGGCCAGGTGCGCCGGACGCCTTGAGAACTGTCCGAACGCAGGCGGGGGCTCGCTGTGTCCGGACAGCGGACACTGCGGCCCCGCAAAAATCCCAGGGTTTTCATGGACATGTAGTTGGCACAGGTTGTGCTCGGTAGTTAGGGCAGCGGGAAGCAAATGAAGCAAACCTGACTCAACGCTGAACAGAATCAAGAACGACCAAATACCGCTTGACCCGTCTGATTAGGTGTACTACCTTACTACCACACCACCGCTCAACAACACTCCAACAGGCCCCGTCATGAACACCAAGACCCTCAGCTTTGCCATCGCCCTCGCCGCCGGTTCGCTGTTCGGCTCGATGAGTGCCCAAGCCGCCAACCCGACCACCCTGGACACCGTGCAGGTTCGTCCCTCGGCCGAGCAGTTGGCCCAGCAAGAGTACGAACTGCATAGCGACATCCCGACCTTGTCGGCCGTGCAGGTCCGCCCCACCGTTGGCCAGATCCTCGAGCTGCAGGCCGAACGAGCCGCACAGGACCGCGTGCTGACTCTGGCTTCGGTCCAGGTTCGCCCCTCGGCCGAACAGCGCGCCGAGTTCGATCGCGGTACCGCATCGGTCGCCAATGCCGATGCCGGCAACGAAAGCGACGTCCTCGTCGCCCTGATCGGCCAGGTCATCGTCAACCTGCCGGTGCCGCACCTGCAGCCCTCGCCGGCCCAGCTCGAGGCACTGATCGGCAACGTGATCAGCGCCCAGGCGCAGTTCTAAGTCCTGCCGGTCGGCCATGGGGCCGGCCGGTGGCGGCTAGAATTCGCCGATGAGCGAGCCGCCCTTCTTCGATGTAGTGCTGTACCAACCGGAAATTCCGCCCAACACGGGCAACGTGATCCGCCTTTGCGCCAACACCGGCGCGCGGCTGCACCTGATTGAACCGCTCGGTTTCGACCTGAGCGATCGCCAGCTCAAGCGCGCCGGCCTGGATTACCACGAATACGCGCCACTGCAGGTCCACCGCGACCTCGACGCCGCCCTGGCCGCCATCGCGCCCAAACGCCTGTTCGCCTTCAGCACCCGTAGCCAGGTGCGCTACGACACCCCGCGCTTCGCCCCAGGCGACGCTTTCCTCTTCGGCGCCGAAACCCGCGGCCTGCCGGACGATGTGCTCGACGCAATTCCTGCTGCGCAGCGCCTGCGCCTGCCGATGCGGCCCGGCAACCGCAGCCTGAACCTGTCCAACAGCGTGGCCGTCGCCGTTTTCGAAGCCTGGCGCCAGCTGGAATTCTGCGGCGGCAAGTAGGGCGCGCGAGCGCGCGTCGCATAATCGGGGCTCCTTCACGATGCGAGCCCCTCATGACCCGACTCCTTGGCATTTCCGGCAGCCTGCGTACCGGCTCATTCAACACCGCGCTGCTGCAGGCCGCCGTCGAGGTCGCCGGCGAAGGTCTCACGCTCGAAGCAGCAACACTGCATGGCATTCCGCTGTACGACGGCGACGTCGAGCTGCGCGATGGCCTGCCCGCCGCGGTCGTCGCGCTGAAAGAGAAGATCGTGGCCAGCGCTGGCGTCTTGTTGGTGACCCCCGAATACAACAATGGCGTGCCCGGCGTGTTCAAGAACGCGATCGACTGGCTCTCGCGTCCCTCCAGCGACATTGCACGCGTCTTCGGTAATCGCCCGTTCGCAGTGATTGGCGCGTCGCCAGGGAGTTTCGGCACCTTGTTGTCGCAAACCGCCTGGCTGCCGATCCTGCGCACGCTCGGTACGCGTCAGTGGGCCGGCGGACGACTGTTGGTCTCGCATGCCAGCCAGTTGCTCGACGAACAAGGTCGACTCGCCGATCCCGCCGTTCGTCAGCGGCTGGCTGTGTTCGTGCAGGACTTCGCACGCTTTGCCGCCGACTGACTTGACCGGAATGGCGGCGCGATCCCGCGTCGAATGTGCAAAGTAAATATCCGCATGTTTATGCGATTAATCATATTCCCCCGCTGCACGCGTTTTGCAACGCGCGCGCGTCGATATTTTTGGCGCGAGGAGCAAGCGATTTAGCCGCTGAATCAAAACCCGGATTCATTGCGTGCTAATGCGTAAATTCAGGGGATATTTCGACGCTCGAATCAAAATTCGCATCTAGCGAACGGCGCTTGCCTTCGCCACCTGCCAATCGAATCGAGGTGTCTCATGAAAATATCTTTACCGCTCATGGCGCTGTTAATTTCAGTGCCTTTCTCAGCCGCGGCCGCGGATAATCTTTCCTATAACTACGTCGAGGCTGACTATGTGACCGGCAAGGTGGTGAACACCAAAGCCGATGGATGGGGGTTGAAAGCCTCGTACGCTTTCCATCCGAATTTCCACGTGTTCGGCGGCTACCAGAAGCTGAAGCTGAAGACGCCAACCAAGGGCTCAGATAGCCAATGGAACATCGGCGTCGGCTACAACTACGAGATCGGGGCGAACACCGACCTGTTGACGCGGGTGTCCTACCAGCAGCTGAAGCAGACGGGCTATCCCAAGCCCTTCAAGGGCTGGACGGTGGAAGCCGGCGTCAATCATGCGTTCAGTCCTAACTTCTCCGCCTTCTTCCTGGCAGGTTACGAGGATTTCGGGAAGACCGAGGTCGGCAAGATGGAGCGGCTCACTCCCAGTGGCCACATCGTGCCCGTGCTTAATCGCAAGGGCGTACAGATGCCCTTCAAGGTTGACCCGAAAGGTAAGTTCTTTGGCCGCGTTGGAGCCCAGTACAACATCAACGAGAACTTCGCGATCAACGCGGAGGTGAAAAAGTACGTCAAGGGTGGCGTGCAGTGGTCGATCGGCCCGCGCATTACCTGGTAACCCTCAAGGAGGCGGCACGCCTCTCCCGCGCCGCCTCCGGGGGCCCGAGCATTCTCGGGCCCCTTTAGTTTCTGCGCATGGCGTGGATATATCGCATTGCAATGTTGCGCGTTCTATTGCAACGCGCCCGCGTGCCGCATCCGGCTCATGAAAAACAAGGATCGTGCGCTGAACATTAATGCTGCACTCATGCCGAAATTCAGTGGCGATTTGGGTGAATAACAGAGAATTTACATGTCGGCTGCGAACGGCATTCCGCCTCAGCGCTGACCATCAACAAATAAAACAGGTAATCCCGATGAAGAATTCTTTGCTCGCCCTGGGCCTGCTCGCCGCCCTGCCATTCGCGGCCGTTGCCGCCGACAACCTCTCCTACAACTATGTTGAGGGCGATTACGTCAAGACCGATCCCAGCGGCCGCGGCGGCAATGCCGATGGTTGGGGCCTGAAGGGCTCGTATGCCTTCCACCCGAATTTCCACGTGTTCGGCGGCTATCAGAAGCAGAAGTTCGATGGCCCGGGCAACCTGGACGTCAACCAGTGGAATCTCGGCGTGGGCTACAACTTCGCCATCAGCAACAGCACCGACCTGCTGGCGCGCGTGTCCTACCAGAACTGGGACCCGCAGTACCACCGCAAGGACTTCAACGGCTGGGCGACCGAAGTGGGCATCAACAACGCCTTCGGCCCGCGCGCTTCGACCTACCTGCTCGCCGGCTATGAAGACTATGCCAAGCGCGACAACATCAATCCGGAAGGCCAGTTCTACGGCCGCCTGGGTGGCCAGTACAACTTCACCCCGAACTGGGCGCTGAGCGGCGACATCAAGATGTACACCAAGCACGGCGACGTGCAGTGGTCGGTCGGCCCCCGCTTCAGCTGGTAAGCCCGATCTCGCAAGGCGCGGCACGCTCTCTCCCGTGCCGCAACCCGAAGCCCGGCGTCAGCCGGGCTTTTTTATTGGGCCTGCCGCATAAACGAAAACCCGGCCGGAGCCGGGTTCGCAATACCAGATTCGCCGCGCCGCTACTGGAACAGCGTGGCCGGATACTCTGGCTTCTGCTCGCGTGCCAACAAGCCGCGCAATCCCGCTTCTGGCGTGATCTCACCGTGCAGCACGGCGCGCACCGCGTTGGATATCGGCAGTTCGATACCGTGGTGCTCGGCCTGGCGCATCACCTCGTCGGCGGTTTGTACCGACTCGACCACCTGGCCAATCTCGCGCACCGCGTCCTGCAACGTTTGGCCGCGCCCCAAGGCCAGGCCCAGGCGACGGTTACGCGACAAATCGCCGGTGCAGGTCAGCACCAGGTCGCCCAGGCCGGCCAGGCCCATCAGCGTCTCGGGACGCGCACCGATGACCGCTGCCAGCCGCAACATTTCGTTGAGGCCGCGGGTGATCAGGCCGGCGCGGGCGTTGAGGCCCAGCTGCATGCCATCGGCTACGCCGGTGGCCACGGCCAGCACGTTCTTCATCGCCCCACCGAGTTCGGCACCGACCATGTCATCGCCGGTATAGGCGCGGAACGTCGGACCGTGCATCGCTTCGGCGACCTGTTGCGAGAACGCGGCGTCCTCGCCATGCACCGTGATCGCCGTGGGCAGGCCCAGGGTGACTTCCTTGGCGAACGAGGGCCCGGTGACTACCGCCAGCGGCACGTCCTCGCCCAGGATCTCGCGCGCCACCTCGTGCAGGAAGCGGCCCGAGCCGGGTTCAAAGCCCTTGGTTGCCCAGGCCACGCCGGCATCGGCCGGCCGCAACGGCGCCAATAGCCGCACCGTCTCGGTGAAAGCATGCGAAGGCACCACCACCAGGATCCAGTCGGCGCCAGCGACGGCCGCCGCCAGGTCGGTGGTCGCGCGCAAACCGTCCGGCAGCGCGATGCCCGGCAAATAGCGCGGGTTCTCGTGCTGGCGGTCGATGGACTCGATCACCGCGGCATCGCGGCCCCACAGCACGGTCGGAAAACCATGCCGGGACACCAACGCCGCCAGCGCGGTGCCCCAGGAGCCGGCACCGAGGACGGCAATTTTCTGCTTCTGATCGCTCATCCGAGGATCAACCGGACAACGCTCAGGCGTTGCCGGCCGGCTCCGAATCAGCCAGCGAGGTCTCGCCCTGCTGGGCGCGCTGGCGCAGGGTTTCGGCGTACAGGGCCTCGAAGTTGATCGGCTGCAGGTAGAACGGCGGGAAACCGCCGGCCTGGATCAGCTCGCTGACCAGCGTGCGGGCGTACGGGAACAGGATGTTCGGGCACTGGGTGCCGAGCAGCACATCCACCGCCTGCGGCTCCAGGCCCACCAGGCCGAACACGCCGGCCTGCTGCACTTCGGCCACATAGGCAGTCTTGCCACCGGCGGCGCAGGTCAAGGTGATGGCGAGCACCACTTCGAAGGCATTTTCGTTGAGGCGCTGCACGCGCTGGTTCAGATTGAGCTGCAGTTCCGGCTGCACGGCCTCGTTGAACACGGCCGGCGCATTGGGCGACTCGAAGGAAACGTCCTTGACGTAGATCTTTTCGATGGTGAAAGCGGGGCCGGCGTTGGTGTCGGCCGGCGCGGTGGCGCCGTTGTTGGTTTCGTCGGACATCTCAAACTCCAAGAAGCGTTATCAGTAATGAAGCGGGATTATCACATGCCTGCCGCAGGGGGCGCCGGGCTCGGCGCGCACAGGCAAAGGGGGTCAGGCGCGGCCTTTGACCAGCGGCATTTCCGCCTGCTGCCAGGCCGGGATGCCGCCATCGAGCCAGTACACCTTCTCGAAGCCGGCCTTCTTCAATTGCTTGGCGGCCGCGGCCGAAGCGGTACCGGTGCGGCACACCACGACCACCGGCGTCTGCCGGGCGTTGGCCACCCACTTGTGCTCCGGGCCAAACTGCGCCGGTTGGGCGTTGCGGCTGCCGGCGATGTGGCCCTTTTCGAACTCCGAACTGGTGGACAGGTCGACCACCACCGCCCCTTCGTTGTTCATCAACCGGGTCAACTCGGCCGGTTTGAGCGCGGTGTAGCCGCGGAACAGGCGCGCGATCTCGGTATAGATGATGGCGACCGTCAGGGCGACGAAGATCGTCACCAGCAGCGGGTTGCGCCCGGCAAAGGCCAGCAATGTTTCGAAATTCACGGCATCACGGTTCGGTTAGCGGGCGGCGATTGTCGCACAGGCCCGTTGCGGGAAAGGAAGGCCGCCGGCCGGGGCGGGTGGCGTCACTCGCCGCGCCACAGGTCCGGCAGCCCCGAGGCCAGCCACCATTGCTTGCTGGCCGGGTCCCAGCGCCAGGTTTCGCGCGTGCGTACCACCCGTTCGGCCTGGGTATTGCGGTTGATCACCCGTAGCTCGACGTCCCGCAGCACCTCGTTCTCGGCGCCAGCGCTGGTGCGTACCTCGCGGTAGCCGGATATCTGCACCTGCTGGTAGCGCTCGCGCTCCAGGTCGGATTGCGGATGGGCTTCGCGGTACTGGGGGTCAACGACCTCCCAGGCGGTCTCGAAATCGTTCCAGCGCACGGCCGCGGCATAGGCGGCCTGGATGTCGGCCAGGCCATGGCGCTGGCCGGCAGTGGCGGCGAACGCGAGCAGCATCAATAGCGAGCCCATGGCCACGCGGATCAGTTTTGACATCGACCGTTCCCCCTTCCCCTGCCCGCCGCCGGGCCGAGCGCCATCCTACCCTTTCGCGATCGCCACGAAGCGGCCGCTGAAGGTGGCGGCCACCGCGCCGCCGGCCAACCGCACCTGCGCCGCCATGCCGAGCCGGGCCTTGCCGCGCTGGCGCAACGTGGCGATGAACGTGTCGCGCTCCAGCGGCAGTGCCGGCGCGGCGTCGGCATGCAGGGTTTCGTAGACCGGCAACAGATAGCGCAACTGGCTGTCGGCCACATAGATGTCGGCGTTGAGCCCGGCCAGGCGTAGCTGCAGGTTGACCCAGCCCCACCCCGCCAGCGTCATCAGCGAGGCCAGGCTGCCGCCAAAGGCGTTGTCCTTGTCGTTGACGTTCGCCGCCAGCGGCGCCTGCAGGAACAATGCTCCCGCTTCATAGCGGTCCACCGCGATCGCCATCGCCGCGACCGGCGGCATGGCGGAAAGTTGCTGCTGCAGCAGCTGCAGGTCGGCGGCGGAAGGCTCGGGCAACGGCATCGGGACGTCACGTACATGCGAAGGGCTCGCATAATGCCCGCAATGGCTGATCCCGCGCACGTGCCCCATTACCTGATTTCGCTGCGCCCCAGTGGCCAGCACGACACGATGCGCCGTGCGGCCGCGCGTAGCGGCCTGCGCTTGCTCGCGGTTTCGCCGTGGCGGCTGCAGGCACGCGACGATCCCGACACCCGCCGCGCCCTGGCCGCTGCACTGGCGGCGCCGGTACGGGTGTTCACCAGTCCCATGGCGGTGCGCTCAGCAGCAGCCTTGGCGACCCTCGCCGACGGCGCGCAACGGCGGCCATGGCTCGCAGTTGGCGAAGGCACCGCGGGCGCGCTGCGGCGCGCGGGCGTGCGTTCGGTACAGACGCCCTCGCGCATGGACAGCGAGGGCCTGCTCGGGTTGCCCGTCCTGGCCGCCGCCGAACACGTAGGGCTGGTCACGGCGCCGGGCGGCCGCGGCTTGCTCGCCGCCGCGCTGGCCGAACGCGGGGTAGCGGTGACACGCGCCGATGTCTACCAACGCGTGCCTCAGCGGCTGCCCCCCAGTGTCCT
>DATLJF010000226.1:0-29486 GCA_035539015.1 Stenotrophomonas sp. | reverse complement strand
CCGAGAGTTTGTCGGGCCACGTTGCCCAGCGCATCCGCTGGGCGCGCGGCATGGCGCAGATCGCGCGGCTGGACAACCCGCTGTTCGGCAAGGGCCTGCGCCTGTCGCAGCGGTTGTGCTACGCCAACGCCATGCTGCACTTCTTCTATGGGTTGCCGCGCATCATCTACCTGACCGCGCCTCTGGCCTTCCTGTTCTTCGGCGCCCACGTCATCCATGCCTCGGCGTTGATGATCCTGGCCTATGCGTTGCCGCACATCCTGCAGGCCAACCTCACCAACATCCGCGTGCAGGGCAAGTATCGCCACCTGCTGTGGAACGAGGTCTACGAGACCACGCTGGCCTGGTACATCCTGCGCCCGACCCTGGTGTCCTTCATCAATCCCAAGCTCGGCAAGTTCAACGTCACGCCCAAGGGCGGCCTGGTCGAGCGCGGCTATTTCGATTCGCAGATCGCCAAGCCCTACCTGTTCCTGCTGGTGCTCAACCTGGCCGGGATCGCTGCCGGCGTGATGCGCCTGCTGACCGCCAGCGACAGCGGCGAGGTGCACACGATCTGGTTCAATGTCGGCTGGACCATCTACAACATGCTGTTGCTGGGTGCGACGATCGCCACCGCCAGCGAAAGCCGCCAGGTACGCCGCTCGCACCGGGTGCCGCTGGACGTACCGGTCAGCCTGCGCCTGCCCAACGGCAACCTGCTGCAAGGCCGCAGCATCAACTTCTCCACTGGCGGCATGGCCATTCGCCTCGATCAGCCCGAGCCGATCGAGCCGGGCCTGCGCGTCGAGATCGGCTTGCGTCACCGTGGCGAAGAGCAGCCGCTGCCGGCGATCGTGCGGCACGACCGCGAAGGCCAGATCAGTATCGAGTTTGCCGACATGGACCTGGAACAGGAGCGCTGGCTGGTGGCCTGCACCTTTGCCCGCGCCGACCTGTGGCTGGGGCAGTGGGGCCAGCATGACCGCGACTCTTTCTTGAAGTCGGTCGGCCAGGTATTGGCCGCGAGCATGCGCGGCTTCCGCCGGCTCGGCCAGCACACCGCCAGCAGCGTGCGCCGCGGCTTCCGGCCGATCGGCCACGAAGAGGGGACCTGAGCATGGCGGCTCCCCGCGTGGTTCCTTCCCTATTGCACAAGATGATCCCGATGCGACTCGTATCCGCCACCGCCGCCTGCCTGTTGACCGTGATGGCCGGACTGGCCTGGGCCCAGCCCGCGCCGACGCCTGCGCCGGCGCCAACGCAGGAAGCGGCAGACATGCCGCCGCCGGCCGCTACCGATCCGGCGGCGGCGAGTGTATTGCCGGTCTCGGCCACGACCCGCACGCAGACCCTGCGCGAGCTTGGCATCGACTACGAGATCACCTTGCGCGGCATCCATGGCAATGCCGGCGTGCCGTTCGGCGTGCGCACCGACGAGCTCGTCAACCAGGCACAACTGCATCTGCGCTACAGTTTCTCGCCGTCGCTGCTGCCGGACCTCTCGCACCTGAAGGTCACGGTCAACGGCGTCACCGTGGCGACCTTGCCCACGCCCACCGCCGATGCCGGCAAGTCGCTCAGCGCCGACATCACGATCGATCCGCGCGTGGTCTCCGACTACAACCAGATCAACCTCGAGCTGATCGGGCATTACACCCGCGACTGCGAAGATCCAGACCACAGCAGTCTGTGGGCCAACATCGATGCGGCCAACAGCACGCTCACGCTGACGACCACGCCAGTGGCGCTGGCCGATAACCTGGCGCTGCTGCCGGTGCCGTTCTTCGATGCCCACGACGTGCGCCCGCTGGTCCTGCCGTTCCACTTCGCGCAACGCCCCGATAGCGCCACGCTGCAGGCGGCGGGCATCGTGTCGTCATGGTTCGGCGCATTGGCCGGCTATCGCGGTGCGTCTTTCCCGGTGACCACCGGCAGTTTGCCGGCGACCGGCAACGCGGTGCTGTTCGCCACGCCCGATAGCCTGCCCGGCCTGTTGAGCGGCGCTACCGGTCCGTTGCCGGACATCCACGGCCCCACCCTGGCGGTGATGACCCACCCGACCGACGCCAACGCCAAGCTGCTGCTGGTGCTGGGTCGCAATGCCGCCGAGCTGGCCAAGGCGGCCACCGCGCTGGCGCTGCACGCGCCGTTGTCCGGCGCCGTGGCGGCGGTGGGCGATGTCGCCTTGCCCGAACCGCGCAAGCCCTACGATGCGCCGAAGTGGGTCGGCACCGAGCGCCCGGTGTATTTCCGCGAGCTGGTCGATAACCCGGCAAAGCTCAACGTCACCGGCTATCACCCGGACCTGATCCGGGTTGGCCTGCAACTGCCGCCGGACCTGTTCGTGTGGCGTAGCGAGGGCATCCCGCTGGCATTGAAGTACCGCTACACGGTGCCCGACCAGAACGACCAGTCGGCGTTGAACATCAGTATCAACGATGCCTTCGTCACCACGTTGCCGCTCAACGGCCATGCCTACGCGCAGTCCCTGCCGCTGCGTTGGTGGCGCGGGCGCGGCGAGCGCGGGGTGATGCCGATCGAGCAACAGTTGAACCTGCCGACCGGGCTGTTCTCTGCCAATAGCCAGCTGCGCTTCCACTTCTTCTTCGACCGCCCGCAGGCCGAGGCGTGCAAGAACACCTTCCCGGATGTGTCCGGTGCGATCGATCCGGATTCGAGCATCGACCTCAGCGGTTTCCCGCATTACATGGCGATGCCGAACCTGGCCGCGTTCGGCAATGCCGGTTTCCCGTTCACCCGCCTGGCCGACCTGGCCGACTCGGCGATCGTGCTGCCAGACAGCCCGACCGAAGTGGACTTCGGCAACGTCCTGACCTTGCTCGGCAAGCTCGGTGCCGCCACCGGCTACCCGGCGCTGCGGGTAAGCCTGGCCACGGCCGGTGAAGCCAAGCAGCAACACGCAGAGCACGACCTCATCGTGCTCGGCTCGCCGACCACCCAACCGCTGCTGCGCGATTGGGCGGCGCAGTTGCCGGTGAGCGACAGTGCCAACGGCCGCCGCTTCGGCCTCAGCGACTGGTTGCTCGACAAGCTGCCCGGCTTCCTGTCCTTCGACGCGCGCCGTACCGACTTGCCGACCACCGCCGAAGTGAGTGTGCAGCCGCAGGCCGACGACGTCCTGATCATGGGCCTGCAATCGCCGCTGGCGCGCGGCCGCAGCGTGGTGGTGTTGCAGGCGGACGATCCTTCCAACCTGGCGCGGCTGTTCGACGCCTGGGCCGACCCGGTGCGCCTGGCCAAGTTCCAGGGCAGCGTGGTGCTGTTGCAGCAGGACAAGGTGACCAGCCTGGCTGGTAACCAGAGCTACTACATCGGCCACCTGCCGTTGCCGACCTGGCTGCGCTGGTACTTCTCCAACCACCCGGTGTGGCTGGCGCTCGGGGTGGTGGTGCTGTGCCTGCTGCTGGCATTGGCCGCGCGCGTGCTGTTGCGCATGCATTCGGCGATCCGCCTGCGCGAGGGCCGCGGCAAGTGAGCCAGGGCGCGGGCCCGCGCGACACTGCACGCCGCCGCTGGCTGGGCGGTGCGCTCGCGCTGGCTGCCGCCTCCGTGGTGCGGCCGGTGGCGGCGGTGAGCCTGCCGCCAGCTCGGCCGTGCGCTGCGCCCGCGGCCTGGCCGTTCTGGCAGGCATTCGCGGCCAAGCACGTACAGGACGATGGCCGGGTGGTGGATTTCGCTACGCCCGATCAGCGCAGTACTTCCGAAGGACAGTCGTACGCGCTGTTCTTCGCCCTGGTGAACAACGATGAGGTCCTGTTCGAGCGCGTACTCGGCTGGACCCGCCACAACCTGATGGGTGGCAACGCCTACGACGCGTTGCCGGCCTGGCTGTGGGGCCGTGCTGCCGATGGCCAGTGGCGCGTGCTCGATGCCAACAACGCTACCGACTCGGACTTGTGGATCGCCTACGTGCTGCTCGAGGCCGGGCGATTGTGGAGCCGGCGTGGCTACACCGCCGCCGGCATGCGCAAGCTGCAACTGGTGCGGGAGCAGGTATTGGCCGAGGTGCCGGGGCTGGGGCCGATGCTGTTGCCCGGGCGCAGCGGATTCCATGCCGGCACGCGCTGGACGTTCAATCCTTCCTACGTGCCGCTGCAGCTGTTGCGGCGCTTTGCCGCTGCTGACCCGAAGGGGCCCTGGCGGGGATTGATCGGCAACAGCGCGAAGATGATCTCTGGCAGTGCGCCGGTGGGGTTTGCCGCCGACTGGATCGGCTGGGATGGCCGCGCGTTCGGCATTGACCCGGCCAAGGGCAGCATCGGCAGCTACGATGCCATCCGCGTGTACCTGTGGGCCGGCATGCTCGACCCCAAGGACCCGCTGCGTGCCACGCTGCTGCGCGACCTTTCCGGCCCGGCGCAGATGCTGCGCGCGCAGGGCAGCTTTGCCGAGAAGATCGATGTGCAGCGCGGCGTCGGTACGGGTGCCGCGCCGGTAGGCTTTGCCGCCGCGCTGCTACCGTACCTGAGCGCGCTGGGCGAAGGCGCGCTGCTCAAGACCGAACAACAGCGCATTCCTGCGCCGCAGTCCACCGCGGCCAATGCCCTGCCTTACTACGAGCGCAACCTGGTGCTGTTCGGCCAGGGTTGGCTCGATAATCGTTACCGCTTTTCCGCAGACGGGCGCCTGCTGCCTGCCTGGAGATCGACATCATGCTCCGCAACCACCTGAAGCCGCTCTACCTGGCCGGAATGATCGAGTTGTGCCTGCTGGCCACCCCGGCCCAGGCGCAGAACGCCAGCCAGCAGTTGGTCAACCAGGGCAACTACTGGCACGACCAGGGCCGCGACGACCTCGCCGCCGACACCTGGCGCAAGCTGCTGAGCATCGATCCGAACCAGCCGGATGCGCTGCTCGGCCTGGGCCAGATCGAATTTGCGCAGGGCAAGGCCGCCGATGCGCGCAAGCGCTTGCAGCAACTACAGGCTGCGCATCCGAACGCACCGCAGACCCAGCGCCTGCGCCTGGTGCTGGGCGGCGGCGCCAATGCGGCCGCTGCCGCCGATCCGCACCTGGTCAATGCGCGCCGCGCCGCGGCCGCGGGTCGCTATGTCGAAGCGGTGCGCGAATACGAGGCCAGCTTCAACGGCAAGCCGCCGCCGGCCACCGTCGCACTGGAGTATTACCAATCCCTGGCCGGCACTCCGCAAGGCTGGGAGAAGGCGCGCGATGGCCTGCGCCGGCTCAAGGCCAGCGATCCGGCCAACGCCAGCGTGGCGTTGGCTTTGGCGCAGGTGCTGACCTATCGCGAGCCGACCCGGCGCGAGGGCATCGCCCAGTTACGCGAACTCAGTGCGCGTGCGGATATCGGCGGGCCGGCGCGCAATGCGTGGCGCCAGGCGCTGCTGTGGCTCGCTGCCGGCCCGGGCGATGCCGATCTCTACCAGGCCTGGTTGTCGGCCAATCCCAACGATGCCGAAGTCAGTGCCAAGGCAACCCAGCTGCGCGAGCGCCGTAGCGCGGACACGGCGCAGGATGTGGAAGGCGCCGCCCTCGGGGAAGGTTTCAAGGCGCTCAACGCCGGCAACCTCGCTACCGCCGAGCAGCGTTTCACCCAAGTGTTGCGCGCACGTCCGCGCGATGCCGAGGCGCTGGGCGGCCTGGGCTCGGTGCGCCTGCGGCAACAGCGTTTCTCCGAGGCGCAGGAATTGTTGCGCCCGGCGGCGGCGGGCAACGGCAAGTGGAACAGTGCCTACAACAGCGCACGCTATTGGCTGCAACTGCAGCAAGCCGAGGCGGCGCGCAAGCGCGGCGATATCGCGCAAGCTACCGCGCTGGTCGAAGCGGCGGTCAAGCTGGTACCCAACGAACCGGCCGGCCATGCCGCGCTGGGTAACCTGCAAGCGGGCAGCGACGCGCAGGCCGCCGAGGCGAGCTTCCGCAAGGCGCTGTCGCTGGCGCCGGACAATGCCGCCGCTTTGCAGGGACTGGTCGCGCTGTATAGCCGCCAGGGGCGCATGCAGGAAGCGACCGATCTATTCAATCGCCTGCCCGCCGGGCAGCGCGAGCAGGCCGGCGGGCAGGCCATGCTGCGTTCCAACGTGCAGCGGGCCAAGGCACGACAAGCGCTCGAATCGGGCGACGCGGTGACTGCGCAAACCGAGCTCGAAGCGGCCATGGTCGAGCGCCCGGGCGATCCATGGATTCGCCTGGACCTGGCCCGGTTGTACCTGCAGGCCGGCCGTCCGGACCAGGCGCGCAGCGTGATGGACGGCTTGCTTGCCGCTCACGCCGACGCACCGGAGGCGCAATATGCCAACGCGCTGTATGCGCAGGAAGCCGGCGACTGGGCCGGTGCCTACGCCAGTCTCGAGCGCATACCGGCACCCTCGCGCACGCCCGAAATGACCCGCCTGCGCAATATCGCCTGGGTCGAGCAACAGGCGCATCAAGCGCGCAACTTGCAGCAGCAGGGCCGCGCCGGCGAGGCGCAGATGTTGCTTGCGCGTACCGAAGCCGCGCTGGGCGACCAGATCGACGATCCGCAATTGCTGGCCGCGCTGGCCGGCGCCTGGGCCGACAGCGGCAATTCCTCGCGCGCACTGACGTTGGCGCAGCGCCTGGTCACCACCGGCAGCCCGGGAACCGAGCAGCGCCTGCAATATGCCGGCGTGCTGCTGCGTGCGCACCAGGATGCGGAACTTTCTGCGGTATTGCGGCAGTTGCAGGGCGTGACGATGACGCCGGAACAGCTGCATCGCTACCAGTCCCTGCGCAGTGGCTATGTGCTGCGCCAGGTCGACGCGCTGCGTGAGCTCGGCAACCTGGAAGGGGCCTATGAAGCACTGGCGCCGATCATGTCGCAGCAGCCGCAGGATCCGGACACGCTCGGCGCGCTCGCACGCTTGTACAGCACCGCCGGCGACCAGCGCCAGGCGCTGGTGATCTATCAGCAGATCCTGCAGCGCCAGCCCAACGATATCGATGCACTGGTGGCCGCTGCCAATAGCGCCGCCGCGCAGTCAGACCTGGACAGCGCCGAGGTGTACCTCAAGCGCGCACTGGCGCAGGCGCCCGACTCGCCGGACGTGCTCGCCGCCGCCGGGCGGGTCTATCGCGCCGCTGGCAAGAATCGCAAGGCCGAACAGTACTTTCGTGCGGCCCTGGCTGCGCAGCAGCGCGATGCCGGCCAGCTCGACAATGGCTTGCCCGGCGCGCGCGGCGCGGCGGCCTATGCCTCGGCCTCGCGTCCGCTCAATCCCTTCGCCGGCATGACCGGCCCGATGCGCGGCTCGGCCGCCGTGCTTTCCGATGCGGCGCCGTCGGCCTATGCCGCGACATTGCCGGCACCGGCTGGCTACCCGGCGCCCACCTATGCAGGCGCGGTGCCTGCACCGGCCTATGTGCCACCCGCACCGCAAGGTGCGGCTGCCTACGCAGCGGACAACAGCGGCCTGCCGCCGCCGGTGAGCGTTGCCAACAGCGGGCTGGCGATGTTGCCGGTGCCGGGCCAGGGCACGCGTGCGCCGGCGCCTGTGTATGCCGGGACCGCGGTGCAAAGCATGAGTGCCGGTGCCAGCACCCAGCCCCTGCCGCAGCGCCGCAGTGGCAACACCGTGCTCGATGAGTTGCGCGAGGTGCAGGCCGGCAACAGCAGCCAGATCTCCGGCGGCGCGGCCTATCGTTCGCGCGATGGCGAGTCCGGCCTGGGCCAGCTCAACGATATCGAGATGCCGGTACAGGCCGAGTTCGCTGTCGGCGACGGCAAGCTCGGCGCCAGCATCACCCCCACGCTGGTGGATGCCGGTGCGGTGCCGGTCGACTACACCACGGCCAGCCGTTTTGGCGGCGGGCCGGCGGCATCGGTGGCCGATGCGCTGGCCACCGATCCGACCAAGATCGACAACCTGGTGGGCACGCCGCTCTACCAGGGCCTGTTGACCACCGGCGACAACGCCGCCACGCGCAACTACCTGTACGAAGCGGCAGTTGCCAACGGCGATTTCCAGACGCTGTACAACGAGGCCGATGGCGATACCGCCGCCGAGCGTCGCCAGAACGCGTTGAATGCGTTGTACGCGCAGCCGTTGTCGCAGTATCTGCTGGCGAACAATTTGTCGGTGATGCCGATCGGCAGCATTGCCACCCAGGTGCTCAACGATCCGTCGCTGCGGGCTGATCTCGACGCCGCCGGCGCGGCGCAGTTGCTGGCGCTTGCGCAAAGCAGCGCCGCCAGCCAGACGCCGGTGCAATTTCGCAATGCGCTGTACGCGATGGCCGGTAGCGGCAGCGCCTCGCGCCGCCTCGACCAGGACGACAGCGGCGTAGGCGTGGCCGTGAGCTATCGCAACGGCGGTTTCTCCGCCGATATTGGCAGCACCCCGCTGGGCTTCCAGCAGCAGAACATCGTCGGCGGCGTCGGCTGGCGCGGCGAAGCGGGTGAGAACCTCACCTATTCGGCGCAAGCCTCGCGCCGCGCGGTCAACGACAGTGTGCTGTCTTTTGCCGGCACCGAAGACGCCCGCACCGGCATGCAGTGGGGCGGGGTGACCAGCAATGGCCTGGCGTTGTCCGGCACGATCGACAACGGCTTGCTCGGTGGCTACGCCAACCTGGCCGCGCATCGCATCACCGGTCGCAACGTGGCCGACAACGATCACCGCCAGGCCGACCTCGGCTTCTACGTGCATGCACTGGAAACCGACAACCAGTCGCTGACCGCCGGCATCAACCTCACCGCAATGCAGTACGACAAGAACCTGAGCGGCTTCACCTACGGCCAGGGCGGCTACTTCAGTCCGCAGGACTACTTCGATCTTGGCTTCCCGGTGCACTGGACTGGCCGTTCGCTCAGCCAGAAGGTCAACTGGCGGCTCGACGCCAGCGTCGGCGTGCAGCACTTCCGCACCGACGATTCGCCGTACTTCCCGACCGACCCCTCGCTGCAGCAGGCCGCCTATGACGCCGCATCGCTGGCCGCGATGCTCGGCCTGACCGACCGCTACGTGGCGCCGGTCTACACCGGGCAGAGCAAGACTGGCGTGTCGTACAACGTGTCGGGTGCAGCGGAATGGCAGGTGGCGCCGCAGTTGTTCCTGGGCGGGCGGCTGACCTTCAACAACGCGCGCGACTACAACCAATTCAATACGAATCTGTATTTGCGGTTCGTGCTGGATCGGCTGGGCGCTGCGTTGGGCAAGGCACCGCAGGTGGTGGGGTCGCCTTATGCGAATGAGTATTGAGGGTCCTGCAGCACGCACAGATACGGGCGAGTCTTTCGCAACTAACTGATCCGTAAAGAATATTTTGACCGCAGGCACGGCAGCGCCATATCCTTGAAAAGTCGCGCGATCTTTTCAAGGATATTCGATTATCCTTGATAAGATCGGAGTCCTCTTCAACCTTAGCGGAGCGCGCTGACAATGCGTCGCGACCAGATCGCTGCCGATCGCCAGGGTTTCCTGGTCCCGTGCCCCGACCATCCGAACATATTGGCACTGGTTGCGCCGCCGACACCGCGGGTGCTGCCTTATGCGCCTCGGCAGCAGGCGGCCTTCAACACGGCGCAACGGGCGATCGGGCGGCTGGAAGGGGTGATGGGCAACATCCCGAATGTGGACTTCTTGACCCGGACCCTGGCCCGGCGTGAGGCAGTGCAAAGCTCGCAGATCGAAGGTACTCGAGCGGACTTGCCGGCCTTGTTGACCTACGAGGCCACGCACGGCCTGCAAGGGCTGCCAGCCGACGTACAAGTGACCGAGCGCTACGTGCAAGCCCTGACCCATGGGCTGGCTGCCGTGCGATCTGCACCGAATGGCCGGCGGGCGATTTCCCTGGATCTGGTCAACGAGCTGCACGCGTTATTGATGCACGACGCGCCGGAGCGGTTCCCGAAAGGCCGTTACCGAGATAGCCAGGTCTGGATCGGCAGCGGCCGTATCGAAGATGCCACTTTCGTGCCGGCACCTCCGGCCCATCTGATGGACTGCATGTTGGAATTCGAATCCAGCATATTGCAGTACATGCCGGCTGCAGATGAGCAAGGCGCATTGTCGGTACTTGCACAGATCGCGATCGCCCACGCCCAATATGAAACCATCCATCCTTATGAGGACGGCAATGGCCGAACAGGCCGTTTGCTGATGCCGCTGATACTCGCAGCGGAGGGCTTCCCGCCGCTGTACTTGTCCGGCGTCCTGCTGCGTTATCAATCCGCTTACTACTCGGCACTAGCGTCGGTGCAGCTCCAGGGCAACTGGAGTCCCTGGCTGGAACTGCTTGCGCGAGCAGTCACGGAAGCTTGCGACGACGCTGTCTCGATTGCCGAGGACCTCACGGCACTCCACGAGCAGTGGATGCAGCAGCTGGGCCGATTGCGTTCGGACTCCGCCGCACGTCGTCTACCCGCCTTCTTGCTGGGGCACCCGATCGTGTCGGTCCGGCAGGTGGCGGAAGGTCTGTCCATCTCAGCGCAGGCCGCCAACGTCGCCATCGCTACTTTGGTGGAAAAACGGGTGCTTTCGATGCCTGACGAAAAGCGGTGGGGGAGGGTGTTCCATGCCACGGCCATCCTCGAGCGGCTGGCGCAGCCGCCGTCCGGCGCGTTGGCGCGTTGATACTCCGGACTCACCCCAACCCATACCGCAACAAGAACAACCCAGCCACCAGCCACACCGCGGCATGCACTTCACGCCAACGGCCGGTGCCCGCCTTCAGCACCGCATAGGCGATGAACCCAAACGCCAGGCCATTGGCGATCGAGTAGGTGAAGGGCATCGCCAACGCGCACAGTGCGGCGGGAACCGATTCGGTGAGGTCGCTCCATTCCACGTCCACCAACTCGCGCAGCATCAGTCCGGCGACGAACAACAACGCCGGCGCGGTCGCGTAGCCGGGTACCATCGCGGCCAATGGTGAAAACAGCAGTGCGGCCAGGAACAGTGCGGCGACCACCAGGGCGGTCAGGCCGGTGCGGCCACCGGCCTGGACGCCCGAGGCGCTTTCTGCGTACGCAGTGGTGCTGCTGGTCCCCAATAGCGAGCCAGCAACAATTGCGGTGCTGTCGGCGAGCAGGGCGCGGCCAAAGCGGCGCTGCCCACCGGGCAGTTGCAGCAGTCCGGCACGGCCCACCACGCCATAGAGGGTGCCGGTGGCGTCGAATACTTCGACCAGCACGAATACCAGCACCACCTGCATCAACACCGCCAGCGGCGCGCCGCCGTCGCGATGCAACAGGCCCGGCAAGTCCAGCTGCAGGAAGGTCGGCGCCAGGCTCGGCGGCCATGACACCAGGCCGTGGTACTGCACGTCGCCGACCAGCCAACCGGCGGCGGTGACGGCCAGGATTCCGATCAGGATCGCGCCGCGTACGCCGCGCGCTTCGAGGATCGCAATCAGCAGGAACCCGGCCAGCGCGAGCAGCGGTGGGGCGCTGTGCAGCGGCCCCAACGAGACCAGCGTATCGGCGTTGGCGACGATCACCCCGGACTTCTGCAGGGCGATGATCGCCAGGAACAGCCCGATGCCGGCGACAATCGCGGCGCGCAACGAGGCCGGAATGCCGGCCACCAGCCAAGCGCGCACGCCGGTCAGCGACAGCACCATGAACACCAGGCCCGAGATGAAGACCGCTGCCAGCGCTTGCTGCCACGGCAGGCCAGCGGCGCCGACCACGGTAAAGGCGAAGAACGCGTTCAAGCCCATGCCCGGGGCCATGCCGACCGGGAAGTTGGCCGCCAGCGCCATGACCGCCGAGCCCAGCGCCGCGGCCAGGCAGGTGGCAACGAACACCGCGCCCGGGTCCATGCCGGTGGTGCCGAGGATGTCGGGGTTGACGAAGACGATGTAGGACATCGTCAGGAAGGTGGTGATGCCGGCGAGCAGTTCGGTGCGCACCGTGGTGCCGTGCTGCTGCAACTGGAACAGACGTTGGAGAACGGAACCCATGGCGGCGGCAACCTGCCTGTAGGAGCGGCTTCAGCCGTGACGCGAGGAGTGTAGGCCAAGCCACGCCTGGCGGCTGTGCATTTGTGGGAGGGGCTTCAGCCCCGACTTGCATCGGCGTCGGCCAGGTTTGTCGGGACTGGAGTCCCTCCCACAATAGATCCGAATTCCTTACTTCAGCGCCTTGAAGCGCAAGCGGTGCGGGCCGGCATCGTCGCCGAGGCGACGCTTCTTGTCTTCCTCGTACTCGCGGTAGTTGCCCTGGAAGAACTCCACGTGCGAGTCGCCCTCGAAGGCGAGGATGTGCGTGGCGATGCGGTCCAGGAACCAGCGGTCATGGCTGATCACGAAGGTATTGCCCGGGAACTCCAGCAATGCATCTTCCAGCGCACGCAGGGTCTCGATGTCGAGGTCGTTGGACGGTTCGTCGAGCAGGAGCACGTTGCCGCCCTGCAGCAGGGTCTTGGCCATGTGCAGGCGGCCGCGTTCACCGCCGGACAGCGAGCCGACCATCTTCTGCTGGTCCTGGCCCTTGAAGTTGAAGCGACCGATGTAGGCGCGCGACTGGATCTCCACGCCGTTGATGTTGAGGATATCCAGGCCGCCGGAAATTTCCTGGAACACGTTGTGGTTGCCTTCCAGCTTGTCGCGGCTCTGGTCGACGTAGGACAGCTGCACCGTCGGGCCCACCACGATCTCGCCAGAGTCCGGCTTTTCCTGGCCGGTGATCATCTTGAACAAGGTCGACTTGCCGGCGCCGTTGGGGCCGATGATGCCGACGATGGCGCCCGGCGGGACGATCATCGACAGGTTGTCGATCAGCAGGCGGTCGCCGAACTTCTTCGACACGTTCTTGAACTCCATCACCGAGTTGCCCAGGCGCTCGCCCGGCGGGATGAAGATTTCATTGGTCTCGTTGCGGCGCTGGTAGTCGACCGACTGCAGCTCTTCCAGGCGAGCCAGGCGTGCCTTGCCCTTGGTACGGCCACCCTTGGCGTTCTGCCGCGACCACTCCAGTTCCTTCTGGATCGCCTTCTGGCGGGCCTTCTCCTGGTTGTCTTCCTGCTTCAGGCGCACGTCCTTCTGCATCAGCCACTGGGTGTAGTTGCCCTTCCACGGAATGCCGCGGCCGCGGTCCAGTTCGAGGATCCACTCGGCGGCGTTATCGAGGAAGTAGCGATCGTGGGTGACGGCCACCACGGTGCCGCTGTAGCGGGCCAGGAACTGTTCCAGCCATTCCACCGATTCAGCGTCGAGGTGGTTGGTCGGTTCGTCGAGCAGCAACATGTCCGGCTTCTGCAGCAGCAGGCGGCACAGCGCCACGCGACGCTTCTCGCCGCCGGACAGGTTGCCGATCTTGGCCTCCCACGGCGGCAGGCGCAGGGCGTCGGCGGCTACGTCGAGCTGGTTTTCCAGGGTATGGGCGTCGCCGGCGGCCAGGATCGCCTCCAGGCGCTCCTGTTCCTTGGCCAGCGCGTCGAAATCGGCGCCTTCTTCAGCGTAGGCGGCATACACCGCTTCCAGTGCGGCCTGGGCCTGGAGCACGTCGCCCACGCCTTCCTCGACTGCCTCGCGGACGGTCTTTTCCGGGTCCAGCTGCGGTTCCTGCGCCAGGTAGCCGACCTTGATGCCGGGCTGGGGGCGGGCCTCGCCTTCGAAGTCCGTATCCACGCCGGCCATGATCTTCAGCACGGTCGATTTGCCGGCGCCGTTCAGGCCCAGCAGGCCGATCTTGGCGCCGGGGAAGAACGACAGCGAGATGTCCTTGATGATCTGGCGCTTCGGCGGCACGACCTTGCTGACGCCGTTCATGGTGTAGATGTATTGCCCTGAGGACATGGAATCTCCGGATTGCTGGTAGCGCGCGCCCAGCCGGTCCGTAGGCGGACAGGCGGGCTGTGAAAAGGAATGTCGCCAGTATAGCGGGAACGCCGGTAAGGCTCCCCGAGCTCAGGCCAACCCGTAATTAAATGGAGGCGGGGGAAACCGATTCCAGCCAATGCCTGTTCATGTTGCTTTGCCAATATGTCATTGACACCAACAAACAGCCATGGAGCTGCCATGAACGCGACACGTCTTACTGCTCTTGCCCTGACGTCCCTGCTGGCGCTGGGCGCCGTGGCGACACCGGCGATGGCCGACGACCACGGCCGCGGCCATGGTCATGACGACCGCGGCCGTGGTCACGACCGGCACGACAATGGCCGCGACTACCGCCACGACGACCGGCGTGACGACCGCGACCGCCGCCAGGCCTATCGCGACGGCTACCACGACGGCCGCCGCTACGATAATCGCCCGACCGTGATCTACCGTCCGGCCCCGCGCCCGGTCTACCGCCAGGCCTATTACCGCCCGGCACCGCCGCCGTCGCGCTACTACGGCTGGGCCCCCGGCCACCGTTACCGCGACTACTACGGCGGCCCGGTCTACGTAGTGAACGACTACGGCCGCTACCACGTGCGCCGCCCGCCCTACGGCTACCACTGGGTGCGCGACGACGCCGGCAACCTGCTGATGGTCGCCATTGCCAGCGGCATCATCGCCGACCTGGTGTTCAACCACTGAGCCCAGGCGGTATGGGGTACACGACCGGCCGCCTTGTGCGGCCGGTCTCATGTGCAAGAGGCCGCCTAGCGCGGCCGGTCTCATATGCAAGAGGCCGCCTTGTGCGGCCGGTCCTATATGCAAGAGGCCGCCTTGTGCGGCCGGTCGCGTATTGACGGTCCGGCGCTGGCCAGCGTGGCCGGTGCCGGTCAAATTGGTCGGCCGCACGGGCGAGCCCTATAATTCGAGGCTTCCCACTCCCCGGCAGCCCCTGGAGATCCGATGTTCCCGCGCGACGCCCGTATCGAAAACTACGACCCCGAACTGGCCAAGGCCATGGCCGCCGAGGCGGGCCGCCAGGAAGACCACGTCGAGCTGATCGCCAGCGAGAACTACGCCAGCCCGCGGGTGATGGAAGCCCAGGGCAGCGTGCTGACCAACAAATACGCCGAAGGCTACCCAGGCAAGCGCTACTACGGCGGTTGCGAATTCGTCGACGTGGCCGAGCAACTGGCCATCGACCGGGTCAAGCAGCTGTTCGGTGCCGATTACGCGAACGTGCAGCCGCACAGTGGCTCGCAGGCCAACCAGGCGGTGTATTTCGCCCTGCTCAATCCGGGCGACACCATTCTCGGCATGTCGCTGGCGCATGGCGGCCACCTGACCCATGGCGCCAAGGTCAATGCGTCGGGCAAGTTGTTCAACGCCGTGCAGTACGGCGTCAACGACCAGGGCCTGATCGACTATGACGAAGTCGAGCGCCTGGCCGTCGAGCACAAGCCGAAGATGGTCGTGGCTGGCTTCTCGGCCTATTCGCAGAAGATCGACTGGGCGCGCTTCCGCGCCATCGCCGACAAGGTCGGCGCGATTTTCTTCGTCGATATGGCGCACGTGGCCGGCCTGGTCGCCGCCGGCCTCTACCCCAATCCGCTGCCGCACGCCCACGTGGTCACGTCGACCACCCACAAGACCCTGCGCGGGCCGCGTGGCGGCATCATCCTGGCCCAGGGCGCCAGCGAGGACATGGTCAAGAAGCTGCAATCGATCGTGTTCCCCGGCATCCAGGGCGGCCCGCTGATGCACGTGATCGCGGCCAAGGCAGTCGCCTTCAAGGAAGCGCTGGAACCGGAGTTCAAGACCTACCAGGCGCAGGTAGTGAAGAACGCCCAGGCGATGGCCAAGACGCTGATTGCGCGGGGCTACAAGATCGTGTCCGGCGGCACCGAGAACCACCTGATGCTGGTCGACATGATCGGCAAGGAAGTCTCGGGCAAGGACGCCGAAGCGGCGCTGGGCAAGGCCCACATCACCGTCAACAAGAACTCGGTGCCGAATGACCCGCGCTCGCCGTTCGTGACCTCGGGCCTGCGCCTGGGCACCCCGGCCATCACCACGCGCGGCTACCTCGAAGCCGATGCGGCCGACCTGGCCGGCTGGATCGCCGACGTGCTCGACGCACCGGCCGACGAAGCAGTCATTGCCCGCGTGCGCGACGCCGTCACCGCGCAATGCAAGAAGTTCCCGGTCTACGGCTGATGCAGGCGCGGGACGCTCAGGCAGCGATCCGGGCAATGAAACTGCCCGGATTGCGCTTGCGCGTCCCCGGCCCCGCGTCCCGGGTTCCGGCGCACTGATGCACTGTCCCTTCTGCCAGCACCACGACACCCGCGTGATCGACTCGCGCGTGTCCGAGGATGGCGCCACCATCCGCAGGCGTCGCGAATGCGAGGCCTGCGGTGAGCGTTTCAGCACGCTGGAAACCATCGAACTGAAGATGCCGGTGGTGATCAAGAGCACCGGCAATCGCGAAGCGTTCGACGCGCGCAAGTTGCGCATCAGCTTCGACCGCGCGCTGCAGAAGCGCCCGGTTTCCGAAGAGCAGATCGAAACCGCGGTGCGTGCGGTGGTGCATCAGCTGCGCATGTGCGGCGAACGCGAAGTGCCTTCGATCAAGATCGGCGAGTTCGTGATGGCGGAACTGCGCAAGCTCGACCATGTCGGCTATGTGCGCTTCGCCTCGGTCTACCGCAGCTTCGAGGACGTGGCCGATTTTCGCGAGGAAATCGAGAAGCTCGAACGCGACCTGCCGGTCGGCAGCGAGCAATTGCCGCTGCTGGACCTGGAGCGCGCCGCGCGCGTGGCCGAGAAGACCGGCAAGCGCTGAGAGCCGCTTCCCGGGGGCACGGTAGGAGCGGCTTCAGCCGCGACCGCCATCCGACACCCGCAGCCCTGCCACACGCCCATTGGCCGGCGCTGCTTCGTCGCCCACAATGCCGGCATGAGCGAATTCAGCGCCGCCGATCATCTCCACCTCGCCCACGCCCTGCGCCTGGCCGAACTCGGGGCCTGGACCACGCGGCCCAATCCCATGGTGGGCTGCGTGATCGTGCGCGATGGCGCGGTGGTGGGCGAGGGCTGGCACCAGCGCGCGGGCGGCCCGCATGCGGAAATCTTCGCCCTGGGCCAGGCCGGCGAACGCGCCCGCGGCGCCACCGCCTACGTCACCCTTGAACCGTGTGCCCATCATGGCCGCACGCCGCCGTGTGCGCTGGCGTTGATCGAAGCGGGGGTGGCGCGGGTGGTCGCAGCCATGCGCGATCCGTTTCCGCAGGTCAACGGTGGCGGTTTCGCGCTGCTGGATGCGGCCGGCATCGTCGTGCAATCAGGCCTGATGCAGGCCCAGGCGCGCGAGCTCAACCAGGGTTTTCTCTCGCGTATCGAGCGCGGCCGGCCCTGGCTGCGGCTGAAATACGGCATGAGCCTGGACGGACGCACCGCCATGGCCGATGGCGAATCGAAGTGGATCACCGGGCCAGCGGCGCGCACCGACGTGCAGCGCTGGCGAGCACGGGCGGGGGCGATCCTCACCGGTGCCGGCACCGTGCTGGCCGACGACCCATCGCTGACCGTGCGCCTGGGCCGGGGCGCTGAGTACTTGCCGCCGCTGCGCGTGGTGCTCGATCCGCAGCTGCGCACGCTCGGCCGCGCCAAGGTCCGCGAAGGCGGTGCGCCCACCCTGTACCTGCATGCTGGCCAAGTCTCGGCGCCGGCCCTGGCCGACGCCGAGTTCGCCACGGTCCCGTTGCGTGAGGACCGCCTGGACCTGGAGGCGGTGCTGGCGCTGCTGGCCGGACGCGGCGTCAACGAAGTCCAGGTCGAGGCCGGGGCGGTGCTGGGGGGGGGCTTCCTGCGCGCCGGACTGGTCGACGAACTGCTGCTGTACCAGGCGCCGACCCTGCTGGGCGATGGCGCCCGGCCGCTGCTGGCCGGGCTCGGCATCGAGCACATGGACCAGCGCCTGTCGCTGCGGCTGCACGACCTGCGCCAGGTGGGCGAAGACTTGCGGCTATTGCTGCGGCCGCAAGGCTAGCGCCCCGCAATGCAACGTCCTGCGGCGATGGCCGATCGCGCTGGAACGCCCTGCTAGAATGACCACGCCGGTTCTCCGGCAACCACAAACGTCTTCAGGGCGGGGTGCGATTCCCCACCGGCGGTAGGTGCCTGCTTTGGCCGGTACGAGCCCGCGAGCGCTCCCGGCAACGCCGCGAGGTCAGCAGATCCGGTCCAATGCCGGAGCCGACGGTCACAGTCCGGATGAAAGAAGACGGCAAGCGCGCGGCCCGGTCGGTCCGTGCGTGCGCCTGTTTTTTGCCTTGTGGCGTTTTTCGCTCACTACACGCGGGAAACGACATGCCTTACTGCACTGATCAGTTCGACCCCATCCTCCCCCGGGAGGTGCGCTGATGTTCACCGGCATCATTGAAGGCGTCGGCCGCCTGGCCCGGCGCGAGCCGCAAGGCGGCGACCTGCGTTTCACCTTCGAGGTCGGCAGCCTGGCGTTCGACAACGTCCAGCTCGGCGAAAGCATCGCCGTCAACGGCGTCTGCCTGACCGTGATCGCATTCGACGCGCACAGTTTCCAGGCCGATGCCTCGACCGAGACCCTGGCCTTGACCACGCTCGGCCAGCTGGCCGAAGGCGCACTGCTGAACCTGGAACGGGCCATGCGCCCGACCGACCGTCTCGGCGGGCACCTGGTCAGCGGCCATGTCGATGGCCTGGGCCAGGTGCTGTCGGTGCATGAAGATGCCCGCGCGCAACGCTGGCGCTTCGCCGCGCCGGCGACCTTGCTCAAGTACATCGCCAAGAAGGGCTCGATCTGCGTGGACGGCGTGAGCCTCACCGTCAACGAGGTGGACGCGGCCGGTTTCGAGGTCGCGTTGATCCCGCATACCGTCGCCCACACGCGCTTCGCCCAGACGGGCGTCGGCGCTGCGGTGAACCTGGAGATCGACCCGGTGGCGCGCTACGTCGAGCGCCTGCTGGGCGAGAGGACTTCAGCATGAACTTCGCCCCGGTTCCCGAACTGCTGGAAGAGATCCGCGCCGGCCGCATGGTCGTGATCGTCGATGATGAAGACCGTGAGAACGAAGGCGACCTGATCATGGCCGCCGAGCTGGTGAAGCCGTCGGACATCAACTTCATGGTCACCTATGGCCGTGGCCTGGTGTGCCTGCCGCTGACGCGCGAACGTGCCGCCCAGCTCGGCCTGGCACCGATGGTGCGCGCCAACACCGCGCAGTTCCAGACCAACTTCACGGTCTCGATCGAAGCAGCCGAAGGCGTCACCACCGGCATCTCGGCCTACGACCGCGCGCACACGATCCGCACCGCGGTCAAACCCGACGCACGGCCGGACGACCTGCACCAACCCGGCCACATCTTTCCGCTGATCGCCCAGCCGGGCGGCGTGCTGACCCGCGCTGGCCACACCGAAGCCGGTGTCGACCTGGCGATGCTCGCCGGCCTGGAACCGGCCGGCGTGCTGGTGGAGATACTCAACCCGGATGGCAGCATGGCGCGGCGCCCGGAACTGGAAGTGTTCGCGCGCGAGCATGGGCTGAAGATCGGCTCGATCGCCGACCTCATCGCGCATCGGCTGGCCACCGAGCACACCGTCGAGCGCGTGGACGAGCGCGAGATCGATACCGAGTTCGGGCCGTTCCGGCTGGTGACCTACCGCGACCGCATCGCCCACGATCTGCACTTCGCGCTGGTGCGTGGCACGCCCGATGCGGCCACGCCGACGCTGGTGCGGGTGCAGGTGGAGAATCCGCTAGCCGACCTGCTGCACTGGCGCCGCGACGATTTCGGCGTGGCCGCCAGCGATGCCCTGCGCGCGATTGCCGCCGAAGGGCGCGGCGTGATGGTGGTGCTGTCGACCCCGCGCGATGAATCGGCCTTGCTGGCGCGCCTGCGCCAGCAGCCGGTGGCGCGCCCGCCAGGCAAGGACAAGGATGTCGGCCAATGGCGGCGCAATGGCGCCGGCGCGCAGATCCTGGCCGACCTCGGGCTGGGCAAGCTGCGGGTGCTGGGTACGCCCAGGCGGCAGATCGGCCTGGCCGGCTACGGCCTGGAGATCGTCGAGACGGTCGAGCCCTGACCGCCGCGCGCAGCGGAACGCGCCTCAGGGCCGTTCCGCATTCACGCCCAGGCGGCCCGGGCGACCGGCGCCGCGTTAAACTGACCCACCTTTCGGACCCCCGCAGCACATGAGCCACTACGAAGGCGACCTCCGCGCCCCTGAAACCGCGCGGTTCGCGATCATCGCCAGCCGCTGGAATGCCCGCATCACCGACGTGCTGGTCGCCGGCGCGCGGCAGAGCCTGGCCGGCAACGGCATCGCCGAAGCGGCCATCGACGTGGTGCGCGTGCCCGGCGCATGGGAACTGCCGCTGGTTGCCGCGCGCCTGGCCGCAAGCGGCCGGCATGCGGTGATCATCGCCCTGGGCTGCGTGATCCGCGGCGACACCCGCCACTACGAGCACGTCGCCGATGGTTGCGCCGAAGGCTTGATGCGCGTGCAGCTGGACTACCGCGTGCCGGTGCTCAACGGTGTGCTGGCGGTGGAGCGGGTCGAGGATGCCGAGGCCCGCGCTGGCGGCAGCCACGGCAACAAGGGGGAGGAAGCCGCGTTGTCGGCATTGGAAATGGTCAACCTGGTGGAGCAACTGCCATGAACAAGTCCACCGGTCACAAGGGGCCGCACGGCGCCCGCCCGCCGCGCCGCGATGGCGTCGACCCGGTATTGCGCTCGCGCGCCCGCCGCCGCGCGCTGCAGGCGATTTACGCCTGGCAGATCTCCGGCGGCAATGCCAAGCAGGTGATCGCGCAGTTTGCCCATGAGCAGGCGCACGAAATCGCCGACCTGGCGTACTTCGAGGCATTGGTCGAAGGCGTACTGGCGCATCGTGCCGAACTCGATGAGGCCCTGGTCGGCTACATCGACCGCACCGTGGAAGAAGTCGATGCGATCGAGCGCGCGGTACTGCGCCTGGCCGCCTTCGAACTGCTGTATCGCCAGGACGTGCCGTACCGCGTGGTGATCAACGAAGCTATCGAGACCGCCAAGCGGTTTGGTTCCGAGCACGGCCATACCTACGTCAACGGCGTGCTCGATCGCGCCGCCGTGGAATGGCGCAAGGTCGAATCGGGCGGCTGAAGCGGCCGGCACGCCGATGCCCGAATTTACCTTGATCGACCGCCTGCGCCGCCGCGTGCGCGGTCGCGAGGACGTGCCATTGGGCATCGGCGACGACGCCGCGTTGCTGCAGCCGGCGCCGGGCGAACAACTGGCGATCACGGCCGATACGCTCAACGCCGGTGTGCACTTCCCGCCGGAGACCGCGCCTGCCGACCTCGGCTGGAAGACGCTGGCGGTGAACCTGTCCGACCTCGCCGCGATGGGCGCGCAGCCGCGCTGGTGCACGTTGTCGCTGTCGCTACCGGGCGACGATCCGGAATGGCTGGAGCGGTTCGCCGATGGCTTTTTCGGATTGGCCGACGCCCACGGCATCGTGTTGGTCGGCGGCGATACCACGCGCGGGCCGCTGTCGCTCTCGGTCACCGCCATCGGCACGCTACCGGCCGGTGCGGCGCTGCGTCGCGATGCGGCGCAAGTGGGCGACGATATCTGGGTCACCGGCATGCCAGGTGAAGCTGCGGCCGCGCTGGCGCTATGGCAGGCGGGCACGCTGGCGGTGGACGTCATGGCGGCCGAACCCTGGCAGGAGTCCCTGCGCCAGCGCCTGCTGCGGCCCACGCCGCGGGTCGATGCCGGTTTACGCCTGCGCGGCCTGGCGCATGCCTGCGTGGACGTATCCGATGGGTTGATCGCGGACCTGGGGCATATCTGTGCGCGCAGCAGGGTCGGCGCACGGATTGAACTGGCTTGCCTGCCGATGTCCGATGCCCTGCGCAGCACCGGCGATCCGCGCACCCGCCAATGGCAGGCCGGCGGCGGCGATGATTACGAGCTCTGCTTCACTGCTGCGCCCGCCCACCGCGAGGCGGTACGCGATGCGTTGGCGTTCGCCGCGGTGGACGGCCACCGGATCGGGCGCGTCGTGGTGGGCGAGGGCGTGCAGGTGCTCGACGAAGAAGGCCGCGAATGGCAGCCCGACCGCAGCGGCTACCAGCATTTCGGCTGAAGCAATCGGCCACAGCGTTACGCGGAATTTACGCGGCGCCCGCCTCGCTGCCATAGCGACTTTACGGCGGCCACGACCAGACTTTCCCAATCGGCGGAAGGGTTCCGCCCGGGATCGTCATCCATGTACCCCAAGCTTCGAATCGCATGCCGTCGGCCTGCGTACCCCCTGCTGCTGTGCGGCCTGCTGTTCGCCGCGCCGCTGGCCAGCGCCAGCACGGTGTCCGGCAACCTGGCACTGACCAGCGACTACGTCTGGCGCGGCACCACCCAGACCCAGGGCGATTTCGCCGCGCAGGCCGGCTTCAAGTGGGCGGCCGACAGCGGCATATATGCGTCGGCCTGGGGCTCGAACGTCGAATTTGCGCCCGAGACCCACGCCAGCAGCGAGCTGGATCTGCTGTTGGGCTGGAGTGGCGCGTTGTCGCAGGACTGGGCGTTGGACGCCAACCTCACGCACTACCGCTATCCCTCGACCACCGTCGACCTGGACTGGACCGAACTGGACGGCACCCTCACCTGGAAGCAGAACTACTGGCTGCAACTGGGCTGGTCGAACGATGTCATGGCCAGCGATGCGCACGGCACCTATGCCCAGTTGGGCGCGCGCCTGCCGCTGGGTGAACGCTGCCGCGTCGAAGCGGCACTCGGTCACTACTGGCTCGACGATGCCTATGGCGCGAGCTATAGCCACGGCCAGCTCGGCGTGGTCTGGGCGATCCGCGCGCCGCTCGAACTGCGCCTCACCGCGCACGACACCGACCACGCTGCCGAACGCCTGTTCCCCGGCCTGGCCGGCTCGCGCGTGGAAGCCGCGCTGCAAGCGCCCTTCTGAGGAGATGACCCATGCCTGCCTGGCTAGCCTTTACTTGTGGACTGGCGGTGATTTTCACCGCCGCCTACCTGCTCTACGTCGTGTTGCGTCCGGAAGACTTCTGAGGAGCGCGCCATGACCGAAACCCTTCTTCTCTTCGCCCTCGCCATCGCCTTGTCGTGGCCGCTCGGGCGCTACCTGGCCCAGGTGATGCGCGCTGCGCCGATGCCGGGCGATGCGCTGTTCGGCGTGCTCGAAAAGCCGATCTACGCCGTGCTCGGCGCACGCCCCGAGCGCGGCATGGATTGGCGTGGCTATGCCCTGGCCTTTCTCGCCAGCAACCTGGTGCTGGGCGCCTTGGCGTGGGCCGTGTTCATGACCCAGGCCTGGTTGCCGCTCAATCCGGACCAGGTGCCCAACCTGCGCTGGGATACGGCGCTGCACACCGTGGTCTCGTTTTTGACCAACACCAACCAGCAGCACTATTCGGGTCAGTCGCAGCTGTCCTACCTGTCGCAGATGACCGCAATTGTTGGTTTGCAGATGATCTCGCCGATGATGGGGCTGGCCCTGGTCGTGGCGACATTGCGCGGGTTGGTCGGCGGCCGTCGCCAGCACGGCGACACTGGGTCGGCCGAAAGGCCGCAGGTCGCGCCAGGACGCGCCGACGTCGGCAACTACTGGGCCGACGTGGTGCGCCCCAGCGTGCGTTTCCTGTTGCCGCTGTGCCTGGTGTGGACCTTGCTGTTGGCCTGGCAAGGCGTGCCTTCGACACTGGCGGCCGGCCCAACGGTGGTGCCGGTCGATGCCAGCGCCGGCATGGCCGAACAGAAGATCCCGCTCGGCCCGGTGGCAGCGATGGTGGCGATCAAGCAGCTCGGCTCCAATGGCGGCGGCTGGTACGGGCCCAACAGCAGCATGGCGCTGGAAAACCCGACGCCGTTGTCCAACTTCATCGAGATGCTCGCGATCGTGCTCATTCCCATGAGCGTGGTCTTCATGGTCGGTGGGCTGCTCGGCCGCCGTCGATTCACCGCACTGGTGTTCGGCTGCATGTTGCTGATGTCGGTGCTCTCGACCAGCGCTTCACTGTGGTCCGAAGGTCATTCGGCCAGCGCCGCCAGTGCAGCACTGATGGAGGGGAAGGAAGTGCGACTGGGCGTGGACGCCTCGGCGCTGTGGTCGGGGCTTACCACCCAGGTGAACAACGGCTCGGTCAACGCCATGCACGATTCGCTGGCGCCCCTCAGTGGTGGCGTGGCGATGGTCAACATGCTCATCAACGCGATCTGGGGCGGAGTTGGCTGCGGCCTGCAGCAATTCCTGGTGTACCTGTTGCTGAGCGTGTTCCTGGCCGGCCTGATGACCGGGCGCACGCCGGAATTGTTCGGGCGCAAGATCGAGGCTGGCGAAGTTCGCTTGCTGGCGTTGTTGATCCTGCTGCAGCCGCTGGTGCTGCTGGGCTTTACTGCCGTTGCGCTAGCGGTGCCGCAATGGACCGGCAATTCCAATCCCGGCTTCCACGGCATCAGCCAGGTGTTCTACGAGTACACCTCGGCCTTCGCCAACAACGGCTCCGGCTTCGAGGGCCTGGGCGATGCCACCTACTGGTGGAACCTGAGCTGCGCGGTGGTACTGGCACTGGGCCGCTACCCGGCGTTGCTGGTGCCGTTGTGGGTGGCCGCGCGCATGGCCGGCAAGCGTCAGGCGCCCGAATCGGCCGGCAGCCTGCAAATCGAAACCCCCACTTTCGCCCTGACCCTGGTCGCCGTCGTGCTGGTCCTCACCGTGCTGCAGTTCATGCCGGCGCTGGTGCTGGGCCCGATCGCCGACCACCTGTCGCTGGTCGCCTCCTGAGAATCCCCATGAGCCTTGTTCCTGCAATCGAAAGGCGCCAACGCGCGCCGGCCGCTCTGTTCGACGCCGCCACCCTGCGCGCGGCGCTGCGCGACGCGTTCCTCAAGCTTTCCCCGCGCCACTTGTGGCATAGCCCGGTGATGGCAGTGGTGATGGTCGGCACGCTGCTGGCAGCGCTGCTCACCCTGGCCGGGCAGACCCCACCTGCGTTTGGCTGGACGGTGACGGTGATCCTGTTCGTCACCGTGCTGTTCGGTAATTTCGCCGAAGCCATCGCCGAAGCTCGCGGCCGTGGCCAGGCGGCTTCCCTGCGGCGGGCGCGCAAGGATCTGGTCGCGCGCAGGCTCGACGACGACCGCGCCGATGCGCGCGAGACCGCGGTGGCGGCGGCCGAGTTGCGGCCGGGCGACCACGTCATTGTCTCGGCCGGCGAGTTCATCCCCGCCGATGGCGAGATCGTGCGTGGCCTGGCCACCATCAACGAAGCCGCAGTGACCGGCGAATCGGCGCCGGTGCTGCGCGAGGCCGGCACCGACCGCAGCGGCGTCATCGGCGGCACCCGCGTGCTGTCCGACGAGATCGTGTTCAAGGTCACCGCCGAGCCGGGGCACAGCTTCCTCGACCGCATGATCGCGCTGGTCGAAGGTGCCAACCGCCAGAAGACCCCGAACGAGATTGCGCTGACCCTGCTGCTGGCGGCGATGACGCTCACCTTCCTGATCGTGGTGGCGACGCTGCCGGCGATTGCCGGCTTCGTCGGTGTGAAGCTCGACCCGATGCTGTTGATCGCGTTGCTGGTGTGCCTGATCCCGACCACCATCGGCGGCCTGCTGCCGGCGATCGGCATTGCCGGCATGAACCGCGCGCTGGCCGCCAACGTGCTGGCCAAGTCCGGCAAGGCGGTGGAGGTGGCGGGCGACGTCGATGTGCTGCTGCTCGACAAGACCGGCACCATCACCCACGGCGACCGCCAGGCGACGGCGTTCCATCCGCTGGCCGGCATCGACCGCGCGCAGCTGCGCGATGCGGCGATGCTGGCTTCGCTGGCCGACCCTACGCCGGAAGGAAAGTCCATCGTGCGCCTGGCGCGCGAGCAGGGCGCGGCCGCGATCGAGCCGGAACACGCCGGCTTCATCGCTTTCAGCGCGCAGACCCGGATGTCCGGCGTCGATCTGGGCAGTGGCAACGCCGCGCGGCAGATCCGCAAGGGGGCCGGCGACGCCATCACCGCGTGGGTGCAGGGCAGGGGCGGCCAGGTCAGTCCGGAACTGGCCGGCCGCATCGAGGAAGTGGCGCGCAGTGGGGCTACGCCGTTGGTGGTGGCTGAAGGTCGGCACGCGCTGGGCGTGGTCGAGCTGTCGGATGTGGTCAAGCACGGCATCAAGGAGAAGTTCGCGCGGCTGCGGGCAATGGGCATCAAGACGGTGATGATCACCGGCGACAACCCGCTCACCGCGGCGGCCATTGCCGCCGAGGCCGGCGTGGACGACTACATCGCCCAGGCGCGCCCGGAAGATAAGCTGGCGCGCATCCGCGCCGAGCAGGTGGGCGGCAGGCTGGTGGCGATGGTCGGCGATGGCACCAACGACGCGCCGGCCCTGGCCCAGGCCGACGTCGGCCTGGCGATGAACTCGGGCACGCAGGCGGCCAAGGAGGCCGGCAACATGGTCGATCTCGACAGCGACCCGGCCAAGCTGCTGGCGGTAGTGGAAGTAGGCAAGCAGCAGCTGATCACCCGCGGCGCGCTGACCACCTTCTCACTGGCCAACGACGTGTCCAAGTACTTCGCGATCCTGCCGGCGCTGTTTGCCGCGGCGATCCCGTCGATGGCCGCGCTCAACGTGATGCAGCTGTCGAGCCCGCGCAACGCGGTGCTTGCCGCGCTGGTGTTCAACGCCTTGATCATTCCTGCGCTGATCCCGCTGGCCCTGCGCGGGGTGCGCTTCCGCCCGGCCGGTGCCACTGCGTTGCTGCGGCGGAACATGTTCGTCTACGGGCTCGGCGGGGTATTGCTGCCGTTCGTTGCGATCAAGTTGATCGACCTGGCCATTGCTGCTGCATTCGGTGCCTGAGGAATTCCATGAACACTGCCATTGGTTCTACTACTACTACCGCCGAACAAGCCCACCCGCACGCCGTCTGGCGCCCGGCCTTGGGCCTGGCGATGCTCACCCTGCTCGGCTTCGGCTTCGCCTATTCGGTGGCCGCCACCTTGCTGGCCGGCGCCGTGTTTCCCACCCAGGCCCATGGCTCGCTGTTGAGCGAGCAGGGCCGCGTCGTCGGCTCGCTGCTGGTGGCGCAGCCTTTCGCCGACCCGCGCTACTTCCAGCCACGTCCATCGGCGGCCAAGTACGATCCGATGGCGGCGGCCGGCAGCAACCAGGCGCGCTCGAATCCGGACCTGGTCAAGCGTATCGACGACACCCGCGCCGCCGTGGCCGCGCGCGAAGACGTCGATCCGCGGCAGGTGCCGGGGGACCTGCTGACCCAGTCCGGCAGCGGCCTGGACCCGGATATCAGCCCGGCGGCGGCCGCGCTGCAGGTGCGGCGCGTGGCCGCCGCGCGTGGCCTGGCCGAAACCCGCGTGGCCGAACTGCTGGAACAGCACGTGCAGCCACGTCAATTCGGAGTGCTGGGCGCACCGCGGGTGAACGTGCTCGCCCTCAATCTCGCGCTCGACCGGCTGCAATGAGCGGTATGTCCACCGCGCAGGCGCCGGCTGCGCCACAATCCCCAGCATGAGCGACGCCCGTACCCAGCAGGCCGATGCGCTGATCGGTGAACTGCAGCGCGAACAGGGTGGCCGTCTCACCGTGTTCCTCGGTGCGGCGCCTGGCGTGGGCAAGACCTATGCGATGTTGTCGCGGGCGCGCGAGCGCTTGCGGCAGGGCGCGGATGTGGTCGCCGCCGTGGTCGAAACCCACGGCCGTAGCGAGACTGCCGCGCTGCTGGACGGCGTGCCGGTGCTGCCGCGCCAGCCAGTGTCCTATCGCGGTCGCACGATCGAGGAAATGGACCTCGACGCGTTGCTGGCGCGGCGGCCACAACTGGCGCTGGTGGACGAGCTGGCGCATCGCAATGCCCCGGGCAGCCGCCACGAGCGGCGCTGGCAGGACGTGGTTGAACTGCTCGACGCCGGCATCGACGTCTACACCACGGTCAACATCCAGCACCTGGAAAGCTTGAACGACGTGGTCCACCGCATCACCGGCGTGCGCGTGTCCGAGACCGTGCCCGATGCGGTCTTCGACCGCCTGCGCGACATCGTGCTGGTCGACCTGCCGCCGCGCGAACTGATTGAACGCTTGCAGCAGGGCAAGGTCTACCTGCCCGAACAGGCCACCCAGGCGTTGCAAGCGTTCTTCTCGCCCTCGAACCTGGCCGCGCTGCGCGAGTTGGCGATGCAGACCGCGGCCGACCGCGTCGACAGCGACCTGCGCGACGCTCAGGTGGCGCGCGGCTTGCCCGGCACCACCGCGTTGCGCCGGCGGGTGGTGGTCGCCATCGATGGCCGTGGCAGTTCCGAATACCTGGTGCGCGTGGCAAGGCGCCTGTCCGAGCGCCGCGACGCGCCGTGGACGGTGGTGACCGTGCAGACGCGCGCCGGCATGGATGCGGCGTGGCAACTGGAGATCGACCATGCATTCGCGTTGGCGCGGCGACTGGGCGGCGACACCGCGCTGCTGCTGGGTGGCAATGTCGCCGACGCCTTGCTCGACTATGCCGCCCAGCAGGGCGCCTCGACCCTGGTGCTCGGCCGTACGCGCGAGCGACCGCTGGCGCGCATGTTCAACCGCACCCTGACCCAGCGCCTGCTGCAGCGCGGCGCCCACTATGAACTGGTGATCGTCAGTTCTGCCGATGCCCGCGCGCGTGCGCGCCGGCAAGCGCGGCAGCCGCTGCGCTGGCTGCGCCGCTACGACCTGGCCTATGCACTGGTGGCAGCCGCCGCGGCCGTGGCGGTGGCGTGGTTGTTGCAACGCTGGACCGATATCGATGACCTGTCGATGGTGTTCATCGTCGCGGTGGTGCTGGTGGCCTCGCGCACACGCATGGTTGCCGCGGTGCTGGCGGCGCTGCTGAGCTTCCTGGCCTACAACTTCTTCTTCATCGAGCCCCGTTTCACCTTCAACATCAGTGCACGCCAAGGCGTGGTCACGGTCTGCCTGTTCCTGATCGCCGCGTTGGTGGCCGGGCGCCTGGCCTCGCGCCTGCGCATGCAGGTGTTGTCGCTGCGCGCGGCCAATGCGCATGCCAATGCGCTGCAGGCGCTTGGGCGGCAACTCAGCACCGCCGCCGATCTCGGCGAGGTGGTCGAGGCGGGGCGGCGAGCGCTGGCACACGCGCTGGGCGTGGAGGCATGGCTGCGGCTGGAACAGCGCGAAAGCCAGGCGGCGACGATGTCCGCACTCGACCGCAGTGCGGCCGATTGGTCGCAACGACACGGCCAGCCGGCCGGTCGATTCACCGATACCCTGGCCGGTGCCGATTGGTGGTGTCTGCCGGTGCGGCACGAACACGGCGCCTTGGGCGTGGCGGCCTTGCGCTTTGACCCGGCGATAAAGCGTCCGGGGCTGGCGCAGCGGCGTTTGGCCGAGGCGATGGTCGAGGACATCGGCCAGGCGGCCCTGCGCACGCGCCTGGTGGCGGACCTGGAAAGTGCGCGCGTCAGCGGCGAAACCGAACGGCTGCGCTCGGCCTTGCTGTCTTCGGTCTCGCACGACCTGCGTTCGCCGCTGGCCTCGATGATCGGCTCGGCATCGAGCCTGGCCAGCTACGGCGAAGCCATGGACGCACACGACCGGCGCAGCCTGCTGGAGACCATCCAGCTCGAAGGCGAACGCCTGGACCGCTATATCCAGAACCTGCTGGACATGACCCGCCTTGGCCATG
>DATLJF010000225.1:0-2429 GCA_035539015.1 Stenotrophomonas sp. | reverse complement strand
CGCCGGAACCCCGATCCATCCCCACAAGCGCAGCGGCCGCGGCTGCCAGGCCAGGAGCGGGCTGCCGGCCGCCAGCGTCGTGGCGTACCAGGCCAGCAACACCCAGGGCATGGCATCCAGCACGCTGTGCACATGTTGTTCCAACGGCGTGATGTCGCGTTTGTGCCAAGCCGATCGCGTGTCGGCGTAGCCGACGAGCGCGTGCAGCATCACCAGCGCCGCCGCTGCGCCCCAGGCTGCCCAGGTCGGTCGCAGCGCCCACCAGACCGCCACCGCCAGGCCCATCAGCGATAGTTGCGCCAAATGCAACGCCGACTCGGTGACACCCGAGGTATGCGCCAGATCGGTGCGCCGATGCAGGGCGAAGTCGGCCAGCCCGGCAGCCGTCCATAGCAGGAACAACAGGTAGATGGCAGTTTCCACGGTGCCTCCGCCAAGCTCAACGACCGCGAGCATAGGCAACTGCAGGCACAGCGTCGAGCAAGCCGGTCAGTCCGCCTTGCCTTCCCACGCTGCCAGCGGTGCACTCGCCGGGCCGTTGAGCACCGCGCCACTGCGCGCATCGAAGCGCGAGCCGTGGCAGGGGCAGTCCCAGGACTTTTCCTGCGGGCTCCAGCGCACCGCGCAGCCCAGGTGCGGGCAGCGCGCATTGAAGGCGTGCAGGGTGCCGTCGCCGTCGCGATAGGTCGCGATCCGGTGCACACCCTGGCGAACCACCGCCCCCTGCCCTGGCGCCAGTTCCTGCGCATCACCGTCGCCGGGCGCAGCCCAATCGCGATACTGCGCGGCGACATTGGCGTTTTCGTGCATCCACTCGCCAATGCCCTTGAGGATCTTGCGGTCCGGTGCGTACAACTTGGCCCACGGGTTGCTGCGCCCGGCGATCAGGTCGGCGACCAGCAGCCCGCCCAAGGTGCCGTGGGTGACGCCGTTGCCGGAGTCGCCGGTGATCACATAGACGTTGTCCTCGCCGCCTGGATCGGCGCCGATGAAAGCCAGGCCGTCGGCCGGTTCGAGAATCTGCCCCGACCAGTCGTGGGTGAAACGCTCCACGCCGGGCAGGTGCTCACGCGCCCATTGCTGCAGGCGCGGGAACGACTCGGTGTCCTCGCTCTGGCCGGTCTTGTGGTCTTCGCCGCCGACGATCACGTAGGGCGCACCGTCGGCGTCCTCGGCCAGGCGCACATAGTGGTACGGATCGCCGTCGTCCCAGATCAGCGCATCGGGCAGGCTGCCCGCAGCCACCGGCCCGGCAACGACATAGCTGCGATAGGGCGCCTGTTTGGTGTGGATCGCCACCCGCTCGTGAAACGGCACGTTGCTGGCCACCACCACCGCCCCCGCAGTGATGGTGGTGCCGCTGGCCAGGCGTAGCTGCGCCGGGGTGCCGCCCTGCACGTCCACCGCCTCGCCGCGAAAGAAGATCACACCGGCCGCTCTGCAGGCGCGCAGCAGCGTGGCCAATAGCCGGCCCATATCCACCCGCCCCTGGCGCTCGAAGCACACCGCCGGGCCCAGGCGCTCAAGCCCGGGGATGCCGTGCTCGAGGAAACTGGCGTCGATCCCGGCCTTGGTGGCCGCCTGCGCTTCGCTACGCAGACCGCGGACGTCGTCGCGACAGGTGAACAAGTATCCCGGGACGCGACGGAAGCCGCAGTGGTCGGCGTGACGCGCTGTGAACGCTTCGATCCAGTCGATCGCCGCCGCATGGCTATCGGCCGCCAACCGCGCACCGTCCTCGCCATGCAAGCGAGCCAGCTCGTAGTAGCGATCATCCAGCGCCGAAGCCAGGTGCGCGGTGGTGCGGCCGGACTCGCCACCGCCCGGCGCATCACGCTCGATCACCACCACCGAAGTACCGTCTTCGGCGCAGTTCAGCGCCGTGACCAGGCCAGCGATGCCGGCGCCGATCACGGCCACGTCGGCATGGCTCGGCGGCGTGTCGACGAACAAGTCATCGGTTTGCGGCAACTGCCAGAAAGGAAGGGTCAATGCATTGGTCATGGGAACTCCGCTGGCAGTGGAAAGGCGGGCGCGATCACACGGCAGGACGGCCGAGTACCCGGCCGCTTTCGCCGGCCTGGTACAACGTGCCTTGCGGCTCGCGGGCCGGCTGCTTCTGCTGCTGGGTGCGCGCGCGTACCGCCGACATGCGATCGGCCAGGCGCGGCATCCAGCGGCTCATGGCGATGTTGGCGCTGGCCAGCGCGCCCACCTTGATGTCGCGGCCGCCCTTCTGCGCGGCGCCGAGTATCTTGTCGGCCACGTGCACCGGATCGATCAACGGCGGCGGCAGCTTCGGTTCCTCGGCCATGTAGTTGCGGGCGTGCTCGGGATACGGCGTATCGACCGCGGTAGGCTGGATCAGCACCACCGACACCGGGTGCTTGCGGATTTGTTCGACTTCAATGCGCAGGCCATCGGTAAAA
>DATLJF010000224.1:0-11184 GCA_035539015.1 Stenotrophomonas sp. | reverse complement strand
GAGATCGGCTTGAACACCAGGTCGCCGGCGGCGATCGCCAACAGGTAGGACGGGATCGGCTCGGGCATCTTGAAGCTGTAGTCGCCGTCACGCGCCGCCTTGGGATCGTTGTCGGCGCTCATCAGCACCATGACGTCCGGGCGCGAGGTCACGTGCGCGCTGTAGGTGAAGCGCACGCTCGGGGTGTCCTGCAACGGCACCCAGCTGCGGGCGTGGATCGCCTGCGACTGGCTGAACATGAAGGGCAATTGCTTGCCTTCGGTCATCGACGGCTCCAGCCACTGCAGGCCCGAGGCGGTCGGCGCGGTGCGGTAGTCGATGCGGATCTTGCCCGGCTGCTGCGGTGTTTCGATGGTGAGCTTGCTGCCGAAGGTCTTGTCGGCCGGCGCCAGCGCGAACTGCAGCGGCGACAGCGCGCCGTCGGCGCCCACCGCCTGTACCTGCTCCACGGTCAACTCGCGGGTGTCCAGCACCAGCTGCTTGGCCGCCTTGTCCTTCCACTCCAGGGTGTAGACCGCGTTGCCGCCAATCTGCTTGTTGTCGAAGTCGACCTTCAGGTCCAGCGCCAGGTCCTTGATGACGACCTTGTCCGGCTCGGCGTACGAGCTTTCGTCATGGCTGCGAGCGACGGGTTTCACGGCGGCGGCGGCGGTCTTGTCGACGGGCGCCTTCGGCGCGGGGGCGGATTCTTGCGAGCAGCCAGCGGCCAGCGCCGCAGCCAGGGACAGGGTCAGGAGCGAGAAACGCATGGGCGGAACCGGGTCGGGGAAACCAGCGATTCTAGCGCTGGCGGCCCGCCGAGGCAGCCGCGGCTGTTCAGGCAGAGCGCTTCGGCTCCCGGCGACCTGCCGTGTCCCGATCCCCGGGAACGCTAGACCTTGTAGCCGGAGTGGATCGCCACGATCCCGCCGGTCAGGTTCTTGTAGTGGCCGCGCGCGAAGCCGGCCTCGGCCATCATCCGCTTGAGTTCTTCCTGCGGCGGATGCTTGCGGATGCTCTCGGCCAGGTACTGGTAGCTGTCCGAATCACGCGCGAACAGCTGGCCAAGCTTCGGCAGGATCTTGAACGAATGGAAGTCGTAGATCGGCTTGAACCAGTCGGCCGTCACTTCCGAGAACTCCAGCACCCGTGCCTGCCCGCCGACCTTGAGCACGCGATACATCTCGCGCAGGGCGGCGTCCTTGTCGGTGACGTTGCGCAGGCCAAATGCAATGGTGACCAATTCGAAACTCTGGTCCGGGAACGGCAGTGCCTCGGCATTGCACTGCACATAATCCAGGCCGGCCACCAGGCCGCGGTCGGTGAGGCGGTCGCGACCGACGGTCAGCATGCCGGCGTTGATGTCGCCCAGCACGATCTGGCCTTCATCGCCGACCCGCTCGCGCAGCAGCGCGGCGATATCACCGGTACCCCCGGCCAGATCCAGTACGCGGTCGCCCGGCTTCACTTGCGCGGTGGCCACGAAGTAGCGCTTCCAGGCCCGGTGCACGCCCAGGCTCATGAGGTCGTTCATCAGGTCGTAATTGCGTGCGACCGAGGTGAAGACTTCGCCAACCAGCTTCTGCTTGTCCTTGGCGGCGACGTCGCGGAAGCCGAAATGGGTCGTGCCGGACTTGTAGGGGGATTCGCTCATGCCGTGATTATCGCATCGCCAACGCCGCCGTGACGGCCCCATGCCACAATCGGCCTCAGTCCCCCAGGGCCCGCTGCCGATCCGTGAGCGACAAGTACGTCCCACGCCAATGGCAACCGCATGAGCGGCCGACCTTGCCCGGCTCGGCGTCCACGCCCGTGCATCCCACCCGCCTGCGGATCGCCTACGGCCTGGTCGGCGTGGTCGTGGCCTTGACCGGCGGGCTCAGCAATGCGCTGGTCACCGCCAACCTGGTGTACCTGCAGGGCACCCTGGGCGCCTATGCCGCCGAAATGGCCTGGCTGCCGGCGGCCTACGTGATGACCAACATGTCGGCCAACCTGGTGCTGGTGAAATTCCGCCAGCAGTTCGGCCTGCGGCTGTTCACCGAGATCTTCCTCACCCTGTACGCGCTCATCGCCTTCGCGCATCTGTTCGTGCACAGCCTGGGGTCGGCGATCAGCGTGCGCGCCGCCCACGGCCTGGTCGGCGCGGCGCTGAGCTCGCTGGGGTTGTACTACATGATCCAGGCGTTCCCGGCCAAGCATCGCCTGAAGGCGGTGGTCACTGGCCTGGGCCTGACCCAGTTGGCGCTGCCGCTGGCGCGGGTGTTTTCGACCGAATTGCTCGAGTTCGGCGAATGGCGCGGCCTGTATCTGTTCGAGCTGGGCCTGGCGGTCTTCGCCCTGGCCTGCGTGCTGGCGCTGAAGCTGCCACCGGGCGACCGGTACCGGGTGTTCGAAAAGCTCGACGCGGCCACCTTCGTACTGTTCGCTGGCGGCAGCGCCGGGCTGGCGGCGGTCTTGTCGCTGGGTCGGGTGCTGTGGTGGACCAGCACGCCGTGGCTGGGCGTGGTGCTGGCCGGCTCGATCGTGCTGCTGTGCGCGGCGGTAGCGATCGAGCACAACCGCACGCGGCCGATGCTCAACACGCGCTGGCTGGCCAGCGGCGACATCCTGCGCCTGGTGCTGGCGGTCGTGCTGTTGCGGCTGGTGTTGTCCGAGCAGGCGACCGGGGCGCTCGGCTTCTTCCAGGGCATCGGCCTGAACAACGACCAGATGCACACCTTGTTCTGGCTGATGCTGCTCGGCGCAACGTGCGGCATCGTCGCCAGCGCGCTGCTGATCAACCCCAACCACATCACCGAGCACCTGATCACCGCGGTCGCGGCGATCGCCATCGGCTGCTTCCTCGATGCCCGCGCGACCAGCCTCACACGGCCCGAGCAGATGTACGCCAGCCAGTTCCTGCTGGCGTTCGGCAGCACCTTCTTCGTCGCCCCGGCCATGGTCGCCGGCATTGGCCGGGTGGCCACCCAGCCCGGCAATCTGATCAGCTTCGTGGTGATGTTCGGCATGGCGCAGAACATGGGCGGCCTGCTCGGTAGCGCGTTCCTCGGTACGTTGCAGACCGTGCGCGAGAAATTCCACGCCAACCAGCTGATGGACCACCTGGTACTCACCGACCCGCAGGTCGCCGCCCGCCTGCAGGCCTATGCCTCGGCCTACGCACGCGCCCTGCCCGACGCGGCCGCGCGCCAGAACCAGGCGATGCGCACGCTCTCGGGCATCGTCACGCGCGAGGCTACGGTGCTGGCTTACAACGATGTATTCCTGACCATCGGCCTGATCGCCATCGCCACCCTGATCTGGTTCCTGCTCTATCTGATCAAGCGCGAGCGCCAGCGCCGTCGCGATACGGTCGCCTCTTCCCTTCCTGCCACGGCCCGCGCATGAGCACACCCGCGCCCCCGACCGCCGCTTCCTCCGCCGATGCCGCCGGCCTGGCCAGGCGCCGCCGCCGTCGTTACTGGAGCCTGGCCGGCTTCGCCCTGGTCGCGCTGGTGGGCGTCGGCGTGGTGCTGTACGCGTGGCGGCTGTGGCCGTTCACCAGTGCCATCCAGAACACTGAAAACGCGACCGTGCGCGGCCAGCTGACGATCATTTCGCCGCAGGTCAGCGGCTACGTCACTGCGGTGCCGGTGCAGGATTTCCAGCAAGTGCAGGCCGGTCAGTTGCTGGCCAAGATCGACGACCGCATCTATCACCAGCAGCTGCAGCAGGCGCAAGCGCAGTTGCAGACCGCCCAGGCCAATCTGGCCAATTGGGAACAAAGCCGGCGCAGCGCCGCGGCGGTGGTGGCGGAAAACCGCGCCAGCATCGCCAGCGCCACGGCCCAGCGCGACCGCGCCCAGGCGGCACTGCAGCGCGCCGATCGCCTGGCCGAGCAACAACTGCTGTCCTCGCAGGATCGCGACACCGCCTTCGCCGCCAATGCGCAGGCACGCGCGGCGGTGCAGCAGTCACAGGCGGCGCTGGAAGCGGCCGAGCAAAACGTGCGCAGCGTGGAGGTCAACCGCGCCGCGCTGGCAGCGGCGGTGGCCAATGCCGAAGCGGCGGTGCAACTGGCGCAGATCAACTTCGACAACACCCGGATCGTGGCACCCCGCAGCGGCCAGCTCGGGCAGATCGGCGTGCGGGTCGGGGCCTATGTCACCAATGGCACCCAGTTGATGGCGCTGGTGCCCGATACCTTGTGGGTGATCGCCAACTTCAAGGAAACCCAGATGGCCAACGTACGTATCGGGCAACGCGCCACCTTCACCGTGGACGCGCTCAACAATGCGCGCCTGGGCGGTCACGTGATCGAGATCTCGCCGGCGGCCGGGTCGGAGTTCGCGATCCTGCCGGCCGACAATGCCACCGGCAATTTCGTCAAGATCGCCCAGCGCATCCCGGTGAAGATCGGCATCGACCCCGACCAGCCGCTGGCAGGCAGGTTGCGCCCGGGGATGTCGGTGGTGGTCGCGCTGGATACCGCCTCCGAGCCGCCACCGCGCAGCGCCAACTGAGGCGGTTGCCAGCCACCGCCCTGCTGACCGAGACTGGCCCGCCGTACCAGAAGCCCGTCCGATGATCTCCACGCCCGACTATCGCGCCCTGCTCGACACCGCCATCACCGAAGCACGGCAGGGCCTGGCCGAGGGCGGCATTCCGATCGGCGCGGCGCTCTACCATCGCGATGGGCGCCTGCTGGGTTGCGGCCACAACCGCCGCGTGCAGGAGAACGACCCCTCCGTGCACGGCGAGACCGATGCCTTCCGCAAGGCCGGCCGCCAGCGCCGTTACCGCGACACGATCATGGTCACCACGCTGGCGCCGTGCTGGTACTGCAGTGGCCTGGTGCGGCAGTTCAACATCGGCACGGTGGTGGTCGGCGAATCGGTGACCTTCCGCGGCGGCATCGACTGGTTGCGCGAGCATGGCGTGGAGGTCATCGACCTGCACAGTCAGGAATGCATCGACCTGCTCGGTGGCTATATCGCCGCGCACCCCGAGGTCTGGAACGAGGACATCGGCGAGGATTGAGCGCACGCGTGCTGCAGCACGTTGACGCCGGGCAACGGTGACGCTGCACATACTGCGGTTCCCTCGACTGGTCTCCGGGGCCGCATGTCGCCACGCCGATCCGCCTCCCAATGCCGCTTGTGCCGGTGCCGCGCCGCGGAAGGTCAACGCCGATGAACGCGCCGCGCGTGCTGACGCTGGAAGTGGCCAGCCTGGTCGGGCCGATCTGGAGCGGCGAGATCCGCGAGGTCGACCTGCCCGGCAGCGCCGGCCGCTTCGGCGTCCTGGTGCGGCATGCGCCCCTGCTGACGACGCTGCGCGAAGGCATGCTGCGGGTCTCGCCGCTGCAGGGCGAACCGCTCGACATCTACATCTCCGGCGGCTTTGTGGAGGTCCAGCCGGACCGGGTCACGGTACTGGCCGACCTGGCCGTGCGCGACAGCGATTGGGAACACGCCCAGGCCGAGGCCGCGCGCGCAGGCGCGGCTGCGGCGTCGCCGATGGCGCAGGAGTTCACCGATGAGGCCTACATGGCCCTGCACCTGGAACTGATCCACCGCTACACGCTGGAATTGCGCGGCCGCGGCCTGCGTTGAAGCGCCCGCGGCACAAGGGCTTCAGAATTCTTCAGGCAAGCATCAGGCACTTCAGCGGCCCACCAGGCCTGATGGGCGCTCGCCATCACCTGGAGGTTCCATGCGCTGCACCTTGTTCCTGTTCCTGCTCGTCCTTGCACCTGTCGTCGGCCACGCCGCGCCTGCCACCGGCAGTGTTGACGATGGTTGGCCGCTTGCGGCGCCCGACCCATCCGTGGACCTGTCGCAGTTGCGCACGATCGAGGCCAAGGTGGCCGACGGCACCCTGAAGCAGATCACCAGCGTGATGGTGGTCCACGCCGGCCGGCCGGTTTACGAACACTACTTCGATGGCGACGCCGACACCCTGCGCGACGTGCGCTCGGCCACCAAGAGCGTCACCGCGCTGCTGGCTGGCATCGCCATCGACCGCGGCAAGCTGCCCGGCGTTGAGGCCCGGGTATACGAGTACTTCCCCGAATTCACCGCCAGCCACGCCGTCGACCCGCGCCTGCAGTCAATGACCCTGGCCGACCTGCTGACCATGAGCACGTTGTGGGAATGCGACGACGAGAACCCGTTCTCCAGTGGCAACGAGGAGCGCATGTACGTCACCGAGCGCTGGCTGGAGTTTGCCCTGGCCCTGCCGGTGAAGGGCTTCGCACCCTGGATGAAACGACCTGAGGACAGCCCACACGGGCGCGCCTTCGCCTATTGCACCGCCAATAGCCTGGTCGCCGGCGCCCTGGTCGAGCGTGCCACCGGCCAGGGCCTGGCGCAGTTTGCCGCCAGCGCGTTGGAGCAGCCGCTGGATATCCACAGCAGCCAGTGGAATCGCTCGCCCGAAGGCATCGGCATGGGCGGCGGCGGCACTCGCTACCGTACCCGTGACCTGGCCAAGTTCGGCCAGTTGGTGGTCGATGGCGGGCGCTGGCGTGGCCGCCAGGTGGTGTCGGCCGGGTACGTGCGGGCGATGACCACGGCGCAGGCGCAGGCCGAGGACGATGCTGAGTACGGCTACCAGTGGTGGCGCCTGCACTTCGACCTCGGCGGTCGCGACGTAGCGGTGTGGGTAATGTCGGGCAACGGTGGCAACTACGTGTTCGCCTGGCCCGAGCGTGGCCTGGTGGCGGTGATCACCACGAATGCCTACAACCGCAGCTTCGCCCATCCGCAGTCGCGCCAGTTGTTCCGCGACTACATCCTGGCGGCGCTGCGCTGAAGCCAGGGTCGGCGCGTCATTGCAGGTCGCGTGGGCGCCAGTCAGCCTGCGCGACCTGCTTGCGCTGGGCCGCCAGGTCCAGGTCGATGCGCGCTAGCAACGCGCTGAAACCCGGCGCCTTGCGCATTTCGGCGAACAACGGCGTGGCCACCAGCCAGGCACGATCGCGGAAGCCGGCAGACACGGCGGCATGCAGCGACTTCAATGCCGCCTGCGCATCGCCGCGCTGCTGCTCCAGCAAGGCCGCTTCGAGTGCCGCGTCCGGCCATCCCGGCGCGTCGCCCTTCAGGCGTTGCAAACGCTCCTGCAACCACGCATCGGAAGGTGGATGCGGCGCATAGAGGCCGGCCAGGGTGGCTGGCAGCGACTGGTGTGGCCGCAAGCGCTGGCCGGCGGCGAAGGCGGCACTGGCACCGTCGCGATCGCCCTGCAGCAATGCCAATTCGCCCTGCAGGCGCGAAAGTGCCGGATGCGGCGTGCCGCGGACAAGCGCGATTTTCAGGGCCGCAGCGGCTTCGTCGGTGCGGCCCTGCGACAACAGGAAATGCGGCCAGGCGATGTTGGCGAATACGTTGTCCGGGAACAGTTCGAAATTTGCCTTCAGGCGTCGCTCGGCCGCCGCACTGAACCCCAGCAGCGCCAGCTCACGCGCCACCTGCACTTCGCCGAAGCGCACGTGTTGCGGATGGCGTACGGCGAAGTTGCCCTGCAAGGCCTCGGCCAGCCGGCCCTGCTCCTGGTACAGGTAGGCCAGCGACGCACGACTCTTGTCATCGGCCGGGTCCAGGCGTATCGCCGCCTCATAGCCGGCCACGGCGGCGCCCATGTCACCGAGACAGTCCTGCGCATACCCCAGGGCGGCCCAGGCCACCGCGTCCTCGCCTCGCATGCGTAGCAGCTGGCGTGCCAGTGCAGCCCCTTGCTGCGCTTCGGCGGCGTCGCCGTTGTACAGGCAGGTGCGGGCACTGAGCGCGCGGCTGAGTCCGGCCAGGGCAGCGGCCGAGTCCGGCGAATGCGCCAGCGCCTGCCGATACAGCGCAATGGCGCGATCATTGTTGTCCGCCTGGCCGATTCCGGCGTAGTAGCGGGCGCGTTCGAGCAATGGCGAAGCGGCCGGTGCGTGGACCTGGCGCCAGGCCAGACCTGCAGCCGCGACGACGATGGCGAGCCCCACGCCGGCGCCCAGATACCAGCGCGATGCGCGATGCGGCCACGAGGGCGCCGGTTGTGTGGGCGCTTCCAGAACTTGGGGCAGGTCGGCCAGCTGATAGCCCTGGCCACGCACCGAGCGCAGGTAACGCGGCCGCCGCGCATCGTCACCCAGCGCCTGGCGCAACAGCTTGATGCGCTGGGTCACGGTCTCCTCGCCGACCACCGCTGGCGCCCACACCGCCTGGATCAATTCATCGAAGCCCACCACGCGCTGGCCCTGCGCCAGCAAGTACGCGAACAGCTGGAAGCTGAGGCCGGACACGTCCAGCGCCTGCCCGGCCCGGCTGACCTGCTGGCGCGGCACATCGATGTCCAGGTCGAGCAGGCGGTAGCGCGCGGTCATCCGGAGCACGGCGAGGGCAAGGAGGTGGCGCGATGCTAGCGCAACCATGGCCGCGCGCCCCGTGCCAAAAGAAAAGGCCCGCGTCAGCGGGCCTTTCAGCAAGCAATGCCGGCACGGGCCTACAGAATGTAGCGGCTCAGGTCCGGGTCCTGCACCAGTTCGCCCAGGTGGGCATCGACGTAGGCGCGGTCGATCTCCACGGCCTGCCCACCGCGATCGGGCGCCTCGTAGCTCAGCGTATCCAGCAGCCGCTCCAGCACCGTGTGCAGGCGCCGCGCACCGATATTCTCCTGGCGTTCGTTCACCAGGAAGGCGATCTCAGCCAGGCGCTCGATGGCGTCGGGCGAGAACGCCAGCTGCACGCCCTCGGTCTGCAGCAGCGCCACGTACTGCTTGCTCAAGGCAGCCTTCGGTTCGGTGAGGATGCGGACAAAATCCTCCTTGGTCAGCGCGCCCAATTCCACGCGGATCGGGAACCGACCCTGCAATTCGGGAATCAGGTCGCTCGGCTTGGCCAGGTGGAACGCACCAGAGGCGATGAACAGGATGTGGTCGGTCTTGACCGTGCCGTACTTGGTCGAGACGTTCGAACCTTCCACCAACGGCAGCAAATCGCGTTGCACGCCCTCGCGCGAGACATCGCCGCCACCGACGTTGTCGCCACGCTTGGCAACCTTGTCGATTTCGTCGATGAAGACAATGCCGTGCTGTTCGCAGGCTTCGATCGCGGCGGCGCGAATCTCCTCTTCGTTGACCAGCTTGGCTGCTTCCTCTTCCACCAGCAGCGGCCGCGCCGCCTTGATGGTGAGCTTGCGCGTCTGCGACTTGCTGCCGCCCAGGTTGGAGAACATCTGCCGCAGTTGCTGGCCCATTTCTTCCATGCCCGGCGGGGTCATGATGTCCATGCTCAGGTTGACCGCCACGTCCAGCTCGATCTCGCGCTCGTCGAGCTCGCCGCCGCGCAGCATCCGGCGGAACTTGATGCGGGTGTCGCCATCCTGTGCCGAGGGTTCGTGGCGCGCGGCATCCGGATCGAAACCGATTCCACCGGCGCGCCGCGGCAGCAACGCATCGAGGATGCGGTCTTCGGCGCGTTCTTCGGCCTGGGTGCGCACACGCACCTTGGCCTGTTCGCGATACAGCTTGACCGCGGTATCGGCCAGGTCGCGCACGATCTGCTCGACATCCTTGCCAACGTAGCCAACCTCGGTGAAGCGCGTGGCCTCGACCTTCACGAACGGCGCATTGGCCAGGGTTGCCAGGCGCCGCGCAATCTCGGTCTTGCCGACACCGGTGGGGCCGATCATCAGGATGTTCTTGGGCATCACTTCGTTGCGCAGCGCTTCGGGCAGCTGCATGCGTCGCCAACGGTTGCGCAGGGCGATGGCCACCGCGCGCTTGGCGTCGTGCTGGCCGACAATGTGGCGGTCCAGCTCCTGCACGATCTCGCGCGGGGTCATGGTCGAAGAAGTATCAGGCATGGTCATGTGTGGGGGATCCGTCGGTCAGGGTCGGCCAAGCTGCGCTCACAGCTCTTCGACCACCACGTTGCGGTTGGTGTAGATGCAGATGTCGCCGGCGATGTTGATCGCCTCGCTGGCGATCGTGCGGGCGTCCAGTTCGGTATGCGCCAGTAGCGCGCGGGCGGCGGACAACGCGTAAGAACCGCCTGAGCCAATGGCGATGATGCCGTCTTCCGGCTCGATGACATCGCCGGTACCGCTGATGATCAGCGAGGTCTCGCGGTCGGCCACCGCCAGCAGCGCTTCGAGCTTGCCCAGGCGGCGCTCGGTACGCCAGTCCTTGGCCAGCTCGACCGCCGCACGGGTCAACTGGCCGTGTTTCTCCAGCTTGGCCTCGAACAGCTCGAACAGGGTGAAGGCGTCGGCGGCGGCGCCGGCGAAACCGGCCACCACCTGGCCATCGCGACCGAGGCGACGCACCTTGCGCGCGTTGCCCTTCATCACGGTGTGGCCGAGGGTGACCTGGCCATCGCCGGCCACGGCGACATGGCCATTGCGCCGCACCGAGATGATGGTGGTGGCGTGGAACGTATTGGGGTTCTGGCTGGGATCCATTGCAACCTCCGGGGGACTTTCCGGAGGTGGGGACGGCGTCGGGCGGTTCAAGCCACCCACCGCGAGCGGTGTTCAGGCGGCACGGTCGGCGCGACAGGAGTAGCAGCCGTAGCGGGCGTTGTGCAGGTGCACGTAGGCGATATCGCGATCGCCCAGGCGATCGTGCAACCAGGCGGCTACCGCCTTGCCCTCGAGCACCTCAGCCGCGGCGATGCGGTCGCCGTGGTTGTAGGCGCGCAACGAGATCAGGCGGGTGGCCACGTAGGGCGGCACCTCGTCCACCGCCAAGCGCGCGGCTACCGCCTGGCGGCGCATGAAGATCGGGCCGCAGGCCCGGTAGGGCGAGGCAGCGGGCTGGTGCCAGTAGGGCAACAACAGGAGTTCTTCGCCCTGGTCGGCGTCGCGCAGGCTGATGCGGCACGGAAAGCCATGGTCGCTGCTGGCGACGACGCGGACCGCGCCGTGTGCGGCGAGCCGCGCAGGGTCGAGGTCGAAGAGCGGACGCAGGGGCTGCGGATCGATACCGGAGAGCTGGAAGGAGGTCATGGCCGACAGATGAGTGGGGAACACGACGACAGGTTGCGCAGCGAGCCGGAGGAGCGCTGGCCGCAAATGGACATCGCAGCGGCGCGACCGATTGCCGCAGCCAGCGCGTGGGTTATCGCCACGTGCGCGCGACTGGAGGACAATGTGTACGTCGATCATGAATGCACCTTCGCCCCTGCCGTCCCGCCCGACCTGCTGCACCGAGGCGGAAGTGACTCGCCTCGTGCA
>DATLJF010000223.1:0-18979 GCA_035539015.1 Stenotrophomonas sp. | reverse complement strand
GAATCCGTTCGCCACTTCCGCGACCGCTTCAACATCCCGGTGACCGACGCCCAGCTGGCCGACGGCCAGGTGCCGTTCTACCACCCGGGCGAAGACTCGCCGGAAGTGCAGTACCTCAAGTCGCGCCGTGCCGAACTCGGCGGCTACCTGCCGCAGCGCCGGCCGAAGGCGAGCAAGTCGTTCGTGGCCCCGGGCCTGGACAAGTTCGAGCGCCTGCTCAAGGACAGCGGCGAGCGCACCTATTCCACCACCATGTCGTTCGTGCAGAGCTTGAACATCGCCCTGCGCGACAAGGAAATTGGCCCGCGCATCGTGCCGATCGTCGCCGACGAAGCGCGCACCTTCGGCATGGAAGGCCTGTTCCGCCAGATCGGCATCTACGCCCCGTTCGGCCAGAAGTACAAGCCGGTGGACGCAGACCAGCTGATGTTCTACCGCGAAGACCAGAGCGGCCAGGTGTTGCAGCAGGGCATCAGCGAACCGGGCGCGATTGCCTCGTGGATGGCCGCCGGCACCAGCTACTCCGTCAGCGACGTGCCGATGCTGCCGTTCTACATCTACTACTCCATGTTCGGCTTCCAGCGCGTGGGCGACATCGCCTGGCAGGCAGCGGACATGCGCACCCGCGGCTTCCTGCTCGGCGGCACCGCCGGCCGCACCACGCTCAACGGCGAAGGCCTGCAGCACGAAGACGGCCACAGCCACCTGCTGGCCGGCGCCATCCCGAACGTGCGCACCTACGACCCGACCTTTGGTTATGAAGTCACCGTCATCATGCAGCACGGCATGAAGGCGATGATGGAAGACCAGATCGACGAGTACTACTACATCACCCTGATGAACGAAAACTACGCCCACCCGGAAATGCCGGCCGGCGCAGCGGAAGGCATCATCAAGGGCATGTACCTGCTGAAGGACGCCGGCAAGCCCAAGAAGGGCGAGCAGCGCGTGCAGCTGCTGGGCAGCGGCACCATCCTGCGCGAAGCGATTGCCGCGGCCGAACTGCTGGACAAGGACTTCGGCGTGACCGCCGATATCTGGTCTTGCCCGAGCTTCAACGAGCTGCGCCGCGATGGTTTTGATGCCGAGCGTTGGAACCGCATGCACCCGGAAGCCGAGCAGCGCAAGGCGTATGTGACGCAGTTGCTGGAAGGGCGGCAGGGCCCGGCGATTGCGGCGACGGACTACGTGCGGTTGTTTGCTGACCAGATCCGCAGTTTCGTGCCGATGGGGTATACGGTGCTGGGTACGGATGGGTTTGGGCGCAGCGATACGCGTGCGAACCTGCGGCGGTTCTTCGAGGTTGATCGGTACTACATCGCGCATGCGGCCATTGCGGCGCTGGCGAAGGAAGGGAAGATGACCGGGAAGGATGTGGCTCGGGCTATCAAGCTTTATAAGATTGATCCGGAGAAATCGAATCCGGTTGGGGTTTAATCTGTACTAGGTCTGCGAGCAAAGGATAAGCTAGGAAGGGCAGGTACCAGTACCTGTCCTTCTTCTACTTGAGTCCTGCTGACAATTTGGGGTGGCCGTGAAAATATCCGAACTCCGCCTAAGAGACTTTCGATCTCACGCCCGACTCAGTATTAAATTTGAGTCGGATGTCACGGTGTTGGCGGGGGACAACGGAGACGGGAAAACGACCATTCTTGACGCCGTTAGCGACGTCTTCGGGAGAATGCTCACCAAATTTCCCGGAATCACCGGCACTTCGCCCAAGGCTGGCGACATTCGCTTAGATGAGCGTTCTAAGCCGGCACCAGGGCTGCACATCTGGACGCGGTTGGATGCCTCAGTCGAATGCGCTTCGCTGCACGAGATCGATCGAAAAGATCTTGACGGGCACATTCGCGTCTCACGAACGAAATTAAGGGACGGCGCCGCAAATACCTTGGCAACTTTCGTGGAGGCGATAGAGCCAGCGGAGGTAGTCGGTGTTAAGAATCTCGATGCTCTTGCGGAAGCATTGCTCACCGCAGATGCGGCGGGGCGAAACTACCTGATGCCGCTAGTTGTCTACTACGGCACAGACAGGGCAGTTTTCAAGTCTCCGCTCCGTAGAAGAAACTTCAAGACGCATTTTCCTCGATTCGACAGCATGAATGGCGCGCTGAACTCCACAGCGAACTTCAAACGAGTATTTGAGTGGTTTCATGCCAAGGAGACGGAGGAGGCCCATAAGCAGCGCGAACTTCGTTCGTTCGAGTACGAAGATTCCGAGCTGGCGTCAGTGCGGAAAGCCATAGAAAGGTTCTTCTGGAACTTCAAAAGACCGAGAACCGCCCTAAAGCCCCTTCGATTTGTTGTGGACAAGATCGAAGAGTCTGGTGCCACAAAGACATTTGATCTTGATCAACTGAGCGATGGCTACAGAACATCCATCGCGATGATCGCTGACTTGGCGTGCCGAATGGTCGAAGCGAATCCGCCGGGCACTGTTGACGGATGGGATCCTTTGGCAACTCACGCGGTCGTGATGATTGACGAGGTGGATCTGCATCTGCATCCGAAGTGGCAGCAAACCGTACTTACAGATCTGAGGCGCGTCTTTCCTAACAGCCAATTCATTGTGACGACGCATAGCCCGCAGGTGCTGTCGAGTGTCGAGGCTAGGTGCATTCGGAAGCTGGTCAGCGGCGAGGAGGAAACTCGCATCGAAATCCCAGACTTCGCACTGGGAGCCAGGAGCGTAGACCTTCTAGAGAGCATCCAAGGCGTCGACGCGAGACCGCCGAGCCCCATCACGGCGAAGCTTGATCGATATAGATCGCTCGTAGAGGCTGACGACTGGGACTCTGAGGAAGCCAGGGATATTCGCCTGGAGTTGGATAGTTGGTCTAACGGCAGCGAAGCAGAGCTGCGCCGCATCGACATCGACATTCAGCTCAGAAAGATGCGGAGAACTCGGGCGTGAAGAGAGTGGCGAAGTCGGACGAGCCGACGATGTTGTCTGCTTTTCGGTTGACTAGCCCAGGCGCAACTTGGAGGGAGTTTCGGGCTGAGGATGGGGCTTATAGGCAGACATGTAGGCAACTTTTCTCTGACCAATTCGGTTTGTGCGCGTATTGCGAGATATCACTAAAGGTCTCTGACGAAGAGCTTCCGCGCGACCAGCGTGTCGAACACTTTCACCCTAAAAGTCCGCATTCTGTAGCCCCCAATTGGGCGCTGGATTGGAACAACCTACTGGCGACCTGCCACGGGGGGTCGCAGCGACATTTGCAGGACTGCAATAGATTCACTGCGCCAGACCTTTCGTGCGACGCCGTAAAGGGTGACGCAGATCTGGACGATGTGATCCTAAATCCGTTGGCAGACATCTCGGATCAAGATCATGTGTTCGCATTCTCGCTGACCGGTGCAATCTCAGTAGATGTCCGCTGTCCTTCGGCACTCACCGCGAAGGCAGAGGCCACGATTGAGGAACTAAATCTGGACGCACAACGACTCCGACGGCTAAGGGCGGAAGTGGTCTCTGCACTTTACGATGAACTTGAGGCTCGGGGAGGCCCGTCTGATGAGACATTGAGTGAGATGGCGCGCGCGCTGTTCGAAGAAGGGGCACCGCCCGAATTCTACAGCTGCAAGAGATACATTTTGAGGCCAGCTTCGGAAGAGAGGTTGCGTGCTCTCGGGTTCTACTAGCGCACAAGCCCCGACTTGGGGAGATAGCTTCAGGGGCCTGCGATCCGTCGCATAGATTCGAGACTGGAGTTCGCTAGTGTGGGCGTTGGAGCCTAGAAACTCCGCTAAGAGAAGAAAAGCGCCTGTTTGATCCCAATCGGACCTGCGTCGGGAGGGTGGCTAATACAAGACCCTCAGGGGAAATACGCCCGCCGACTCTTAGCGGTTTCTAGCCTCCCGACACCCCGTCGCAAACACGCGACGGGGTCTTTCCCGTCAAGGAGGGCTACCCATGCGTAAATCCCGCACCCCACGCGTCGCCGAGTACATCGCGCCATTTCCCACCACGCTGGCCGATCGCCTCAACATCACCTACCCAGACACCGACTGGCGGTCTCCCAACTACAAAGGCCCACCCACGGCCGAAGAGCTGGATAAGCGCGCGGCGGCCGCAGCCAGGCGAGGCCGCCCGCGCGCGCCACGGCGGCCCGAGCAGGGCACCGTCCACTACTCCTTCTACAAGGCCACGGATGACCTCGTCCCGCTGCTGCGCTTACGCGGTAGGTGGCTGGAGGAGCTGGGCCTACACATCGGCTGCCCCCTGCGCATCACTGGCAAGCCCGGCAAAGTAGTTATCGAGGTAGTGGGGCCGCCACCGCCGCCGGTTGTGCCGGTGGGGAAGCCCTGGGAAGAAGAGCGGCGCGAGGAGATTCGGCGGTAGGGGCGTTGCAGACTGGCACCGCTTGGGGCGGCGGTGCTGGTGGCCAGGTTGGGCCAAGTGATTGTCCGCAACCGTCCGGGGGATCAGGTACCAGGTTGTTGCGCTTACGATGTGGGCCATGAGCGCACAGACCAGACTGAACAACGCTTTCGCGATCAGATCCTTTCTCACGCTTGTTGGCGGGGTGGTACTTCTTCAAGTTGGCCAGGCGATGGGGCATAGCCCTTCGCACACGCTCAATTGGTATTTCATTGCGTCATGCGTGATCTACGCGTTGGTGCCGATCACGTTGCTTCGGTCGATCCTGCGCGCTCCGCACTTTCCCAGGCGCTCGTACGCAATGGCGCTCTGTGTGGCCGCGCTGCTAGCGCTCGCGCTGGGTCTGGCCTTCGGGCTAATGCTGCTGTAGACCCGATGACCTATCGCCGTCTCACCTCCTGAACTCCGGCCCCGCTAGCCTGCCTCCCAGCTCCCCGAGGCCCCCACCCATGTGCTACTCCGCCGAAATCCAAGCCGACTACAAAAAACTAGTGCGCCAGTTCGGCGCCATCATGGATTTCGAAGCCTTCGCCCAGCTCTGGCTGCGCCAGAAGGGCGGCGAGAAGCGTCCGAAGACGCCCAAGGCGATGGACGAAGCGTTCCGCGAGGGCGGCGAGGGCGCCTTGTCGGTCATCGCCGAGGAAATAGCGGCGTGGGACCTGCTCGACGCGCAGGCCTGGGAGGGCGACCTGTTCGCGCAGCGCCGCCGCATTGCCGATGCCGAGCGCAAGCTGGCGGTGAAGCCCACCAAGACCGCGCAGCAGGAGCTGGACCGCGCCACGCGCAAGCAGGCCCAGGTGGAGAGCTGGCTGTCGGACTTGCGCCGCAAGGAGCCCAAGGCGAAGGACTACCGCATCTTTCCCGGCTGGTGGGCGCCGGTGCTGGTGCAGGAGAACGGCCAGCGCCTCATCCGGCCCATGCGCTACCAGTGCCGCCCGCCGCACGCGCCGAGCAGTTACGACAAGGACTACCCCGGCACCTACAACGCCCGCCGCGACAACCTGGAGCGCGCCTGGAAGGACCTGTTCGGCTATCGCCACGGCCTGATCGTGGTCGGCCGCTTCTACGAGAACGTCCAGGGGCCGGACGGCAAGAATGTCGTCATCCAGTTCCAGCCGCGCGACAAGTCACCCATGCTGGTGGCCTGCCTGTGGTCGCACTGGGTGGACCCGCAGGGCCTGGAGCCGGACCTCTACAGCTTCGCCGCCATCACTGACGACCCCGAGCCCGAAGTAGCCGCCGCCGGGCACGACCGCACCATCATCAACATCAAGCCGGAACACATAGACGCCTGGCTCAACCCGGACCCGAGCAAGCTGGCCGCGCTGTACGCCATCTTCGATGACAAGGCGAAGCCGCTTTATGAGCATAAGGTGGCGGCGTGATTTGCGAGTAGGGGGGGTGGAAGGCGGGGTGCGATGGACTCATGCGCTGAGCGTCTCAAACGATGAATCCGGTGCCGTGCATGCTGACGCCATGAGCACCGACACCCCACCTGAAGAAACCCACCTACTCACCTATCTCGGCCCCGCCGATGCACGTGGCGGCATCGTAGTGGCCAGATCCGCGCACGCCCACGGAACCTGCGTAGGCGCAAGCAAAGGGGCGATCCCGGAGGAGGGCATCGGGACGGACTGCAGCAGAATTGGACCTACAACAAGCGGCCATCAACCAGCGTGGTGCGCAACCATGACATACGATGCTCGTTGTTCTTAGAAGGCTTCAACCAAGCCGAGCCTACTAAGCTGGCGTCCTGAACTTAGCGAAGTAGCTCTCATAGTTCTGTCTTGGAGGGATCAAGCCAGACTTCCGGAAGGACGAGAGATCGACCGAATAAGGGATTTCCTTGTCCTTCGCAAGGCGCTGGTTTGCATGCAGGCGCTTCGCATGTACTTGGAGCTCCTCAGTAAGCTCCGCCGCGAAGAACACCACATCATCTGTGTGCCGAGCGATTCCCTCCATGCACTGGTAATACAACTCATCTATGCTGCCATCCCTCTGACGTAGGCCAAAATAGGTATGAAGAAAGAATTCCAGAGTCAGCTCGCGGCTATGGAACTTTGCCATCTCCGCCGCGCGAATTTCCCTAGTATGGGAAAGCATGTCGAGCGCGCCCTCAATCATCGCGGCGAGAGCAAGCACCCTGCCTGGCATCATCGCAGCGGGATGGGTCAGGCTTTTCAGTCCTTCAATTGGAACTGTTAACGGCGGAATGGAGACCAGGTCGGCTCGGAAAGGCACCTCTCCTCCCGGCGCATGCACCTCGGGAAGAGCACTGTTCATCGTTTCTGCCTCACGTCTTTGTCTGAGATAGCCTTTCAACAGCGGCTTGACGTAGTCCTGCTTGAGGGAAATGGCCCGAGAGAGGGTGCTTTCTGAGAGAACAATGAGTGCATTTGTCCGACCCAAAGCATCCCACCGTCGACGTTGTCGATTTGATCGTTCTGCGAGGAGGTTTCCACAGAGTGCGCCAAAGAGGGCGCCGGCCAAGGTGGCTAAGAATGGATTGAAGAACGGTGAGTTGAGTATCGTAAGCATGAAACTCCATTACTGCTAATGCTGACACATTAAGTCACCATGCTGGTTCGCCAAGGCGTGACGTCCCCAGGCATGGTTGTCTAAGGTGTGTAGGGTGCTAAAGGGGACCGAGCAATTCACTTCGCCCATAGTCGCCAGGATTCTTCCGTGCTATGGACATCACTGGGGAACGCGTTAGGTGCCATCCAAGATCCCCGGATACGCAGCTGCGAACTCGCAACACTTTTGAAGTGTTCGCTCTTCGAAGCGGTTATTCAGCAAGTCAAATACCGCGGCTGGAGGCTGCGCGAACCGTAATTCGGCCTGGGACCACGGGTACCACTTATGTGCCTTGTAACGGCTCCTATAGAGGAGCTCACCCGCCTTGCTCTTGAGCTCAAAGACCCCACAGCGACTCGACGGCGTCTCGATATCGCCAGCACGCTCGCAGAGAAAAAGAAGAAGAACGAAGGGGCCCGAGGCCGAAGCTTGTTCCATAAGCTTTGCGTGCAGAGCCTGGATTTCACACGCGTCCCAACTGCGCCGATACTTGACCTCAATCAGCCAAGTCTTCGTGATTGCGGCATCGGTCACCAGGAAGTCCGGAAGCGACCGCAGCGACTGTGGCAAGTTGAGCTTGAGGTACTGCGCTTGACCGACCGACGCCAACTCGCGGACGACTTCTTCGATCCCGAGCGGAGTCACGCGGTATCCGGCATCTTCTAGGAGCGATTTGACAAGCGTCTGAGTTACGGCGCCTTTCATCTTGCTGGAGAAATCTATGGGCATTTGAAAGCACTCGCTTGGTGCCCTCAATAGACCTTTCCGTATTCAACGACGTTGGCGCTGCTCGGCATGAATGAGCACACCATAGGAGGAATCTCACTTCAACCGCTCTGCCTCAGCGTCGCCGCGAACCTCCTCGAAGGGTTTACAATGCGTGTATTGTGTATGACATATGTAAACCGAGGTCACCATGCTAGGTTCTCGCATCAAGCAAGCGCGCGTAGCCGCTGGGCTTTCCCTAAGAGAGCTGGCCCAGCAGGTAGAGCTCAGCGCAATGGCGGTATCGAAGTACGAGCGTGATGCCATCAGGCCATCTTCCGATGCACTGCTCCGTCTTTCGAAGGCGCTCGGCGTCCGCACCGAATACTTTTTCCGCCAACCCACTATCGAGCTCACCGAGGTCGAGTTCCGCAAGCACCCCAAGCTGTCAGCGCAGGACGAGGCCAAGGCCCTGGAGGACGTCCGCGAGCAGTTGGAGCGTTGGCTTGAATTGGAGGCCGTCATTCCGGCGTCGTGGCCTAAGGCCTTTGCGCTGCCCAGGGGGCTGCCCACGCGGGTGGATTCCTATGCGGATATCGAGCCCGTGTCCGAGCGCATCCGTGCGGCCTGGCAGCTGGGGAGTGGTCCCATTGCGAACCTGGTCGACAAGCTCGAAGAGGAGGGCATCAAGGTCATCCTGACACCGCATGGCGGCGGCAAGCGCTTCGATGGACTCGTGGCCAAGGCCAACGGCCACACGGTGATCGTTGTCGGGCGGGACTGGCCGGGGGACCGGCAGCGCTTCACGCTTGCGCATGAGCTCGGGCACTTGGTGTTGCATGGCCGGCTGGCAGCAAACCTGGACGAAGAGCGCGCGTGCCATCGCTTCGCGAGCGCCTTGCTGGTGCCTGCGAAGGAGGCAGTTCGGCTGCTCGGCGCTTCCCGCTCGTGGATAGAACCTCGTGAGCTCTATCTGCTGAAGCACGAGTGGGGCCTGAGCATGAATGGCTGGCTCTACCGAGCGAAAGACCTGGGCATTCTCAGTCAGGCCGCCGCGCGTCGCCATTGGGATTTCTTCGCCCGGCAGGGTGAGAAAAACTTTTCCTGGCGCGAACGCGAACCCGGGCACGCATACGTGCAGGAATGTCCTTTACGCTTCGCGCAGCTCATATATCGTGCTCTTGCGGAAGGCCTGATAGGTGAATCCAAGGCTGCAGAGCTGCTGGGCGTGACTCTGGCAAAGCTGCGTTCCAACCGTCGTATGGATGCGACCGATGCGAGTTGTTGTAACTGATGAAAACATCATCATCGACGTGGCTGCAGGTGGCTTGCTGGAAGAGATGTTCCGGATTTCGGGCTGGGAATTCTGTGTCCCCGACGTGCTCTACGTTGAAGAGCTGCAAGAGCATCACGGTAATCTGCCTGCTCTTGGGCTGAGGGTTCTCGCCCAGCCGGCCGAAAGTGTCGACCGAATCGCGCAACTTCGTCGTCGCTACCGCGCCCTCAGCACCAACGACCTGTTCGCGCTGACGCTTGCTCGGTCAATGGGCTGCGCACTCCTCTCTGGAGATGGGCCTTTGCGGCGAGCTGCAGACGCTGAAGGTGTAGAGGTGCGTGGCACGCTATGGCTTATGGCCGCGCTGCTGGAAGCACACCTCATCACGGTAGAGCAGGTGGCCACCGCCTATGAGGCGATGAGGCGCGATGGAAGCCGGCTGCCGTGGGTGGATGCCGAAGCCCAGATCGAGCGCTGGCGAGTCCCTCACCGCCCCAAATAAAACCCCACCGGAATAAGCTCCACCGTCCACCCGGCCGCTTCTCCCAACGTAGCCGCCGGGTGCATCGAAGCAATCCGCAGCGCCTCGTCATGGCTATCGGCTTCGATGATGAACAAGCCGCCCACCACCTCCTTGGACTCGGTGTAGGGCCCATCCGTCACCTGCGTCTTCCCATCGCGCGGGCGCAGCGTACGCCAGGTATCCAGGTCATCCAGCGATGCAGACACCAGCACCTTGCCGGTGGCCTGCATCTTTTCGTCCAGGGCGGGGCATTGGCTCACCAATGCCTCCACCTCTTCGGGCGTCATCGCCGCAAACTTTTCCGGGGTGAAGTAGGCCAGGCCGAGGTATTTCATGGGGCAGTCCTTCTGGTTGTTGGATTGACGACGAGGGAGATGGCCGGAAATCGACATTACCCCCAAACGCCTGGCCCGGCCTGCCCCCGCAGCAAGCCTCTCAGCCCTCGGGCTGTGCTGCTTCCGACTTCTTCTTGACCGCCGCAATGAACTTGCTGATGTTCTCCTGCGTGGCGGTGTTCCAGAGGTTGATCAGCCGCACCGAAGCGTTGTACGTCTCGCCGGCGTTGCTGGAGGCACTGGTCACGATGTCCTCGTTGAACAGCTCCTTGCCCGTGCTTCTGTCCACGATCCGGTAGGTGGCGTTGACATCCACCTTGTTCGAGAAGCCGCTGGGGTTGAACTCGAAGCGCTTGATCGTGGCGAAAATGGTCACGTTGGTCGCCGCGTCGTCCTTGAACAGCCCGGCCTGGTCGATCGACGTCTGGATGGCTTCCTTCCACAATGGCGGGAAGGTGGCATCGACCATCACCTTGCCCGTCTGCGAGGGCGCGTCGGCGATGACCACGGCGATGGTCTTTACTTCCATGTCCAGCGGCGGCGCGACGGAACGGATGATACCGGTAGGCACCAGGTTGACCTGCGTAGGCTTACTCGCGCATGCGCTCAAGAGCATGCATAGCACCAACGGAACTACCTTTTTCATGTGACCCCCTGTTGTTGTAAAAAGCGATCTTGCTTTGCAGCGGCCGCCACGCCCAGCCGGTCCGTGCGGCACTTGGAAGAATGGCGACGATGAAGGCGGTCGAGCCCGACTTCGGGTTCCGGCCTTCGATCGATAAGAATTACGGGTTGCTCCCCAGCATCCCGAAATACACCCCGGGCGGGAAACGCCAAGGACTAAATCAGCCTCGGATGATAGGGCGGCGGAAAGCTGCCATCAAGATTGCCGACACCTCGCCGGCACCCCGCAAGGCCTATCGCAAGCGTTACCCGCGTTGTCCCCCTCGTCCTCCTTGCTCACGAGCCAGCCATGTCCCGCGCCACCTACCTGCTGCCCGCCCTGATGCTGGCCATCGCCTTGCCCGCGCACGCCGGCTGGAAACCCGCAAACCCAGCCGTGGCCGAAACCTGCAAGCAGCCGCGTATCGCCGCTGCACTCGCCGCCACCGAGCGCATGGACGCGGCGATCCTGTCGCATGACGTGCCGGCCTTCAGTGCGATCTTCGAGAACGATGCGGTGGTCAACAATCCATACAACAAGATCGCCCGCAAGGCCGACGCCGAAAACAATCTGCGCACGGGAAAAATCGACTACACCACCCTGGAACGCACCATCGAATACGCCGCCACGCGCGGTGAGCACGATGTAGTGTTGATGGGCGAAGAGGCGCTGACGCCGATCAACCAGGCACGCTTTGCCGGCAAGCACGTGCGCCGCCGCACCACCGAGATATGGAGCGACGCGAGCGGGGAGTGGAAGCTGGCGGTGCGGCAGGCGACTGTTTACGAGGCGGATTGACCGCAGCGGCTAGCGAAGGCGGCAGTTCGCTTATTAGCGGGGCCGCACTTCGCGACAGGCTGCCAGCAGTTCCCGCCCGAGCGGCTCGTCAACGGTGATCGGCCTTTCGCCAGCCTTTGCCATGAGTTCCGATCGAACGCGCTCGGCAGCCGATGAGGAAGCGGCAACATTCGCATCGGACGATTCCAGCGAGTATCCAGGCATGGCGGAAGGCCAGACTACGCCTAACGCCAGCAGCTGCCCGCACAGCCCGAAGTGGTAAGCGGCATCTTCGTTCGTCCCGACGTGCTCGTGGCCTGCGGCTAGCATCGCTACGTGAAAGACCTCGTGCGCCACCAAGTCCGCAACGTTCGCCAACGTGGCCTGAGATGTAGCCAGTTCGGGTGCGACGAGCACCAACTTCGGGAAGCGACCAACCCGCCACGGGCTGCTGCTGTAGGCAACACGCGGTGGGACCATGCGAATTTCGACTGAGACGCGCTGGCCACCAGATTGCGCGACCGAAAATGCCAGCGCCTTGCTGGCCGCGGTGCAGATTGCGCCAGGCCTTACCTGTTGGAGGTTTTCTGCCACCAACAGACGGACCCTCTGGTCCGCACAAGCAACGGGTCGCCCCAGGCGTATCTCTTCTTCGGCACCCTGCGTCACTACGGTCGATCGCGTCAGGTATAGCCTGCCGACCCTCACCATTGAGTTCTGGTTGAGACCTTCGACCGAAAGTGCGGGAGGGGCGGCTATTGCGTGAGAGTAGATGCCCGAGGCGAGAAAAATGAAACAAAGCGCCATCAGCGCGTGCCAGCGCATCACTCACGCCCCCAGCGTGCCGTTCCTGGCACCTCGGAACAGACTCAACCCCCAGTAGGCCAGCATCCCGGCACATACCAGGCTCACAAGCAGTGAAACCGACGCCACCACGGGATTCTCAGCAAACACAAACACCGTGCTCGGCCGGTTGCGGACGATGCCGGTCCTGCCCTCGATAATGGCCAGGTAGAGGAGACCGACGGCGGCTAGCCCGCCCACGACCATGAAGTAGCCTCCAACCAGCATGCCGAGCAGGCGCCCGCGTGCTTGCCTCGTGCGCGCCAGGAAGATCGGCAAGATCAAGGCCAACACCAGCCCGCCCATCAGCAACATCCATGTCGTCACTGCCTCACGCTCCGCCGGGCAGCGGCGCCGCCGAATCCACCAACCCCGCCCCCCGAAGCTCGCGCCAAAAATCCACCGGCACCTGCTCATCGATAGCCACCCGATCCTCCGCAATCCGCTCGGGCCTGCTCGCCCCGGGAATCACCGCAGCCACCGCCGGATTCGCCAAGGCAAACTGCAACCCGGCCGCCTTCATGCTCACACCATGGCGATCGGCAATTCCCTTGATGCGCGCCACCTTCTGCAGGATCTCCGGCTTGGCCGGTGCATATTCAAAGTTCGGCCCGCCCACCAGTGCACCCGAGCTGTAAGGCCCACCCACTACGATGCCCAACCCACGCGCCGCCACCTGCGGCATCACGCGCTGCAACGCGCGCGAGTGGTCGAGCAGGGTATAGCGGCCGGCGAGCAGGAAGCCATCCGGCCGCGGCCCTTCAAGGTCCAGCAGCAGTTCGATCGGCTCGACGCGGTTGACGCCCAGGCCCCACGCCTTGATGGCGCCCTCGTCGCGCAGGCGGTCCAGCGCCCGGAAAGCACCCTTGCGCGCAGCTTCGAACATGCCCAGCCACTCGTCGCCAAAGAAGTCCTGTGCCACGTCGTGCACCCAGACGATCTCGATGTGGTCGGTCTTAAGGCGCTTGAGGCTGTCCTCGATCGAGCGCAGCGTCGCGTCTTCGGAATAATCGTTGACCACCCGGTTCGGCCGGCCGTGCTGGAACACGCCGCCCTTCTCGCCCTGGTCGCGCGCGCTCACGTCTTCCACCTCATCCAGGACGAGGCGGCCCACCTTGGTGCTGATGACGTACTCCTGGCGCGGGCGATCGGCCAGCGCCTCGCCCATGCGAATCTCGGCCAGGCCGGCGCCGTAGAACGGCGCGTTATCGAAGTAGCGAATGCCGTCGTTCCAGGCGGCATCCACCGTCGCGCGCGCCTCGGCTTCCGGAATGTCGCGGAACATGTTGCCGAGCGGGGCGGTGCCGAAGCCGAGCTTGCCGGGAAGGAGGTCTTTGAGTGACATGGTGGGGGTCCTCGGGCTGCCAGTGGGACGATGATGGCATGCGCCATCATCGAGCTGCGTCATGACGGCACAACGACGACGGCAGCCCCGAACTTGGCGTCGTTGAGCCGGGTCGCCAACGCATATGCTTGCAAGATCGAGGGAAGTTCCTCTACGGATAACGGTCGATCAGGGCGAGCCATGAGCTCGTAGCCACCGAAAAGGGAAGCAGTCCGGTGTGCATCAGACCAGTCGTATGAGAACAGGCCCCGCTTAGCGAACGCCACAAAACTATCGGGCCGTGGTACGTCAGCGTGGAGCTGGATTTCTGATATCTCGGGGAGATCGAGAACCAGTTCTTCCGTGGCGAATACAGCGTACTCCGCCGATTCCGGAATGGGCGCCTCGCCTGCGTTTGTGAAGATCGCCACGAAGCCGGCGGCATCAACGGCTATCCATGCAACGTCAAATCCAATCAGGTCAGTAGTTGTCAGCATTTCGGCGGGCCTGGTTACTTTGCAGGGTGCCGCCCCGGGCAGCGGTGTTCGAGACGATCTGGCCAGAGGTGCCGCGCCTCCGACCCTGTTATATGGGTCACTCATGGCCAGTCTCCCCTTGACGGCAAAGATACCCGATTTCCTCTAGTGCCCCGCTCAGGCGGGTAGTGCGCGGGCAACCGCGATCCTGCGACGGTCTCGAAGGGTACGCCAACAGGTCCCGTGCGTGACGAGATCGCATGGGACGCAGCATAGGCAATCGCGATTCAACTACACCACTGTTGTTCGAAGGGTATGCCATCGCCGTCACCATCCATCTGTGTGTTCGGGAAATGATGGACGAAGTAGGTGGTGTCGGCGCACGAGGCATCTGGCTGCACCTGGTGCGACCGTCACACTTGGAGCGGGAGGCGGCCCGCGATCTAGCTGGGATCAGACCGCCCCGGCAGCGCCGGAAGCGTGCGCAGCTTTGCGAGCATGCAGGCGATATACCCCGCAATCCCACCCGCCGCGTAGACCTGTAGCTGATTCAGTACCAGCAGCGAAAGCAGGCTCTGCTCACAGGAAGGGCATCGGCTGGTGGCCCTCCCGGGCAGGACGAAGATGGCGAGTGCGGTCATCGCCAAGAGCGCGCACGCGCCGACGATTCTGAGCGCAATGGCGGACTTGCGGTTGGGCGTAACCCTATCGATGTGATCGAAAATTATTCTGCGCAGCAACAGCCATCCGGCGGCGGCGGTAACCGGGACCAGCAGCCACACCATCAGGAGGGTGGCCAGGGAAGCGGTACCACCGATGCCAAGTACGCGGAGCATCGCCACGCGCAGCAGGCCTTCTGGCGTGATCTCAAGGGCGACTTGTGCCACGTGCCGTGCCCAGTCTGACTGGGAAGCAAGGGCGATAGAGATCGTCGGCAGCAGCAGCAATGCAAGAAACCAGAACCAGAGGCGCCGCTTGCTGTCAGTCATTGCTTGCGCCATCACGTTTCCTTGTGGGTGGGAGGCCGATTGCCCTGGACACTAACTCCACCTCACTCATCACGCCATCAGACGTCGTCCCGCAGCCGCGCCGCTCCCTATCGTTAAGAAAATAGCGAAACGATGCGAGCTGCCGTCCGTCGCGACGATCGCTCACGGCGATGTCGTACTGGACCATGCCCGGTTCCAGCCCGGCCCTATGCACCGGCGTTGACTGGTACTTGATCAGCAAGTCAGCCGTCGGGTCAGGGCTCCACGCTGAATCGCCGCCGGTGCGGCGCACATAGCGGCGTGAGCCGTCGCTCGGGCCCGAATCGTTCTGGGTCTCAGTGAAAGCAAGGCCTGCCGGTTCCCTGTAGAGCGAGCCCGCAGCCAATTCAAGCACGTTGCCCTGCGGGTTTACCTTGAAGTAGCTGTAGGTCGGTGGGTAGCGCCCTTCCCACTCGTAGACAATCGAATGTACCGGGCTGGCGGGCTTCGAGACATAAGTCGCGCCCGCGGACTTGCACAGTTCGACGAATGCGGGCGAGCTCGGCCTCATCTGTGAAGCCACTGCGCCAGTCAGGATTCCGGCCAGGCCCGCCAGGTACGCCGAGGGCAGCGTCATGACAGCTACCAGGATCGACGCTGTCCCTTTGCCTTTGACAGCCAGGATCATCGAGAGGATCGACGCCGCCAGGATCCAGGCGGCACCGAAGGTCAATACCTTCTCGATGCCGTCCGAACTGCCGTCACCGCCAACCGCCAGTACTGAGGCGATAAGCAGCACCACACAGTTCCCGGCCGTTATGAGTAGGAGCAGCAGAACTCTCATGCGGGACACTCGCGATCAGGGCACAGACAAGTGCGAACCGGCACAGGACTGAGCTTGGGAGGCTGCCGGCTATTACTCCGGCACGCGCGACTGCAGGAAGAGCGCATTCAAGATCGGCATCAATGCCGTCATCAGGAATATCGTCGCAAACTTCATGCTAAAGAGGCCCACGCTCGCGAACTTGAGGAGCATGTAGATGATAAATAGCGCGAGTAGCGCGTTCAGTGCACGCACCACGAGTACGAAGACCCTGCTCGAGCTCCATGCGCCCGCCACGATGGCCAGCACCAAGGGACCATACAGCCACATCGCTCCGCGGAAATGCACCGGGCCGTTCTTCGCTGTCCACAACAGTCCGGCAATCAGGGCGATGACATTCCAGACTGGAAACAACTTCCAGAAGATCGATTCGGTTGCAGCGGGGGTCGGACGCATTGGCTTCCGCGCCGGGTGTCGTTCGACGGGCCCAGCCTTTGTAATGCTCCGCTCGAGCGGGGTTGCACCATCGGCGCTGTTGTACGGGTCGCTCACTGCCAGTCTCTCCTTGATCGGCTATTCCAGGGTCCCACCGGCCTCCCCGGCAGGTGGGGGTCAAGCACCTACGCGGCAAAGATACCCGAATTCCTCGGGCCGTTCTGCCAGATTGATAGTGCCGCCGGCGGTTCGCAATCTGCGGCACTCCGGCATGCCAACCAATGCGTCGCATGCGTGTTCGGATGGCCGCAGAGGCAACGCAGGTGATCGCGATTCAACTGCACAACTGTCGCTCACACGGTACGCCGTCGCCATCACCATCCATCTTCGTGTTCGGGCAATGACGAATGAAGTACGTGGCTTCGGCGCACGAGGTCATCTGGCTGCACATCGTGCGTCCGTCGCATTTGGAGGTGGAGGGTACGGCGGGCTGGGCGCTATGCCTTGCCGGAGGCGGCTCAGTGGGTGGATCATGGTCACCTGGCCGCGTGTAGCGGTAAACGCCCACTGCGCCGGCTGCAATAACCGCTCCAATGACGAGCACGGAGAGCCTGGATCGCCTTGCGTGCGGACGCTGGGCCTCCCGGGCCGGAGGCTTTCGCCGTCCCGGCCTGGTGACGTTGACTGCGCGCCGCTTCCCGTCAGGCTCGCCTTCGATATCGAAAGAAACGATCTCGCCCAGGCGCGGGCGCTGGCCATCATTGGGGAAGGCCGAAATATGGACGAAGACCTCTTCGCCCCCCTCGGCAGGCGCGACAAATCCAAACCCGCGGTCGTCATTCCATTTGGCCAACGTGCCGTACGTTCGCATGGCGTGATCCAGGAGAGTTCGAGCTAGCCCAGCGTGTCTGTACCGATGACGCTGCTGTTGCGTTCGCCCACGGCCACTCTTTCTCTTGCCACCAGCTCAGCCACCGCCCCAGCAACATTCTGGAACCTGCGTCGCTGTACCAGGTAACTGGCCGCCAAGATGCCTAAGAGAAATAGCGCCGGCACGGGCTTCAAGAACAAGCCCCACACCAGGGGCCCGGCAATCAGCAGCACCGACCAATTGCACCAGCCTACCACTCGCACTTCGCGCCGGCGCGGGTTGGCCACGATCAGGCCGCGCATGATGGGCAAGTAGCCGGGTCCCCTGGGCATCAGCAGGGTCTCGCGAAATCCGCAGGTCGTCGCGGAAAGCGGCTCGAACACCAGGGTCGCCCAGGTCGCCGGCGGGTAATCGCCCGCCAGCCAGTTGAACGGAAGACGGGAGAGGTCCTCTGCCGGTGCTGCGATGCGCCGCTGGAACAGGGGTACGCCCCAGTTGAAGTAGCTGCGGTTCCAGGAAAGCATCAGCAACGCTTCGATGAGCACTACGACAATCAGTCCAATGGTCATCCCAGGCTCCCTTTCCTAATGAAGGCGCCGCGTCGCCACCCTATGTGTAGTACGAGCACCACCACAATGGCGATCAACACGATCTGCACGATCGAATTTTCAGGTCCAAACAACCCGCCGGTCATCCAGTCCGGCCCGGCGTAGCGGGCGTCCATCGGCGCCAGTGCGCGCCAGTCCTCTATGCCCGACAGTGGCAGGCCGCTGAGCATGATGGTGAAGTTCCATGCGGCGTGATGGGCCGCTACTGCCCACAGGTTGCGCGTCAGCACGAACAGCCCGGCCCACAGTAGACCCAGCAGAGACACCGATACCATCATCGTGAGTGCGTCGCTGAGGTCGCCTCTTTCAACGTTGGACAGATGCTCCAACGCAAACACAAGCGCTTGCACCGCCAGCGAAGCTACCGTACCCCAGCTGCGCTCGAGTACCCGAAACAGCAGGCATCGATAGAACAGCTCCTCCAGCACCGCGGCGATGGCGATCACGCCGGCCACGCCGAACAACCCGGGCGAGAAGCCGCGAAAGTGCACCAGCTCATAGGTGCCTAGCGCAAACAGCAGGGCTATCGGCACGCCCACCTGCACTGCGCCGGCAACGCCACCCAACGCCAGGAGGCGCGGCCGCAATCGCAATTCAGTGGCCTCGCGCTTTTCCCACCAATGCACGTAAGCCCAGTAGGCCGTTACGGCCGCCAACAGAATGCCGATCCGACGAAACGCACTCAGCCACGCTTCGCCCGGGTGGAAGAGCTTGTCGATCAGCGGCAGCAGGCCCTGGCGGACGACCAGCACTGCACAAAAGATCGCCAGTGCGCCAAGCACCAGCGACCCGAGTGCCCGCAGCCCGTCGCCGCGCGGTTGCAATGGCCTTACCCCTTGGGCGGCGTATCGGTGGAGAACTTGATCGCCGTAGCCCCGCTGATCGCCCCGGTCTTGGCCGAGCTATGCACGTACAACTGTACCGGCAGTTCAAACGTCAGCGGGCCATCGACCACCGCGTTCGGGCCGATCACCACGCGCGGCGGGCGGTCCTGGTTGCTGAACTGCGGCTTCCTCAGGGTGATGCCACCTTTGACGTGCGAGCCGACGCCCACGGTGACGTCGTTGCTGACGAAGTGGACGCCGCCGCCTACTTCGGTCTGTACCAGGCCAATGCTGCCGCTCACCGAGGTGACGTCACCACTGATGCGGCTGCCGCGGTCGGCAAAGACGTTGCCGCTGACCGAGGTGACGTCGCCTTCGACTACCGCGTTGCGGCCGAGCGTGACCGAGCCGCTCACGCTCTTGGCGCCGCCCGTCTTGCCGTTGTTGCCGATCTTGACCTCGCCACTGGTAGTGGCCAGGTCGCCAACGATGGCATCGGCGTCCACCGTGATATCGCCGCTGACGGTGTGGGCGCTGCGGGTTTGCGCCTTGCTCGCGATGTG
>DATLJF010000222.1:0-4861 GCA_035539015.1 Stenotrophomonas sp. | reverse complement strand
TGATGGCGATCCACACCGGCATCATTCCGCCGACGATCAACCTCGAAGAACCCGGCGAAGGCTGCGACCTGGACTACGTGCCGAACGTGGCACGCGAAAAGAAGATCGACGTGGCCATGTCCAATGGCTTCGGTTTCGGCGGCACCAACGGCACGTTGCTGTTCCGTCGGCTCTGAGGCCGTATCGCGCGCGTCCGTCATGGACGCGCGCACTTCGCGGCGCCCGCAGCCGCGGCGCCGCGCTCCGATCCCGAGGCGAGCCCGCAGCACGCGTGCCGCCCTCCCGAGTGCCTGACCATGCCGACGCTGCCGCTGGCCGCCGAGATCGACCTGCTGGCCCTGCATCGCCTGGCACCCAAGCGTTATCCGGCGCTGTTCGAATCCACTGCCCACGGCACCGTGCACGGGCGCTGGGACCTGCTGCTGCTGGCCGCCGGCGAGCAGTTGCAACTGGGTACCGATGGCGTCACCCGTAACGGCGAGGGGCATCCGCTGCGAGGCGATTTCCTGGCCCTGCTCGATGCCGCCTGGGCCGGCGCGCGGCAAGCGACGCGGGTCGAGCGCGACCTGCCGTTCTGCGGCGGCTGGGCGTTGTTGCTGGATTACGAACTGGCCGGGCAGATCGAACCGATCCTCGACCTGCCGCAGCGGGGCGACGGCCTGCCGGTGGCGCTGGCGCTGCGCTGCCCGGCGGCGATCCTGCGCGATCGCCGCGACGGTCGTTGCATCGCCGTGACCGAGCCTGGCCATGAGGCGCTGTTGCAGCGGATCGCCGAAGACGCCACCGCGGCGGCCGCGCTCGCGCCGCTCCCGCCCTGGCAAGCGCCGCGCTCGCAGCAGGAAGACGATCCGGCGCACTTCACCGGCAACGTCCAGCGGGTGCTCGATTACTTGCGTGCCGGCGACGTCTTCCAGGCCAATATCTCGCGCGCCTGGAGCGCCGGCTTCGGCGTCCCGCTGGAGCCGGCGGCACTGTTCCAGCGCTTGCGCCAGGCCAATCCGGCGCCGTTCGCCGGACTGTTCGTGGCGGCCGGGCGCGCGGTGGTCAGTTCCTCGCCCGAGCGCCTGGTGTCGGTGCACGGCGAACGCGTGGAGACGCGCCCGATCGCCGGCACCCGGCCGCGCTTCGAAGGCGATGACGACGCCGCGCGCATCCGCGAGCTGGTCGGGCATCCCAAGGAGCGCGCCGAGCACGTGATGCTGATCGACCTGGAGCGCAATGATCTCGGCCGGGTCTGCCGCCCCGGCAGCGTCGAAGTCGATGAACTGATGACGGTGGAAAGCTACGCCCATGTCCACCACATCGTCAGCAACGTGCGCGGGCTGCTGCGCGCAGGCGTGAGTCCGGGCGCGGTGATTGCCGCGGTGTTTCCCGGCGGCACCATTACCGGTTGCCCGAAGGTGCGCTGCATGCAGATCATCGCCGAGCTGGAGGGCCAGGCACGCGGCGCCTATACCGGCGCCTTCGGCTGGCTCGGCAGCGACGGCGACATGGACCTCAATATCCTCATTCGCACTGCCGAAGTGGACGCAGCCGGAGTGCGCTTCCGCACCGGCGCCGGCATCGTGGTCGATTCGCTGCCCGAGCGCGAGCTCGACGAGACCCGGGCCAAGGCGCGCGGCCTGCTGCGCGCGCTGGACGCGGTGTGACCGGCGCCAGCTTCGGCCGGCGCGGCGGGCGCGGTATCCTGCGCACCTAGTGGATCAACGAGGTGGCCGTGGCTGGGGCGAAACGTGGATGTCTGGGCGTGCTGGCGCTGTTGCTGGTGCTGGCAGTACTGGCGGCCGGCGTGGCGGCGTGGTTGTGGCAAGACCATGAGCGTTTCGCCCAGGCGCCGGTGTCGGCGCAGGCATCGAGCGTGGTCGTGGCCCCCGGCGACAGCGTGCGCGCGGTGTTGCGCAAACTGCGCACGGCCGGCGTGGAAACCGGCCACGACTGGAATTGGCTGTTGCTGGCGCGCCAGGTCGGCGCCGCCGGCCACATCAAGGTCGGCGAATACGCTCTGCAGCCGCCAGTGAGTCCGCGTGAGCTGCTGCAACGCATGCGCGACGGCCGCGTCATCCAATATCGCCTCACGATCGTCGAGGGCTGGAACATCCGCCAGCTGCGCGCCGCGCTCAATGCCGCCTCGCCCCTGCAGCACGTCACTGCCGACCTCGACGATGCCGCGTTGATGGCCAAGCTGGGCTTCCCCGGCCAGCATCCCGAAGGCCGCTTCCTGCCCGAGACCTATCTGTACCAACGCGGCGACAGTGACCTCGACGTGCTTACGCGCGCACACAAGGCGATGCAGGCCGCGCTGGACGCAGCCTGGGCGCGGCGCGCCGAGGGCCTGCCGCTGCGCAACGCCGACGAGGCCCTGATCCTGGCCTCGATCGTCGAGAAGGAAACCGCACTGGCGGCCGAGCGGCCGCAGATTGCCGGGGTGTTCGTGCGCCGCTTGCAGCAAGGCATGAAGCTGCAGACCGACCCCACGGTGATCTACGGTATCGGCAGCAGGTACGACGGCAATATCCGTCGCCGCGACCTGGAGACCGACACGCCCTACAACACCTACACCCGGACCGGCCTGACGCCGACCCCGATCGCCATGCCCGGGCGCGCGGCACTGGAAGCGGCGGTTCGGCCGGCGCCGGGCAAGGCGCTGTATTTCGTCGCGGTGGGCGATGGCAGCGGCGCGCACGTGTTCTCCGACGACTACGCCGCCCATACCGCGGCGGTGGCACGCTACCTGCAGCGTAGCCGCGCGCCGGTCGAGCCGGTGCCCACCCCATGAGCCCAGCCGTATTGCAGCACCCGCGTTTCATCAGCCTGGAAGGCGGCGAAGGGGCGGGCAAGAGCACCGCCATCGCCGCCATCCGCGATTGCCTGCAGGCGCACGGCCACGAGGTCCTGTTGACCCGCGAGCCGGGCGGCACGCCGCTGGCCGAACGCATCCGCGAGCTGCTGCTCAATCACACCCCGTCGCTGCCGGTGGCCGAGCCGCTGGCGGCCGAGGCCGAGCTGCTGCTGGTGTTTGCCGCCCGCGCCCAGCACGTGCGCGAAGTGATCCGCCCGGCACTGCAACGCGGCGCCTTCGTCGTCAGCGACCGCTTCACCGATTCGAGCTACGCCTACCAGGGCGAGGGCCGCGGCCTGGATCCGGCCTGGATCGCCGATCTCGAACGGCGCGCGGTGGGCGTGCAGCCGGGCCTGACCCTGCTGCTCGACCTGGACGTCGGTATTGGCCGTGCCCGCACCAGCGGCCGCGACCTGTGGCCGGACCGCATCGAGAGCGAGCACGAAGACTTCTTCCAGCGCGTGCGCGCCGGTTTCCGCGCGCGCGCGCAAGCGCACCCGGAGCGCTTCCGGGTGATCGACGCCAACCAGCCGCCCATGGCGGTGGCCGCTGAAGTGGCGCGCGCGGTGGCCCTGTTCATCGGAGACAACGAGGCATGAGCGAGGCGTTCTCGCCCTGGCAGCAGCGCGCCTACGACCAGACCGTGGCGGCGCTGGATGCCGGTCGCCTCGGGCACGGCCTGTTGATTTGTGGCCCGGCCGGGCTGGGCAAGCGCGCGCTGGCTTTGCGCCTGGCCACGCATGTGCTCGGGCAGAGCCCCGATCCGGCCGCACGTGCACGCAGCGCGCAGTTGATCGCCGCCGGCACCCATCCGGACCTGCAGCTGGTCTCGTTCATTCCCAACCGCACCGGCGACAAGCTGCGCACCGAGATCGTCATCGAGCAGATTCGCGAGGTCTCGCAGAAGCTGGCGCTGACCCCGCAGTACGGCGTCGCCCAGGTGGTGGTGATCGACCCGGCCGATTCGGTCAACCGGGCCGCCTGCAACGCGCTGCTGAAGACCCTGGAAGAACCATCTCCCGGCCGCTACCTGTGGCTGGTAAGCGCTGAACCGGCGCGCTTGCCGGCCACCGTGCGTAGCCGCTGCCAGCGCCTGGAGCTGAAATTGCCGCCGCGCCAGGAGGCGCTGGCGTGGTTGCACAGCGAAGGTTTCGACGCTGTCGCCGCGACCGAGGCGCTGGATGCCGCGCGCGGCCACCCCGGTCTGGCGGCGCAGTGGCTGCGTGACAACGGCCTGGCCCTGCGCAAGCAGGTGGCCGTCGACCTGGAGCAATTGGGCGCCGGCCGCGCCAGCGCGGTCGAGCTGGCCACGCGCTGGACCGGCGACGAACACGCCGACGCGCGCCTGCGCCACGCGGCCGACCTGGTGCTGGCCCAGGCCGGGCTCGGCTTGACCGAACCTGCGCGATTGCACAAGCTGGCCACCTGGTTCGATGCTGCCAACCGTACCCGCGACCTGTTGCGGACTACGGTGCGTGCCGATCTGGCGGTGGCGGAACTATTGCTTGCCTGGCGAGAAGGGGACAGCCCGAAACGGGCGCCAGCGCAAAAAGGGGAAACACGATGAGTGCAACGAATGCGCGCCAGGGCATCCTGTCGCTGGCGGTCAAGGACAAGATGGCGCTCTACAGCGCCTACATGCCGTTCGTGAAGAACGGCGGCATCTTCGTGCCGACCCCAAAGCGTTACTTCCTCGGCGACGAGGTCTTCCTGCTGCTGACCTTGCCCGAATCCAGCGAGCGCCTGCCAGTCGCCGGCAAGGTGATCTGGGCCACGCCGGCCGGCGCACAGGGCAACCGCGCCGCGGGGATCGGCGTGCAGCTGGCCGACGGGCCGGAGGGCGAAGCGGTGCGCAACCGGATCGAAACACTGCTGGCCGGGCTGCTCAATTCGGACAAGCCGACCCACACGATGTAACCGGGCGCGCGCCTTGACGCCTTTTGGGCAGGCCCTATAATGGGCGGCTCGCGACATCGGGCGGTTAGCTCAGCGGTAGAGCATTGCCTTCACACGGCAAGGGTC
>DATLJF010000221.1:0-5959 GCA_035539015.1 Stenotrophomonas sp. | reverse complement strand
ATCCTCGGCTCGCTGGCGGTGTGCACCATCATCTACATCATCGTTTGCGCCGTGCTGACCGGCCTGCTGCCTTACACCGAGCTGGGCACCGCCAAGCCGGTGGCGACCGCGCTGGAACACTATCCGCAGCTGGCCTGGTTGAAGACCTTCGTGGAGATTGGCGCGATCGCCGGCCTGTCCTCGGTGGTGCTGGTGATGCTGATGGCACAGCCGCGCATCTTCTACACCATGTCGCGCGACGGCCTGCTGCCGAAAATCTTCGGTCGCGTCCACCCCAAGTTCCATACTCCTTATTTCGGCACGATCCTGGTCGGCGTGGTCGCCGCGCTGCTGGCGGGGCTGGTGCCGCTGAACGTGCTGGGCGAGCTGGTGTCGATGGGCACGCTGCTGGCCTTCGCCACGGTCTGCGTCGGCGTGCTGGTGCTGCGCTATACGCGACCGGAACTGGCACGGCCGTTCCGCGTTCCGATGGTATGGCTGGTATGCCCGTTGGGTGCGCTGTTCTGCCTGTTCCTGTTCCTGCAGGCGTTCCGCGAACACTGGAAGGTTTTCGTCGGCTGGACCCTGATCGGCCTGTGCATCTATTTCTTCTACGGCATTCGCAACAGCCGCCTGGCGCAGAAGGCCTGACCCCCACCGAAGCCGGCGCCCGCGCCGGCTTCGCCGCCTCCCGCTGGCCCTTACCGGAACCTCGTCTACATGCTCAAGCAACTCTGGGCCACCAAGCACCCGCACGCCAGCCACGCCGATGCCGGCGGCCTCGGCCTGACCCGCGCCCTCGGCCCCTGGGGGCTGACCGCGCTGGGCATCGGCGCGGTCATCGGTGGCGGCATCTTCGTCATCACCGGTACCGCCGCAGCCAACCATGCCGGCCCGGCGATCATGCTCTCGTTCCTGCTGGCGGCCATCTGCTGCGCGTTCTGCGCCATGGCCTACGCCGAGTTCGCGGCGATGGTGCCGGTCTCCGGCAGCGCCTACACCTATACCTACGCCACCTTCGGCGAACTGGCGGCCTGGTTCATCGGCTGGATGCTGGTGCTTGAATACGGCGTGTCCGCCTCGGCGGTGGCAGTGAGCTGGACCGGGTATTTCCTCAGCCTGCTGCAACACTTCGGCATCACCCTGCCCGCGGCGCTGACCAATTCGCCGCTGGACGCGCAGCTGCGCCCGACCGGCGCGATCGCCAACCTGCCGGCGGCCGGCATCACCCTGTTGCTGACCTGGCTGTGCTACGTCGGCATCCGCAAGTCCTCGGCGATGAACATGGCGATGGTGCTGCTCAAGAGCGGCCTGATCGTGCTGGTGATCGTGGTCGGCTGGAAATACGTGGACCCGGCCAACTGGCATCCCTTCATCCCGGCCAACGAAGGCCCGGGCAAGTTCGGCTGGGAAGGCGTGCTGCGCGGCGCCTCGATGGTGTTCTTCGCCTACATCGGCTTCGAGGCGGTCTCGGTGGCGGCGCAGGAATCGCACCGGCCGCAGCGCGACATGCCGATCGGCATGCTGCTGTCGCTGGTGATCTGCACGGTGCTGTACATCGCCATGGCCGCGGTGATGACCGGGCTGGTGCCCTATACCCTGCTCGGCACCGATGAACCGGTGGTCACCGCGGTGGCCGCGCATCCGGAACTGGCGTGGCTGCGCGTGGTGGTGGAAATCGGCGCACTGATCGGGCTGTCGTCGGTGGTGCTGGTGATGATCATCGGCCAGCCGCGCATCTTCATGATCATGGCGCGCGACGGCTTGCTGCCGGAGGTGTTCACCCGCATCCACCCCAAGTACCGCACCCCGCACATCAACACCGTCATCACCGGCCTCGGCATTGCCCTGCTGGCGGCGCTGTTCCCGCTGGACGTGTTGGGCGAGCTGACCTCCATGGGCACGCTGATCGCATTCGCCGCGGTCTGCGCCGGCGTGCTGATCCTGCGCCGCACCCAGCCCGACCTGCCACGCCCGTTCCGGATGCCGGCGGCGTGGCTGATCTGCAGCCTCGGCGTGGTCAGCTGCCTGGTCCTGCTCTCGGCGATGACCGCGCACAACTGGATGCTGATGGCGTTCTGGACCCTGGGCGGCTTCGGCATCTACTTCGCCTACGGCTTCCGCCACAGCCGCTTGCGTGGATAGGAGGGTGGGCGGGCGACGGCGCTGACTCCGCCGTCGCGGTGAAAACCATAGAATATGGTCATGAACCAGACCTCCGTCCCCTACAGCACCCCGCGCCTGCATGAGCTGGCGCAGCTGCTGATCGGCAATGTCCGCGAGCTGGCCCAGTCGGGCTGGACCCCGGCCACCAGCAGTAACTTTTCGCACCGCCTGGACGACCAGCATGCGGCCATCACGGTCTCCGGTCGCGACAAGGGCCGGCTGGTCGAAGACGACATCATGGTGGTGGACTTCGACGGCCGCCCGGTCGGCCGGCAGTTGCGGCCTTCGGCCGAGACCCTGCTGCACACGCAGTTGTACCGGCGCTACCCGGATATCGGCTGCGTGTTGCACACCCATTCGCCGGTGCAGACGGTGGCGTCGCGCCTGTATGCCGACCAGGGCCATATCCGCCTGGAAGGCTACGAGCTCTTGAAAGCCTTCGAGGGCAACCGCACCCACGAAATGGCGATCGACGTGCCGGTGTTCGCCAACACCCAGGACATGGACGTGCTCGCCGCCCAGGTGGATGCGCTGCTGGACAAACAGTGCATGTGGGGGTATCTCATCGATGGACATGGGCTGTACGCCTGGGGCCGCAACATGGCCGAGGCGCGCCGCCACCTCGAGGCCTTCGAGTTCCTGTTCCACTGCGAGCTGGAGCTGCGCAAGCTGCGCGGCCCGCGCTGAACCCCACGTTCCCCTCTCAAACGCCGCCGCCATGAGCAGACTCCGCATCTACGCCGACACCGCCCCCGACACCCCGGTCTTCGATAGCCAGGACGGCGACGCCATCGCCGTCGAGCTGGAAAAGATCGGCGTGTCCTTCGAGCGCTGGCACGCCAATCAACCCATCTCCCCGGGCGCTACGCCCGAGCAGGTGATGGCCGCCTACCGCGCCGACATCGATCGCCTGGTGGCCCAGCACGGCTTCAAGACCGTGGACGTGGTCTCCATTGCCCCGGACAACCCGAAACGCGAGGAAATGCGCGCCAAGTTCCTTGACGAGCACTTCCACAAGGAAGACGAAGTGCGCTTTTTCGTTGCCGGCTCGGGCATGTTCACCCTGCACGTGGACGACAAGGTCTACGAGGTGGAGTGCGTGAAGGACGACCTGATCGCCGTGCCCGACGGCACCAAGCATTGGTTCGACATGGGCGCCGAACCGTACTTCGTGGCGATCCGCTTCTTTACCGAACCCGATGGCTGGGTCGGACACTTCACCGGTACTGAAATCGCACGACAGTTCCCCCGCTACCAACCCGAGAGAAAGGCGAGCTGACGATGACCCAACCGCAGGCGATCCTGACTGATATCGAAGGCACCACCAGCAGCATCTCGTTCGTCAAGGACGTGTTGTTTCCCTATGCGCGGCGCGAACTGCCCAAGTTCGTGCGCGAGCATGGCGGCCACCCGCAGGTGCGGCACTGGCTCAACCAGGTGGCCGATGAAATCGGCGAGGAAGCCGACGACGACACCCTGGTGCTCACGCTGCAGCGCTGGATCGACGAAGACCGCAAGACCACGGCGCTGAAGGCGCTGGAAGGCATGATCTGGGAGGCCGGCTACCGCGATGCCGACTTCACCGCCCACATCTATCCCGATGCGGCACAGCGCCTGCGCGACTGGCACGCGGCGGGAATCCCTCTGTACGTCTATTCCTCAGGCTCGGTGCCGGCGCAGAAGCTGTTCTTCGCCCATAGCGATGCCGGCGACCTCACGCCTCTCATTTCGGGCTGGTTCGATACCCAGATCGGCGGCAAGCGCGAGAGCAACAGCTATCGCAAGATTGCCGAGAGCATCGGCTTGCCGGCGCCGCAGATCCTGTTCCTGTCCGACGTGGTCGAGGAACTGGACGCCGCCGGCCGCGCCGGCATGCACACCGCGTTGCTGGACCGGCTGTCCGACTACCCGACCCCGCGCAGTGGCCTGGAAGTAGGCAAGCACCAGCGCGTGGAAGCGTTCGACCAGATCGTTTTCGACTGAGCCATCGCGCCGGTGCCCTTCGCGGGCGCCGGCGCCCGCTCCTGCGCACCCATGCGTCCGCTGCCCCGCCTCTTGTTTGCGCTGCTCGCGCTGTTGCCGGTGTTCGCGCTGACCGGCGCGGCCTCGCCGCCTGCGGCCAGCACGTCGGCGGAGGATACGGTCGCGCCCGATCCGCTGGACCAGGCCCAGCTCGCCCAGGCCCTGGCGGCCTTGCGCCCGCAGCGTCCCGGCGTCAGCGACCTGTACGTCCTGGGTTTTGCCGGTGATGCCAGCGACCCGGTATTCCGCAACGAAGTGCTGTACCTGCGGCAAATGTTCAGTCGTCGCTTCGACACCCCGGGGCACGCGCTGGCGCTGGTCAATGCGCCGGACAATCTGCAAGCGCATCGCTATGCGCCGATGGCCACCTACGACAACCTCTATGACAGCCTGGCGCGAATCGGCGCGCTGATGGACCGCGACGAGGACATCCTGCTGCTGTTCGCCTCCACCCACGGCACTGAGGACCACACGCTCTACGTGGATGCCGGCCCCGACGGCTATGACTACATCACCCCGGAAGACCTGCGCCAGGCCCTGGATGATGCCGGTATCGTGCACCGGGTGATCGTGCTGTCGGCATGCTATTCGGGTGGCTTCATCCCACGCCTGCGTTCTGCCGACACCCTGGTCATCACCGCCGCGCGTGCCGACCGGCCCTCGTTCGGCTGCGGCAACACTGCCAATGCCACCTATTTCGGCCAGGCCTGGCTGGTGGAAGCAATGAACCAGACCGACGACTTCGTCGCCGCCTACCGCCTGGCGACCGCGGCCATCACCGCGCGCGAGCGCAGCGAGGGCGAGCAGCCGTCGTTGCCGCAGATCTCGCAGGGCAAGCGCATCGGCGCGAGCTTGGCGCACTGGCGCGCCGGCCTGCAGGTGGGACCGCCGGTGCCCTACCCCTATCCGGCGGTGGCACCGGATGACGACCGCGCCGCGAGCCTGCAACCTGCTCGATGAGAGGGATTCGCATTCCGTCATCGCGATCGACGACTCCCTAAAATCGCCCTACCGCGCCAGCCATCGCCAGCCGCGGTACCGATCCAGCCCGCCAGCCATCGCGCGCCCGCCAGATCCTTTGCAGACGCCTCCCTCGTGGAGGCGTTTTGCTGTGTGTAGGAGGGGCTCTGGTGGCCTCGGGCCATCAGCCCCGACGAGCGGAGCCGCGATCTCCCAGATGGCAGTCGCGGTGATGGCCCGAGGCCACCCAGAGCCGCTCCTACAGGGGGTTTGCCAACTGATATCGAACCTTCGCCGTCGCTTCCCGGTTCGGCAGGCGCGCCCGCACTTCCACCTCGTGCTCGCCCACCGCCAGGTCGGTCGACAACGCGCCGCGCCACAAGTGTGTTGACGGGGTAGCTTCGGGCGAACGATCGAACCCGCGCAGCTGCTCGGCAAGGTCGTCGCGCCCGTTCTCCAATTGCACCCGCGGGTCAGGCTGCACGACCCGCTTCATCGGCTTCCATTCGCCGCCATCGATGCGGTATTCCACGACGGTGCCGTCCTCGCCCATGAAGACGTTGGCGAACACGCCCCAGGCCGGATACGCGCCCTGGCGCAGCACTTTCGGCGCGTGCAGGTAGTGCTGGGCATCGTCGGGGTCGCGGGCGGCGTGGTAGTCCAGCGCGTATGCCCCACCCTTGTGTACGGTGAGCATGGCGTAGCCGTTCGGGGTGCCATCGGACATCGTCGCATCGGGAATGCCGGCCGCGTCCTTGATCCCGGACCAGAACGCACCACAGGCTGCGCCGACGTTGTATTCGTGCAACGGCGCGGCCCCGTGCCAGCCTTC
>DATLJF010000220.1:0-1660 GCA_035539015.1 Stenotrophomonas sp. | reverse complement strand
CGCGTGGCCAGGATGTCCATGGTCTCGCGCGTGGCCGGCATTTGGTCGGCGATCATGGCCGCGGCCAGTTCCACCAGCACCAGCGAGCTGGCTTCCAGCGGTTCGAGGAAACCGCACGACAGCCCCACCGCCACGCAGTTGCGGCGCCACGGCTGCACGCGGTAGCCCGGGTCGATGCGGATGCGCGGAATGCGCACGATGTCCTGCTCGCGGCCGCCGCTGCGCACGATGTAGTCGATCAGCGCCAGCTCGGCCTCGTCTTCGCTGCCGTAGGCGCTGGAATAAACGTGGCCGACGCCGCGCCGGGTCTGCAGGCCGATGTCCCAGATCCAGCCGAACTTCTGCGCGGTGGAAATGGTCTGGCAGGCGATTGGGGCGTTCGCATCTACATACGGCACCTGCACGGCGATGGCGCGGTCGTTGAACAGGACGTGCCGCTGCGACAGCAACGGTTCGCCGTAGTGCTGGCCGATCAACAGGGCGCGCAGGCCGGTGCAGTCGATGAACAAGTCACCGGCAACGTCGCCATGCTCGCGGGTGCGCAATGCGGCGATGTCGCCGTTCTCGTGCGGCATCACTTCGGTGACATGGTCGGCCACCAGGCGCACGCCGAGGCGCTCGGTGCAGTGGCGGCGCAGGAAGCCGCCGAGCTTGGCCGCGTCCAAATGGTAGGCGTAGTTCGAGACCGAGGCGTACTCGGGCGTGGCGAACTGCTTGGGGCCCTTGTTGGCGTCGCACAGGTGCGGCTGCGGGCAGACCAGGTGGTCGAATTGCGCGTCGGGATGAAACTTGCGCCAGCCGCCGACCAGGTCGGCCTGGTCGTAGCCGCCCGGCAGATGGAACGGATGGTAATAAGTGTCGCGCGGGCCGCCGTCGGTCCAGGCGACGAACTGCGAGCCCTGCTTGAAGGCACCGTCGCACTCGCGGATGAAGTCCGCTTCGCTCACGCCAATGCGGCGCAAGGTGTCGCGGATGGTCGGCCAGGTGCCCTCGCCGACGCCGATGATCGGCACGTCGGGCGACTCGATGACGGTGACCTTGAGGTCGTCGGCGCCGGGGCCGCCGTGCTCTGCGGCGATGACCCCGGCGGTCAGCCAACCGGCAGAGCCGCCGCCTAGGATGACCACGTGTCGGATGGAATGTGTCAAGCAAACCTCTGGCGCTGGGGTGAAACAAGCGAAAGCCGGAGGTCCTTGCGGACCTCCGGCCCCGCCCTGGCTGCGGCGGTCTGGAGGGGCGGGCCCGCCGCGGCAGGCCGGCCGGTCAGAACGTGTAGCGCACGCCGAACATGTAGCGCGGGCCCAACTGGTCCACCGTGTACAGCTGGTGCGAATTGCGACCGTGCACGCGGGTGGTTTCGTTGGTGATGTTGATGCCTTCCAGCGACAACGTCAGGTTCTCGGTGAGGTTGTAGCTGATGTTCATGTCCAGCTGGCCATAGGCTTCGGTGTACAGCGGGTTGGAACCCTTGCCGTCGCTGAGGCCGTTGAGGAACTCGTCGCGCCAGTTGTAGGCCGCACGCACCGACCAGCCGTAATTTTCGTAGAACGCCACGAAGTTGGCCGAGTCGCTCAGGCCGGTCAGCGCGAACTGCGTGCCGAGCGTGCCGTTGCTGTAGGTCAGGCCCGAGTCCACCCAGGTGTAGTTCGCCGCCAGGCCG
>DATLJF010000219.1:0-22231 GCA_035539015.1 Stenotrophomonas sp. | reverse complement strand
ACCAGCAACGCCCCCAGCCACACCACGGCAATGCGCTCGATGCCGAAGACCAGCTGCTGGGCGCCGCCGAAGCCCAGGCCCATTCGCGCCAGATGGACATCCTGGTTGACCGTGTCGACCATCAGGTTGTCGTAGTGGCTGCGCCGCCGCCCTTCCTCACCGGCGACCTTCAGCGTCTGCATGCCACGCAGGCTCTCCAGCAAGTGGCTCTGCTGGCGTGCGGATGCCACCAGCTGGCGTTCGGTGCCGCGGCGCAGCGACCGATAGGCCAGTGCGCGAATAGCGACGTAGAGCGCGACCGCCGCCAAGGTCAGCATCGCCAGCCTGGCGCTATAGACCAGCATCAACGCGAATGTGACCACTGCCAGCAAGCCATCGATGACGGCCTCTACAAAACCGGTGGTCAAGGTTTGCTGTATCGCCTGCACCGAGGACAGCCGCGAAGTGACATCCCCCAGATGACGCCTCTCGAAATAATCCATCGGCAGGCGCAACAAATGGGCGAACACACGGCCGGTCCATTGCAGGCCGAGCGAGGCCGATAGCTGCGTCACGACCCAACCGCGCAGCAAGCCGATGCCCACCTGCAGCAGCAAGGCCAGGCCAAAGCCCAGGGCGAGCACGACCAGGAGGTCGCGATCGGCCGAGACCAATACCTGGTCCACCACCCATTGCGCGTAGAACGGCGCGAGCACCACGAAGACCTGCAAGGCCAGCGAGACGGCCAGCACCTGCAACAGGGCGCGCCGCAGGCCGCGTATCGGCCCGGTCAGCTGCCGCAGTGATACCGCCGGTGCCGCTGGCCGACGCTGGAAATCCGCTGTAGGCGCCAGCTCCAGCGCGACGCCGGTGAAACCTTCGGCCAGCTCGGCCAGGCCCAGCTTGCGCTCACCCACTGCCGGGTCCAATACGGTGGCGCCGCGGCGACCGAATCGACTCAGCACCACGAAATGGTTGAGATTCCAATGCAGGATGCACGGCAATCTCACCTCGCCCAGCCGCTCTGGCTCGACCCGCAGCGGTCGGGCCGAGAAACCAAGCGCCTGCGCGACGCTCATCAGGCCGGCCAGGCGCGAACCGTTCTGCGATGGACCGAAGCGTTGACGTAGCTCGCCCAGGCTCACTGCATAACCGTGCGCCGAGGCCACCATGGCCAGCGCCGCCAAGCCGCACTCGGCCGCCTCCGCTTGCAGGATGGGCTTCATGCGCGGCATCGACACGTACCCTCGGTCGCACTCACGGCATCGTGCCCACGCGCCCGTGCACCGAGTAGAGCGGCTCGAATATCCATTCGATCAGCCGTCGCCGCTCGCCGAGGATGTCCGCCTCCAGCAGCATGCCTGGACGCAGGCGTTCGGGCTTGCCGTAGGCCATCAGCGATTGCCGTCGCAGCGCGACGATCACCCGATAGTGGGGTTCGTTGGCAGCGTACGTGCCGCCGGCCTGGTAAGAATTCCGCGGCACCATCGCGTTGCGGCTGACCCGCCGCACAACCCCTTGTTGATGCCCGAACTTCTGGTACGGAAAAGCCTGGTAACGCAACATGACGGCGTTACCCGGGGCCACGAAGCCGATCGAACGACTGGGCACCCACAGCTCTGCCTCGAGCATATCTTCGCGTGGCAGCACGCTCAGCAACGCCTGCCCGGCTTCGACCGCCTGGCCAGCCTTGACCAACTGGCTGGCAATCCAGCCATTGAGCGGCGCCTTCACCGCCTGGGCGCCGCGCGCATCCAACTCCAGTTGCTCCTGTGCCAACTGCGCCAGGCCGCGCTGGTACTCGGCATTCGCGGTCAGGCGTTGCCCCGGCAGCTCGGCCAAAGCTTGCTCGAGTTGCGCTATGGCACGCGCGCTGGCCGCCGCCAAGCGCTGCATACCGTATAGATGGCCGGCGTACTCCAACGCCGCATTCTGCTGCTGCTCGACCTGAGTCGAACTGACGAAACGCTCCCTGTGCAGTTCACGCAGTCGCGCCAGCCCTTGCTGCGAGAGCGCCTGTTGCTGTCGCCGCGCCTCCACCTCCGCGCGCGTACGCGCCAACTCCTGTCGCGCAGCCTCGCGCTGCCGGCGCAAACCTGCCTCCTGTTCCAGCGACACTTCCAATCGCGCCTCGTGCGCCGCCTGCAAACCCGCACGACGTTGCTGCAGCTGGGCTCGCAGCGCGTCGATGGTGTCGCCCCCATCGGTCATGGATGCCGGCAGGCGCAGTTGCGCGAGCGTTTGTCCCGCACGCACCGCGCCACCCTCCTCCACTGCCAGCTCTGTCACTACGCCGCGCATCGGCGCGACAACCGTCGCCAACCCCCGCGTGGGCACCAGTTGCCCCGCCACGCTGGCGCGGCGGGTATAAGGCGCCAGCACGAGAAACACCACCACCAGCGTGGCAGCCACCGCCGCGGCCAGCGCCAACAACCGTGTGGAAAGCGGCCGGGTAAGCGCAATCCCGCCGAATGAGCCACCCCGCCGCGGCGCGCCGGTGTTTCGAAACAACGGCTCAGTCATGCGCGCGTCGAAGCGAACAGCAAGGACGCACCCAAGAGGGCATTGCTCGCCATCAAGTTCAAGAAGAAGGTCATGGCGAATGCCCGATTGCGACCTTCGCTACGCCATACCGCGTAGGTAAGCGCATATAGGAAACCATGCCCGAGACCAAAGACCAGCAGCGCCACGAGGCTGGAGCGGTGGAGCAGCACGGAGACCGCGCAAGACGCGGTAATCCGCACCCAAACCGCAGCACCCCGGCGCAGCAGCGCCTCCTGCAGGCAATCCTGGACTATCCACGTCTCGAACACCGGCAGCAGGAAACCGAAGCCGAGCCAGAGGATCATTGCCTCATCGCTATGGGCAGTGACAATCGGCCCAGCGGCTTGCAACGGAATGCCGGTGACCAGGATGAGCGCGAGACAGCTTGCGGCGTAAACGGCGGCACCCTTGGATCGCAACACCGCCAGCGCAAGCATCGGGCCCGGATCACCACGCAAGCCTCGACACCCGAGACTCACGCCCCAGCCCTCACGCAGCCAACAGCAACAAGCACATTCACTCACCCACCCCGCTCAGCTTCCTTGAATCCAAGCGCCCCCTCGCGCACCGTGGCAACGCGTACGATTGCACGTCTTCGCTGCCACCCTAAGATCACAGAAGATCGAGAGACCCTCAACACGATGACGGGTCAACATCGCTGGCTTTTATTCCTGTCAGCCGATCACGCATGCACTTTTTCGCTCAGTGCCAACAGAGCAATCAAAGTGCGCAAGAATCGCTGACATTCGCCCTTGCGCGCACTACTCGACCTCGCGCAGCGCTATCGTCCAGCGCATGGAGAGTGACATCGCAACGCGTATCCGCACGGCGCGACGAATCGCCGGCATTACGCAAGCGGAACTAGCGTCGCAGCTGCGCGTAACGCGCAGCGCCGTGGCCAACTGGGAGCGCGTCAGCGGCGTGTGGCCAGCGAGCTCGCGGCTGCTTTCCATCGCCGTCATCACCGGCGTGTCCTACGAATGGCTGGCCACCGGCCGCGGCGTACCCACCGACCACACCCAACCCGCCGCCGTGGCCGGCGAACTGGTGGACGACCCAAAAGAACTGCGCCTGCTACGCGCCTTCAGAGGCTGCCACAGCACCATACGGCGCGCCCTGCTGGAAATGGCCGAATCACAACGCCACCGCCGCGCATAGCGCAAAAGCACCGCAGAGCCCAGCCCTTGCTCTTGCCCGGCTCGCGCTCTGCTCCTGCTCTTGCCCTTCTCCTCCACCCCGCGCAGAACCATCGGGCGTTCGGGGGCGGGGTCCTTTCGGGACAATCGGCGACATGGATGTCGCCGATTAGCCCCCACGGATGGGTTCACGGCGTGTCCCGAAAGGACCCCGCCCCCGGACGCCGCAGATAGAAATCAAACGACAAAAGCTTACCCCCGCTCAGCATCCATCTGCTTACGAATCTGCGCATCCACCGCCGCAATCGCCGTCATATTCATCACCCGCCGCGACGTAGCGCTGGAAGTAAGAATGTGCACCGGCTTTGAAATACCCATCAGGATCGGCCCGATCGCCACACCATCGGTGAACACCCGCACCAGGTTGTAGGCAATATTGGCCGCCTCCAGATTCGGCAACACGAACAGGTTCGCGCGCCCCTTGAGCGTACTGTTGGGCATGATCTTCTGCCGCAGTGCCTCGTCCCAGGCAGTATCGCCCTGCATCTCGCCATCGATATTGAGCTTTGGGTTGCGCTTGACCAGCAACTCACGCACCTCGCGCATCTTCAGCGCATCGCGCGAGGCATGGCTGCCAAAGTTGGAATGCGACAACAGCGCAATGGCCGGCTCGATACCGAACAACTTCAGCCGGTAGGCCGCCTGCAGCGTCGCCTCGACGATCTGCTCGGCCGTCGGGTCTTCCTGCACGTGCGTATCGACGAAGAAGAACGCGCCCTGCTGGTTGATGACGCCGGTCATCGCCGAGGTCGAACTCACCCGCGGCTCCAGCGGGATCACACTGCGTACATAACCCAGCTTCTTGTGGAAGCGGCCGACCACGCCAGTCAACATCGCATCGGCCTCACCGCGGGCCACCATCACCGCGGCGATCAGCGTGGGACGCGAGCGCATCAGCTCCTTGGCCGCGCTCACGGTGACCCCGCGACGCTCGGTCAGGCGGTGGTAGTACTGCCAATAATCATTGAAGCGCGGATCGTCGAGGATGTTGGTGATCTCGAAATCCGTGCCCGCCTGCATCCGCAGGCCCATGCGCTGGATGCGGCTTTCGATCACGTCCGGGCGCCCGATCAGGATCGGTCGGGCCAGGCCCTCGTCGATCACGTTCTGGACCGCGCGCAGCACCACTTCCTCTTCACCTTCGGCATAGACCACGCGCTGCTTGTCTGCGCGCGCCGCGTCGTACACCGGCTTCATCATCAGGCTGGTGCGGTATACGAACTGGCTCAGCTGGTCGCGGTAGGCCGCCATGTCGGCGATCGGCCGGGTCGCCACGCCGGAGTCCATCGCCGCCTGCGCCACCGCCGAAGACAGCTCCACCAACAGGCGCGGATCGAGCGGCCGCGGAATCACGTAGTCCGGGCCGAAGCTCGGGGTCTCGCCACCATAAGCCGCGCCCAGGTCGGAGGCTTCGCGCCGCGCCAGCGCGGCAATCGCGCGCACGCAGGCGATCTTCATTTCCTCGTTGATCGAGGTCGAGCCGACATCGAGCGCACCGCGGAACAGGTACGGGAAGCAGAGGACGTTGTTGATCTGGTTCGGGAAGTCCGAGCGGCCGGTACCGATGATCGCGTCAGGGCGCACCGCGCGCGCTGCATCCGGCATGATTTCGGGGTTGGGATTGGCCAAGGCGAAGATCACCGGGTTCGGCGCCATCGTGGCGACCATCTCCGGGGTCAGGATGCCGGCGGCCGACAGCCCCAGGAAGATGTCGGCACCTTCGACGATGTCGGCCAGGGTGCGCTTGTCGGTCTCGCGGGCGTAACGCAGCTTCTCCGGGTCCAGGTCGGTGCGGCCGGTATGCAGGACGCCGTCGCGGTCGAAGGCCAGGATGTTTTCCGGCTTCAGGCCCAGCGACACCAGCATGTTCACGCAGGAAATGCCGGCCGCGCCCATGCCGGTGGTGGCCAGCTTGACCTCGCCGATGTTCTTGCCGGTGATCTCCATGGCATTGATGACCGCCGCGCCGACGATGATCGCGGTGCCATGCTGGTCATCGTGGAACACCGGGATGTTCATCCGCTCGCGCAGCTTGCGCTCGACGATGAAGCATTCCGGCGCCTTGATGTCTTCCAGGTTGATGCCGGCGAAGGTCGGTTCCAGCGAGGCGATGATCTCGACCAGCTTGTCCGGGTCCTGCTCGTCGATCTCGATGTCGAACACATCGATGCCGGCGAACTTCTGGAACAGCACGCCCTTGCCTTCCATGACGGGTTTGCCGGCAAGCGGGCCGATGTTGCCCAGGCCCAGCACCGCGGTGCCGTTGGAAATCACCCCCACCAGGTTGCCGCGCGCGGTCAGCTCGCTGGCCTGCCGGGGGTCCTCGACTATCGCCTGGCAGGCGAAAGCCACGCCCGGCGAGTAGGCCAGCGAGAGGTCGCGCTGGGTCAGCATGGGCTTGGTCGCGATGACCTTGATCTTGCCCGCCGGGGCCATGCGGTGGTAATCGAGGGCGGCGTTCTTGAACTCGTCGTTGGACATCGAGATTTTTTGTTTTGGCGGCTGCGCGAGAGCGAGATTCTACCCCGCGGGGCCTGGGCGCTGGCTGTCGCGCAGCTGTCGCCCAGGCGTTGAAAGCATGTTGCGCTGCGGCGTAACCGCGCCGGCGAGACCGGCGCAGCGGGCCACCGGCGCGCTCAGTCAGGGCTCTTGTCGTCGACCGGAACGAAGGCCGCCGCCAGCGCCGGGGGTGCGGCGTAAGGGTCTTCGCCCTGGTCGAGCGCGCGTTGCAGCTGCGCCTGGTCGAGCGCCCCTTCCCAGCGCGACACCACCACCGTGGCCACCGCGTTGCCGACGAAATTGGTCAGCGAGCGGCACTCGCTCATGAAGCGGTCCACGCCGAGGATCAGCGCCATGCCGGCTACCGGCACTTCCGGCACCACCGACAGCGTCGCCGCCAGGGTGATGAAACCGGCACCGGTCACGCCGGCCGCGCCCTTCGAGCTGAGCATCGCCACCAGCAGCAGGGTGATCTGGTGGCCCAGGGTGAGCTCGGTGTTGGTGGCCTGGGCGATGAACAGCGCCGCCAGGGTCATGTAGATGTTGGTGCCGTCCAGGTTGAACGAATAGCCGGTAGGCACCACCAGGCCGACCACCGACTTGCTGCAGCCGGCCTTCTCCATTTTTTCCATCAGCGAGGGCAGCGCCGATTCGGAGGACGAGGTGCCCAGCACCAGCAGCAGTTCGGCCTTGAGATAGCGGATCAGCTTGAGGATCGAGAATCCGCACAGGCGCGCCACCAGGCCCAGGATCACCAGCACGAACAGCAGCGAGCTGACGTAGAACGAGCCCACCAGCCAGGCCAGGTTGACCAGCGCCGCTACCCCGTACTTGCCGATGGTGAAGGCGATCGCGCCGAACGCGCCGATTGGCGCGGCCCGCATCAAGATGTGCACCAGGCGGAATACCGGCGCGGTCAGCGCCTCCAGGAACACCTGGATCGGCCGGCCGCGCTCGCCCACCATCGCCAGCGCGATGCCGAACAGCACCGCCACGAACAAGGTCTGCAGGATGTTGCCATCCACGAACGCGCTCACCAGCGTGGTCGGGATGATGTCCATGAGGAAGCCGACCAGGGTGAGGTCGTGCGACTTCTCCACGTAGCTATGCACCGCGCTCTGGTCGAGATCGGCGACATTGACGTTCATGCCGGCGCCGGGCTGCACCACATGGGCCACGATCAAGCCCACCACCAGGGCCAGGGTGGAGAAGAACAGGAAGTACACCATCGCCTTGGCGAATACCCGGCCGACGGTGCGCAACTGGCTCATGCCGGCGATGCCGGTAACGATGGTCAGGAAGATGACTGGCGTGATGATCATCTTCACCAGCTTGATGAAGGCATCCCCCAGCGGCTTGAGCGAGGCGCCCAGGGCCGGTTCGAAATGGCCCAGCACCGCGCCGAGCACGATGGCCACGACGACCTGGAAATACAGCTGCCGATACAGCGGCAGGCGTGGTGGCGGGGTTGCGGGACCAGCGGTCACGACATGCATGTTCGGGCACTCCAGCGGACGGAGGCGCCGGTTGGCGCTCCTGCGGGCACTTTTTAGCGCAGCAAGGCGCTACGGCCGGATAGCCTATTGGTACTAGATGCCCGGATCGTCACACCGGCGGACCCTACAATCAACATTCCGCCAGCCCGGCCGTTATTGCTGTGCATAAGCTCCGTGCATGGCCACGCGGCTACCACCCGCCCGCTGCCGGACGTCCCCTGGAGAAGATCTCACCATGAAGCCCACCCGCCCCCACACCGCGCTCGCCTCCGCGCTTGCCTCCGTCCTCGGCCTGTGCGCCCTGCCGGTCGCCGCCAACGCCGCCGAGGCCAGCAACTTCGACAACTGGCCGACCAAGTACACCTTCAGCGATGGCACCGAGCTGGCCGGCACCTTGAACTTTGCCTACGACACCAACGATTTCTCCGGTGACGACCGCCTCGAAGACGACAACGGCATGCGCCGGCGCGAATTCGGCGCCACCTTGAAGAAGAAGGGCGTCTACGACGCGATGGTCTACTTCGACTTCGAAGCCCATACCTGGCTCGACGTGTTCGTGCGGATGGAAACCAAGGCGCTGTTCGGCAGCGACTTCGGCAAGATCCGCGTCGGCTACATCAAGACGCCGGTGGGCCTGGACGCGGTCACCAGCTCGCGCGCCGGCAGCTTCATGGAAGTCGCCCTGCCGGTGCAGGCGATCTACGCCGGCCGCCGCACCGGTATCGAGTGGACCTACGAGCAACCCAAGTACTACCTGCAGGCCGCCGCCTATGGCGGCAAGGACCTGCAGGGCGACAACCCCGGCACGATGCAGGCGGTGCGCGGCGTGTGGACGCCGATCAAGGCCAATGGCGATGTCCTGCACCTGGGCCTGTCGGCCTCGGTGGAGAACCCGCGCGGCTACCACAATGGCCGCGACGAGCATTTCGACCCCAGTGGCCGCCTGCGCGCGCGCCCGGAAGCTGGCCTGACCGATATCCGCCTAGTGGACTCCGGCACGCTGACGCCGGTGGACCAGATCCGCCGCGCCGGCTTCGAAGGCATCTGGATCCACGGCCCGTTCTCGGTGCAGGCCGAGGCCTTGCAGGCCAAGATCACGCGTGACAACGGGCTGCCCGACTACAACATCGATGGCCAGTACATCTACGGCAGCTGGATCCTCACCGGCGAGTCGCGGCCCTACGCCGCTGGCGCGGTCGCCAACGTCAAGCCGGCCCATGCCTATGGCGCGGTCGAACTGCTGGCGCGCTACAGCCGCCTGGACCTGCAGGACAACGGCATCGACGGCGGCCGCCAGCACGACTGGACGTTCGGCGCCAATTGGTACCTGACCAGCCACTTCAAGTTCCAGGCCAACTACGTCAAGGCCGATGCCAGCCGGCGCGGCATCCACACGACCCCGGATATCTGGGAGTTGCGGGCGCAGGTGATGTTCTGATTTTTGGGCGAGACCCGGGGCTCGTCCCGAGTCTCTAGTCCCGCACAGTGCCCCTAGCGCGTCGCCCCCGCCTGGCCCTGATCCTGCTGCTGATCCTCGGCGGCATGCTGTTGGCCATGGCCGCCGCCGCGCACTACGCCCAACGCCGCGCGCTGGCAGAGGAAGGCGCCAGCGTGCGCCGGCAGCTGGACCTCTACGCGCAGGCCCTGCAACAGCGTATTGACCGCTACCGCACCCTGCCCCAGGTGCTGGCCCTGGACCCCGAGTTGCGCGATGCCGTCTCGCGCCCGCTCAGCCCCGCCGAGGTCGCGCACCTCAATGGCAAGCTCGAACGCGCCAACGCCATCACCGGTTCTTCCACCCTGACCTTGATCGATCGCCACGGCCGCGCGCTGGCCGCCAGCAATTGGCGCGATCCGCGCAGCAATGTCGGGGTCGACTACAGCTTTCGTCCCTACGTGCAGCAGGCGCTGGCCCAGGGCAGCGGCCGCTTCTACGGCATCGGCATGACCACCGGCGAGCCGGGGTATTTCCTCTCGCAGGCACTACGCGATGACGATGGCGTGGTCAGCGGCATCGTCGTGATCAAGATCGCGCTGGCGGCGCTGGAACGCGAGTGGCTGCAGACGCCGGATATCGTGCTGGCCTCCGACGCCCATGACGTGGTGTTCCTGGCCAGCCGGCCGGAATGGCGCTACCGCGTGCTCGACCCGCTCGATCGCCACGAGCGTAGCGAACTGGCCGCCACCCGCCAGTACGCCGGGCAGGTCTTGCTGCCGCTGAAGGCACGCTTCGGCCGTGCGGTCGGAGCCGGCGGGCGGTTGGCCCACGTCGACGACCCGGCGCTGTCCGGCGCGGTGCTGTGGCAGACCCTGGCCGTCAGCCAGACTGGCTGGCGCCTGCATCTATTGCACGACACTGCCGGCAGCAACGCAGCCGCACGGACCGCCGCGTTCGCCGCCGCCGGCGGCTGGCTGGCGTTGTCGCTGCTGGTGCTGTTCGTCGAGCAGCGGCGGCGGCTGTCGGCACTGCGGCAACGCAGCCGGCGCGAACTGGAAACCGTGCTGCGGCAGCACGCGCAGGAATTGCGCACGGCGCGCGATGGCCTGGTGGATGCCGCCCAGCGCGCCGACAGCGGCCTGAGCCGCAGCCTTGAACACCTTCCGCAAGGCGTGGTGATCATCGATGCCGACCTCAACCTGGTCGCCTGGAACCAGCGCTACGTCGACCTGTTCCGGTTCCCGGCCGAGCTGTTGCAGGTCGGCGCGCCGATCGAAGCGCTGTTCCGCTTCAACGCGCGGCGCGGGCTGCTCGGACCCGGGCCGATCGAAGAGGCGATCGCGCGCCGCGTCGAACACCTGCGCAGTGGCCGCCCGCACCTGCGCGAGAGCGAAAAAGACGACGGCACCGTGCTGGAAATCCGCGGCAACCCGCTCCCGGACGGCGGCTTCGTGACCAGCTACGCCGACATCACCAGCTACAAGAACGCCGCGCGCGAGCTGCGCTCGATGGCCGACGCGCTCGAACACCGCATCGTCGAGCGCACCCGCGACCTCGAACAGGCCCGGCACGAGGCCGAGAGCGCCAACCGCTACAAGACCCGCTTCGTCGCCGCCGCGGTGCACGACCTGCTGCAGCCGCTCAATGCGGCGCGGATGTTCGTCTCGGCCCTGCGCGGGCACCTGCGCGACGATGCCAGCCGCCAGGTCGCCGATAGCGTGGAAGGCGCCCTGAGCGCGCAGGACGCCATCCTCGCCAGCCTGCTGGATATCTCGCGGATGGAATCGGGCCAGCTGCAGCCGCAACCGCGCGACTTTGCGCTGCAGGGCCTGCTCGACGCGCTGCTTCGGGAATTCGGCATCATCGCGCACCACCGCGGCCTGCAGCTGCGCGGCGTGGCGACCACCGCAGTGGTGCGCAGCGACGAGGCCCTGCTGCGGCGCATCCTGCAGAACTTCCTCTCCAATGCAGTGCGCTATACCCGCCACGGCCGCATCCTGGTCGGCTGCCGGCGCGAGGGCGGGCATCTGCGCATCGAAGTGCACGACCAGGGGCCCGGCATTCCCGACAGCCGCCTGGAGGAGATCTTCGAGGAGTTCCGCCGTCTCGACGATGGCGACCAGCGCGGCGCCGGGCTTGGCCTGGCCATCGTCGAGCGCATCGGCCGCGTACTCGGCCATCGCATCGCGGTGCGCTCGCGCCTGGGCCGCGGCAGCGTGTTCTCGGTGCGGGTGCCGCTGGGTGACGCCGCCGCAATAACGGCAGGCGCCATCGCAACGCCCGTACTCGAGGACGCCGACGACCGCCTCCGCGGATGCCTGGTCTGGAGCGTGGACGACGATCCAGGCGCATGCGTAGCGACCGGTGCCTTGCTTGAGCGCTGGGGTTGTGCGGTGGGCTTTGCTGGTGGCTCGCATCAAGCCCTGGACACCGCAACACCGAAGAATCGTCCAGAGTTGCTTTTGCTCGACGTACAGACCGATCCGACTTGCGGCCCGGACCTGTATCTTCAACTGTGCGAACGCTGGCAGGGCGCGCCCGCGCTGATTCTGGTCAGCGCCGAGCCGGGTGAAGCCCTGCGCCGCTACGCCGCTGCGCAGGGCTGGGGCTTGCTGGCCAAGCCAGTGCGGCCACCGGCACTGCGTGCCCTGATGTCGCAACTGCTGTTGCGCCGGGCCTGAGCGACTCAGACAGGCGCAGGCTGCGGGCGCAAACGGCCGGCAACGATATCCTCGGCCAGCCCGAAGGCCAGGGTCATGCCCAATCCACCACCGCCCAGCGCATTGACCAGCACCACTCCGGGCAGCACCTCGACCACCCATTCGCTCTGCTCATTGGTCAGCCGCGGATAGATCCCGTGCCAGGTCTGCTCCAGCCGCATATCCGGGAACCGGGCGAAGCGCGCCAGGTACGCGAGGATGCGCGCGTTGATCGCGTGTTGGTCGAATGGATCATGGGTATGCGCGTAGGCATGCGAGTCGCCCACGGCGATTTCGCCGGCGCCATTCTGCGAGGCCATCACGTGGATGCCGTTTTCCAGCAGCCCGGCATACTCGTGCCGGCAGCGCTCGCGTAGTGGCGCAATGTCGGCAACTTCAGCGAAGCCTGGGTAATGGATCAGCGACAACCCGCCGCACAGCGCAGGCCCCATGCGAAATCCATCCGGCTGCGCCACCAGGCGCAGCATCTGCAGCTTGCAGCGGGTCAGCGGCGCGGCCGCGTGCACCTGCGGGAACAATTGCTCGAACTCGGCGCCGTTGCACAGGTAGACCTCGTCGGCATCGAACCGGCGATTGCCCGACCAGACCCGTCCGGTCTCCACCCCGGTCACCGGTGTGGCCCAGGCGAACTGCACCTGGTGCCGCGCCTGCAGATACCCGGCCAGTTGCGGCAGCGCCTGGCGTGGGTCGACGACCAGTTCGTCGCCGCCATGCAGCGCTCCACGCAGTCCTTCCGTGACCAGCGCGGGCGACAACGCCTTGGCCTGCACCGCGTTCAGCAGGCGCAACGGCCGCAGGCCCTGATTGGCGGCGTAATACTGACCGAGCACGTCCCACTCGTCCTGCGCATGCGCGACGTGCAGCGAGCCGGCAGGGTCGTGCCAGAGTCCCGCTGCGGTGGCAAGTTCCAACCAGGCAGCGCGCGAGCGCAGCGCGCGCTCGTACAGCACGCCGTTGCGCACGCCGATCGGCCAGACCATGCCGAAATTCCGGATCGAGGCGCCGACCGCGCGCTCGTGGCGCTCCAGCACGGTGACCCGGGTGCCGCGCAGGCTCAGCGCGCGGGCCATGGCCAGGCCGGCGATGCCGGCGCCGACGACGAGGGCAGTAGGTGTACTCATGGGTGCTCCATAGGCAGAGAGGGATCAACCGAAGACACAGGCGGGACCCGCGCAGCGGCGAGGTGGTGGAAGAACCACAGTGCGATCGCGGTACCGGCGATACCGGCCAGTGGCAGCACTTGCGCCGCCGTGGCGAAGCGCTGCACCCAGCCGCTGCCGGCGGGTGACCATTGACTGGCGAACAACGCCGTGCAGCTGCCGAAGTAGGCGACGGTGTCCAACAGATAGGCGAAGAAGCCGACGTTGCCACGGATACGAAAGGTGGCGATCAACCGCTCGAAGAACGCGCAGTTGAACGGCACGTAGGCCATCGACAGGCACAAACCGGTCAGCGCAATCCATACCAATGGCGGCAATGCGCCACGGCTGAAAAGCAACGTGGCACCGAGCACACCGGCCAGGCCGGCAAGCATGAGGCCATGCAACCAGAACAAGCAGCACGCGTGGTCACGCAGGCGCACCAGCGTGGCGGCGGAGACAAGTGCAGCGAGCGTGGCCGGCAGTTCCAGCCACAGGAACAACCCGGAGGCGCCACCGTGGCCCAACTCGACCAGCAGATCGGCCTCGAAGTTGTCGCGCACCTCGCGCAGCACCGCGATGACGACATAGCCGATGGCCAGCGGCGCCAGCCCAGGCAGGAACTGGCGCAGCAAGCGCCGCCGCGCGAGCCGCCCCAGCGGCTTGCGCGCGGTGCGCGCGGCGTGGTCGTCGATATCCGGCGGCGGCAGCCGCGCGAGTTGGCGCATGCAGAGCAGCAACAACGGCAGGTATAGCGCGGCGCAGGCGAACGGCATCCATGCTGGATCCACGCCAAGCAGCAATAGCTGCTTACCGACCGCTTTGGCCATGGCCGAGGAGAAGATCAGGCTCGCCGCCAGCAACGCCGCCATCGCCTCGGTGCCGCGTCGCCCTTCCAGATAGCTGAAGACCACGCCCCACACCAGCCCGAGCAGCAGGCCGTTGCAGAACAGCATTGGCCAGCGCAGCGCCGCCGGCAGCAGAGCGAATCCCAGCCAGCTCAGCCACGCACCGCCGACAATGCCGAGCAGCAGCGGCTGGCGCGCGTCCGGCCGTAGCCGGGCGATCAGGCCAATGCCGACGAACTTGCTACCCGCATAGCCGATTGTTTGCGCCATCACCAGCCAGACTTTGTAGTCCAGCCCCGCGAACGCGGCCTGCTCGTAGGCGGCGGCGGCGAATGGCTTGCGAAAGGCGTACATGCAGGCATACGTGGCCATCGCCGCCAGGCCCGGCCACAGCCAGTCACGCCAACCGGGAGTGGCGTGCATAGGCAAGGTGCGGGTGCTCATGCGGTCTGCGGCAGGCCGAGCAGTGCCGGCAACGCATCCAACGCATTGATCACATAGTCGGGGCCGAGCGCGGACAGTTCGGCCTGCCCATGCGCACCGCTGGCCACGGCTACGCAAAGGCCTACACCGGCCGCGCGCGCCTCGGCGATGTCGACCGGCGTGTCACCGACCTTCGCCACGCTGGCGGGGTCGACGATGCCGCAGCGCTGCATCAGCAACTGGATCATGTCTGGTGCCGGTCGCGCGGCGCCAACTTGGTCGCTGGCCACCCAGGTATCGATGAGCGCCTCCCATTGCAGGCGCCGCAGCAACGCGGCGGTCAGGTGGGTACAGAAGCCGGTATTCAGCGCCACCTGCACGCCGGCGCGGCGCAGCCGCGCGAATACGGCCTCGGCCCCGGGCAGCGGCTGCACGCGCGGGTCCTGCTCAAGGCTGACGCGCATGCGCGCGACGAACTCGGCATGCACCGAGGCTACCAGTGGGGAATCGGCCCCGACGCCGAGCAGTTGCGCGATCGCTTCCGGCTTGGCGTAGCCCATCCATTCGCGCACCTGCGCCGGTTCCATCAACCGGCCAGTCGAGTGCAACGCCCCCAGGAAGGCCAGCTCAACCAGGCCCGGATCGGCCACGGTCGTACCGGCGATGTCGAACACCACGAGTTGAATCTGCATGTTTTGCTCCTGAACCAGTGCAGCCAGCGTGCGCGGCGCGTACGTAGCCAAGGCGACAGGCGCTGTACACCGCTGCGTGCGTGTACACATTGCTCAGAACAACAGGCGCACCCGCGCGGTGTCGAAACGGTGCAGGCACAGCTTGAGTGGCCGTGATTGGGCGTCCAGCGCCAGCACGCCGAGGCACAGCGCGAGCGGGTCACCCGCGCCCGCACGCACTCGGCCGCCATCGGCTTCAACCCAGCAATGGCGGCGGCACGCCGGGGAGACGCCGCTCAGGCCAAGCGCGCTGCCCAGACCGTGTCCTTCGGACAAGTACCTCGCTAGTGGCGGGCAGCTGGCCGCCGGCAACCAGGCCTCGGTGCTCGCCAGCAACTGGTCTTCGGCCATCACCTGGTAGGCCAGGTGCATCAGCGGCCCCGGCAGACGTGCCGGCACGCGCTCATGCAGGTGCGGGGGCAACGCCAGTACGGTGTCGCAGGCGCGCAGTTCGCAGCGCGCGGCCACACCCAGGCCGTGCAGGTGTTCGGGCAGGAAGAGGCAGACCTGCAGCGGCAACGGCAATCGCGGCACGATCACGCGCGCCGCCTGTGCGCTGAGCAGGCCCTGCTCGCGCAGCAATGCCAGACTTTTGCGCACGGTGTGGCGATGCACGCCGAAACGCGCGGCCAACTGCGACGCGGCAGGCAACGCTTCGTCGTTACGCCAGTGGCCCTGGCGAATCTCCTCGGCCAGGACAGCGGCGATACGGCGCCATGCCGGGCGTGCCGATCTGCAGTGCTGTCCCACGCCTGCCCTTTCCATCCGTGACTCCCACCGTCCTGTGGCAAGCCTTGGGCATTGCGGGTGAGCTGTCACCCCTGGGACTGCATCGATCGCGCCACGTTCAGAGGCCGCTTTCGGGCTCCAGCGCCTTGACCAGCACCGCAGCCTGGGTGCGGCTGTAGCAGTCGAGCTTTTTCAGGATCGCGGTGACGTGCACCTTCACCGTGTTCTCGGCCAGCCCCAGTTGATGCGCGATCTGCTTGTTGAGCAGGCCATCGGCCAGGCACAGCAGCACCCGGAACTGTTGCGGCGTGAGCTGGGCGAGGTTGGCCGCCAGCCGCGCGTCGGCCTCGGAGCGCTCGGCCTGCATCGGCGGGAACGCGCTGCCGCCTTCCAGCACCGCCATTACCGCCGCGCCTATCGCCTCGGCCGGCGCTGATTTGGAAATGAATCCGACGGCGCCGAACTGCTGCGCACGGCGCACCACGCGTGGATGGTCGTTGGAGGAAATGATCACCACCGGCACCTGCGGATACTCGCCACGCACGTGCAGCAAGGCCGAAAAGCCGCGGGCCCCCGGCATCGCCAGGTCCAGCAACACCAGGTCGATCTCCGGGTGCTGGCCAAGGGTCTCGCTCAAGCCGGCGGCACTGGCCGCTTCGAGCATTTTCGCCGTGGGCAAGGCTTCGCGCAGCGCGTGCATGACCGCGGCGCGAAACAGTGGGTGGTCGTCAACGATGAGTAGGGTCGGGCCGGTCATGGCCACAGTCTGGCACGGGTGAGACGTAGTTCACGCTGACCTTGAATGTCATTAGAAAAATCTCACGACTTGGCGAGTAGTCGCACTTTCGACAGGGCATCCAGCCGCCCGCCTCCTAGTCTGCTCCCCGGCAACGACATGCCAGCAGCGCACCGCCTGGGAGGGTAGAGATGCAACGCAAGCGAAATACCGCCAAGCGCAGGGTCTGCGCCTTGGCACTGCTCTTCACCGCGGCGCCGGTCGGCCCGGCCGGTGCCAGTGAGCGCCCCTTCAGCGCCGAGATCGGCGGCCGGTTGCACCTGGACTTCGCCGACTTCGGCAACGACGACCGTGGCCCGCCGAACCGCAACGCCACTGAAGTGCGCCGTGCCTGGCTCGATGTATCGGGGCGGCTGTACTCGCTGCGCTACAAGGTCGAGGGCGATTTTTCCGACAGCCACGACGTCGTCGCCCGCGATGTGTTCCTCAGCCAGCGCTTCGGCGAGGCCGGCACGCTCACGCTGGGGCAGTTCAAGCAGCCGTTCTCGCTCGACGACCGTACCGGCTCCAACTACGGCAGTTTCCTCGAACGCGGCAGCGCCGCAGGCACCCTGGCGCCGCTCTACCGGCTGGGCGCCGGATGGCTGGCGGCTGCTCGCGGCGCGACCTTCGCCGCGAGCGCCTACAGCCTGCAGAACATCGACGTGACTGCGGCCAAGGGCTACGGGCTGGCCTCGCGCCTGACCTGGTCGACTGCAGCCACTGAGCGCGACGTGCTGCACCTGGGCCTATCGCTGGCCAGCGAATACCACGATCGTCCCGGCGCCCCCGGGCGCCCGGCGCTGAAGATCCGGCCGCGCCCGGCCGGCCACTTGTCGGACAACAGCCGCATCACCCTGGTCGACTTCTCCGCGGGCCGCGACACCCGCGTACACAAGTGGTCGCTCGAATACGCCGCCGTGCATGGCCCGCTCTCCTGGCAGGCCGAATGGAGCGGCGCGCGCCTGCGCGACGGCCTGCAGCACGGCCAGGCCCAGGCCGCCTACGTGCTGCTGAGCTGGTTCGTCAGCGGGCAATCGCGCCGCTACGACGCCGCCAGCGGCCGCTTCACCCGCATCGGTGGCATCGCGAGCAAGTGGGGCGCGGTCGAACTGGCGGCGCGCTACGACACGATGTGGGGCAGCCAGTCTCTCGACGACGGTCCGGTGTTGCGCAGCGGCCGCACCGAAGCCTTCACCCTGGGCGCCAACTGGTACCTGCGGCCGAACCTGCGGCTGATGTTCAACCTGATCCACAGCCGCAACCTCGACCGTCTCTCGGGCACCACGCTCGACCGCACCCGCGCGCTGACCGGCCGCCTCCAGTACGACTTCTGAGGAAACCTCATGCTGACTATCCTGGGCTACGGCATGGTCGTGGCGTTCATGGCATTGATCATGACCCGGCGGCTCTCGCCGCTGGTGGCATTGACCCTGGTACCGATCGCTTTCGCGCTGCTCGCCAGTGCTGCGGTCGGCGGCTTCGACACCAGCATCCGCGACATGATGCTGGACGGCATCCGCAAGATCGCACCGACCGCGGTGATGCTGATGTTCGCCATCCTGTACTTCGGCGTGATGATCGATGCCGGCCTGTTCGATCCGCTGGTGCGCCTGATCCTGCGCGCGGTTGGCGACGATCCGGCGCGCATCCTGGTCGGCTCGGCGGTGCTGGCCATGGCCATCGGCCTGGATGGCGACGGCTCGACCACCTACATGATCACGCTGTCGGCGATGTTGCCGCTGTACGAGCGCTTGCGCATGGACCCGCTCAAGCTGGCCGCCGTCACCATGCTGTGCAGCGGGGTGATGAACCTCACCCCCTGGGGAGGACCTACCGCGCGGGCCGCCACCGCCCTGCGCGTGGACCCCACCGAAGTCTTCCTGCCCTTCATCCCGGCGATGGTGGTCGCACTGGCCGCGATCCTGGCGTTCGCCTACTGGCTCGGCCTGCGTGAGCGCAAGCGGCTGGGCCGGCTGGTGCTGCCGACCCTCGACGGCCACCCCGCACTCCCCGAGGCAGAAGACAGCGACGGCCTGAAGCGCCCGCGCTTGCGCTGGATCAACGCACTGCTGACCCTGGCACTGATGACCGCACTGGTACTCGGCCTGCTGCCAATGTCGGTCCTGTTCATGCTCGGCTTCGCCGCAGCGGTGCTGTTGAACTACCCCGACCTGGCCGAACAGCGTCGGCGTGTCATCGCACATGCCGGCAACGTGCTGCCCGTGGTCTCGGTGATCTTCGCCGCCGGCATCTTCACCGGCATCCTCTCCAACACCGGCATGGTCGAAGCGATGAGCCAGAGCTTCCTGGCAGTATTGCCGGAGTCCCTGGGACCTTACCTGGCCGTGATCACCGCGCTGGCCAGCCTGCCCTTCACCTTTTTCATGTCCAACGACGCCTTCTACTTCGGCGTGCTGCCGGTGCTATCCGAGGCAGCGGCCGCGTACGGCATCACCCCGGTGGAGATGGCGCGCGCCTCGTTGATAGGCCAGCCGGTGCACTTGCTCAGCCCGCTGGTGCCGGCCACCTACTTGCTGGTGGCGCTGGCCAAGGTGGAATTCGCTGCGTTCCAGCGTTTTACCTTGAAGTGGGCGACTTTGGTATGCGGAGTTCTGCTGCTGTGCGCGTTGGCGTTCGGGTTGTTTCCGTTGATCGGCCGCAGTGCACCGATCTAGGGGCGGGCGCGCAGCTAATGAGCGCCCACCGGCGCATCCACCCCAGTCAACCGATCCATGCGAATCCGGTTAGCGAACAGCGAAAACGCCAGCATCCCCGCCAGCCCACTCGCCCGGCTCACCCAATGCGGCAACCAGCGCGGCGGAGCCAGCACTCCCGCCTCGAACAACGGCGCAAACGGCGCAACGTCTTCCAGCGCCATCTTGCCGGCGAACAACCAGCGGCACAGGCGCAGCTCATCGCGCTGCAGGGAGTGGCGGAAGAAGGTGTGCACCGCCACCAGCCCACGCAGGTACACCGTGTCCTTGCTGAAGGCGTGGCCGCCACTCGTGGGCACACCACGGAACACGCGCTGGGCCGAGGCGAAGCTCTCCTCCGCGCTCTGACCGGCCTGGCGGAAATAGTCGAACACCTGGAGGAAATCGGCACCGTCGCGCGCCATCGCGATCGCCTCGATGCGCAGGCTGATCCGCTTCATGCGCCCGATATCGATGCTGCCGGTGATCTGCTCGGCGAACGTGGCCAGGCCTTCCTGGGTCGCGGTAACGCGTGGTGAAGACAGCGCCAGGCTCGGCAGGCGCACCTGCTCGCGCCCGTTCAAGGCAGTGAGGGAATGCACCAGCGCTTCATGGTGGAACAGCTGCGCGCGGTCATAGTCGCTGAACATCGCGCCGCTGCGCAGGCGAATGCGGTGCGCGCCGGCGGCGGCCTTGGCGATCAGGTCCGGGTCCAGTTCGACCGTGATAATGCGTTGGTCGAAGAATTCGTCCAGGTCACTCTGCAACTGCAGTTGCAAGGCGGTGGCCGACACCGGGATCTGCTCTTCCGGGGCCAGCAACTCGGTGTCGAGCTCGGCGGCGATCTGGATGAAGTGGCGCGCCGCGTCGCGGGTGGTGGGGCCCTGCCCCGGCATTGGATCGTCCGGCAGTCCGAACAGCTGCGCCGAATAGTCACCGGCCGCGGTGGTGCCCAGCGATTCGAGCAGCGCGGCCGCCAGGTCCCAACTATGGATCGACGCACGCAGGTAGGCGCCGAGCGGATGTTGCGGATCGGCGGCCGAAGCGATCGCGTCCAATTCGCGGCGGACATCGCTGAAGTCCAGCTTCGGGTAGACCACCTGCGGCAGCCGCGGCCGACCGTGCGCCACGCTTTCCAGGAACGGGGCCTGCAGCGACGACGGCCAACTGGTCAGGCCGAGCAGCCGGATGCCGCGCACCGCGTCCACCATTCGCGCGTCCAGTGCAGCGTGGCGGGCGAGCTCGGCGTCAGCGGCCATCACTTCCGGCGCTTCTCGACCGGCCGTTTGGGCGGGGTCTTGCCGGCCACGCGGGTCTCGGCCTTCTGCGCCAGGCGCATGGCGAGCTTGTCGGCTGCGCCGGCAACTTCGTCGCGCAATTTGAAATAGTTGGCCACCCGCGCCGGGTCGACCTCGCCGGCCTCGATCGCCGCGCGCACCGCGCAGCCCGGCTCGGCGCCATGCGAGCAGTCGCGGAAACGGCATTGCGCAGCCAGCGCCTCGATATCGGCAAAGCCGCCGTCGGCCAGTGCTTCCTCGCCGGTGGGCTTGAGCTCGCGCATGCCCGGCGTGTCGATGACACAGGCGCCCGAGGGCAACGTCATCAACGAACGGTAAGTGGTGGTGTGGCGGCCGCGCGAGTCGTTGTCGCGCACTTCGCCGGTGCGCATGCGCTGCTCGCCCAGCAAGGTGTTGGTGAGGGTCGATTTGCCAGCACCGGAGGAGCCGACCAGCACCACGGTTTGCCCGGCGCCCAGCCACGGCGCCAACGCCGACACGCTCTGCGGGTCCTTGGCGTTGACCGCGCGCACGGCTACTTTCTGCGCGGCCAGCTCGACCAGCGCGGCGACCGCGCCGGGCACGTCGGCACCGGTGTCGGCCTTGGTCAACACCACCACCGGCTCGGCGCCACCGCTGCCAACCAGCAGGCGGTAGCGTTCGATCCGGCGCGGATTGAAGTCGGCATCCAGGCCGCAGACGATGAACACGGCATCGATGTTGGCGCCGATCACCTGCTGCTGGTAATGCTCGCCGGCCGCTGCGCGCTTGATCGCGGTGCGCCGCGGCAGCAGCGCGACAATCCGCTTGCCCTCCATCAATACCCAGTCACCGACCGCGGCGCGCTCGTGCGCGGCCGAATTGCGCTTCTTGAACCCGGGGGGCCGTTGCCATTCCGGTGGCGATTCGGCCTTGATCGAAGCCTCCGGCGTATCGGCCACGACATAACCGGAGCGGTGCTGCTCGATCACCCGGGCCGGCCGCGCCTGCGGATGGGCAGCCATCATGTCCTGCCAGGCCGGCAGCTCAGGGGGGCCAGGCCAGGGCCAGCCGATCACGCGCAGGGCGCTGTAGTCCGGGGAGGTTTCACTCATGCGGGGATTCTAGGGCCTGCGTGCGGGCAAGTGGCCGATGTGGAGCCGGCCCTGTCTGGGCAGGATGCGGTTGCCATTGGCGCCGGGCCTCGCCTTCCGCACCGCCGCAATTCCGCTACCATGCGGTTTCCAGCCAATCCGGCCCCCCGAACCATGTCCAATACGCCCCTGAAGCCGCTCGCCATCCGCGAGCGCCTGTCCGAAGTCCGCTACGAGATCCGCGGCGAACTGGCGCGGCGAGCCCGGGACCTGGAGGCGCAGGGCCACAAGCTGATCAAGCTCAACATCGGCAACCCCGGCGCATTCGGCTTCCGCGCCCCGGAACACCTGCAGCGCGCAATCGCCGACGACATGGGCCGGACCGATCCCTATACCCACCAGCAGGGCCTGCCGGTGGCCCGCGAGGCAATCGCCGAGTGCTATGCGCGCCGCCAGCACCCGGACGCGCATCCGGACCGCATCTTCCTTGGCAACGGCGTCAGCGAGTTGATCGACCTGGCGCTGCGCGCCTTGCTCAACCCGGGCGACGAAGTGCTGGTGCCCTCGCCGGACTACCCGCTGTGGTCGGCCGCCACCATCCTCAACGATGGCCGCCCGGTCTACTACCGTTGCGCGCCGGAGAACGGCTTCCATCCCGACCCGGTGGA
>DATLJF010000218.1:0-8723 GCA_035539015.1 Stenotrophomonas sp. | reverse complement strand
ACGACCCGCGCACCTTTGGCCTGGACGTGGCCGTGCGCTTCTGAACCCCTGGAGTCCGCCGATGAACACGCACAACAAGCACGCCCTCACCCTCGCCCTGGCCTTGGTACTGGCGAGCGCCAGCGCCAGTGCACAGGTGGCGCAGCCGACCACCGCGCCGCAGGCCAGTGCCGCGGCGCAAGCCGCGCGCATGGCGCCGGCCAACGTCGCACCGCGCGCCGACGACGCCCAGCGCGTGGTGCCGCTGCAGGGTGCCTGGAACGCACGCACCTTCGCCGGCCTGCAGGGCAAGCACGGGCCGATCCCGGCCACGGCCTTCGTCCGTACCGCCGACCTCAGCCGCCTCACCGCCGCCGACCGCGATGCCCTCGCTGCCGCCGGGGTGACGCTGGACATCGACCTGCGCACCGGCGATGAGGAAGCGCAGTCGCACGACGTGCTGGCCGACGACGCGCGCTTCGACTACCAGCGCATTTCGCTGATGGGCACCGAGAAGATGGACATGCAGAAGCTGATGACCAGCTTCCCGGATACCCTCGGCGCGGCGTACACGCAATGGCTGGGCAGCAACAAGCCGCAGTTCAAGCAGGTGTTCCAGCTGATCGCCGCGCAGGACCAAGGCACCGTGCTGTTCCACTGCACCGCCGGCAAGGATCGCACCGGCATCATCTCCGGCTTGCTGCTGGATCTGGCAGGCGTGTCGCGCGCGGACATCGTGCACAACTACGCGATCTCGGCGCACTACCTGGAAGGCCAGCCCAAGGACAGCGCGATGAACGCGCAGATGATGGAAGTGATGCGCCAGCATCCGGAGATCGCCAAGAAGCTCGCCGCCATGGGCGGTACCGGACCGGAGAACATGGAAATGTTCCTGGACGCGCTGCACACGCAGTACGGCGGGGCGGCCGGCTATTTGAAGGCCGTCGGCTTGAGCGAAGAGGACATCCTTAGCTTGAAGACCCGGCTCGGCCAGGCCGGCTGAGGCGCCCGCCCGCTCCGGGCCGCGCGCGAGCCGCAGGTGACTTTGGTCACTACGGTGCGTCATGAGGCAGTGGTAGCTTCCAGGCTCTTGCCCTCGGGCCGGTATGGACTGCCACTGCCTTGATCACGCCAAGAACATTACTCGCAGGGCTATTGGTTGCATTGCCACTGAGCGCATCTGCCACGGACCAGTGGATCGTCGCAATCGATCTTTGGGGAACGCCGAGTTACCAAACATTGGATCTAGAGCTTCAGGGGACCCGTGTCGTCGGCACCCTCGGCGGCGACCCACTCATCGGCACCTTGCACGCGAACCGATTGCAGTTCACTGCCACCGGGCGCGCGGGCGAGCGCCAGGCGTTCGAGGGCCGCATCGATCGCGATCAGATGCGCGGGCGGGGCGAGCTGCCGGATACCAATGACCCCAAGGCACGTGCCCAGCACGCCTTCACTGGGTGGCGGGTGCCCAAGCGCGCCGACGCCGTACCGCGCCTGCACGTGTACGCGCCGACCGGCTATTCCAATACCTTCAGTGCCGACCGCGCGCCGGTGCTGGTTCTCTGGCCGGGCGATTCGATACAGACCACCACGCTGGACTCGGGCGGCGTGGACCAGCACGGCGTGACCCGGGCCTTGTTCGGCAACCCACAGGTCGGACCGTTCTTCGTGGTGGGCGCCGAGCCCGGCGATACCTTGGCAGTCACAGTGAGCTCGCTGAAGCTCAACCGCGACTATGCCGACAGCCTGGATGGGGTGGTGGGCCGGCTGCAGACGCCGCGCGTGGCGAGCGAGGCCGTTGGCCTGGGCAAGCCGGTGCGCTGGACACTGGACCGGCAGAAAGGCGTGGCGCGCAGGCAAGACGCCAGCGCCGGCCTGAAGGACTTCGAGGTGCCGGTGCGGCCGATGCTGGGGGGGCTGGCGGTCGCACCGGGGTTCGGCGCTGCGGCGCTGTCCACCGGCGATACCGACCGGGTCGGCGGCAATATGGATTTCAACGCAGTGGTGGAAGGCAACACGGTGTATTTGCCGGTGCAGCAGCCAGGTGCGCTGTTGTATCTGGGTGATGGCCACGCGCTGCAGGGTGACGGCGAAACCACGCAATGGGCGCTCGAGACCTCGCTGGATGTAGTCGTGCGGATCGAGCTGTTGAAGCACTATCCGATCGTCACGCCACGTGTCGAATCGCCGACGCAAATCATGACGCTGGGCCAGGCGGGGTCCACCGACGATGCCTTGCGCATCGCCACGTCGGGCATGTTGCAGTGGCTGCGTCAGGCCTATGCCATTGACCTGTCCGAGGCGAGCCAAGTGTTGGGCGTGGCGGTGCAATACCAAGTGGCCAACCTGGCCGGGCGCAGCGTCGGCGTGGCGGCAAAATTGGATAAGTCGGTATTGCAGCGGCTGCCGACTGCCGTGCCGATCGAGCCAGCGGCGGGCGCCGGCGCCCCGCGTTGAGACCGGTGCGGCCGCCGGCCGAGGCGCGACTAAAGCGTTCATTGCAGCGAGCGAAAACACTACGCAGCCCTAACGCTTTGCGGCGCAGTCTTGGTCCGCGACACCCCCCTCAACCCGGAGCGCCAACCATGGCCAATCAGCAGAACCAGCGTCAGCAGGGCGACAACACCGACGCGCAGAACGACAACCAGCGCCGCCAGCAGCAGCAACAGCAACAGCAGCAGGGCGGAGCCGAGGAAGAAGAGTAAGCGTCCACCCCGATGGGTATATCGCAAAGGGCTGCCCGGTGCAGCCCTTTGCTTTTTTGCGGGTTGCATGGGCCGGCAGCAAAATCCACACGCGCTTCGCAATCGCATCTCGGCGCTTTCACGGCCCAACGCGCAGCCTCCCCGCTGCCCGCTGCACTGGCAGCGTTACAGGAGCGCCAATCCGATGAGTACCCCCGGCGGTTACGCCACCCGTGACCCGTATGCCGTCGACACCGTGGCGGTGGTCACCGCTTCCGAGGTTGAAACGAGTGCAGCGCAAAGCGCAGTGTCGTGGGGCGCGATTCTCGCCGGCGCCGCCGCCTCGGCCGCGCTGTCGCTGATCCTGGTCATCCTCGGCGTCGGCCTGGGCCTGTCTTCGGTATCGCCGTGGGCGTTCGAAGGCGTTTCGGCCGAGACCTTCGGCTGGGCCAGCATTATCTGGCTGGCGCTCACGACGATTGCTGCCTCGGGCCTCGGTGGCTATATCGCCGGCCGCCTGCGTACCAAGTGGACCGCCCTGCACGGCGATGAAACCTATTTTCGCGACACTGCGCATGGCTTCCTGTCGTGGGCCGTGGCGACCTTGCTTGCCGCGGGCCTGCTGACCAGTGCCATCGGCGGCATTCTGGGCGCCGGCGCCAAGGTGGTTGGCGCCACCGCCGGCGCGGCCGCTTCCACCGCCGGCGGCCTGGCCGCAGCGGGTGCCGGCCCGGCGGCCATGGCCGCGCAGGATGGCGACATGCAGTACTGGACCGATGCCTTGTTCCGGGCCACTCCGGGCCCGGCATCGATGCCAGCGGCCGCCCCGACGGCGGCACCGAGCGCTGGCGCCATGCCGGCTTCGCCGCCACAAGGCATGCCGACGCCCGAGCGCGGGCTGGATCGCCGGGAGGTGCGCGCCGAGGTCAACCGTATTGTCGTCAACAGCCTGCGCTCGGAGCGCATGGACGGTGCCGATACCCAGTACCTGGCGCAGTTAGTGGCCGCGCAGACCGGCATCAGCCAGGCCGAGGCGCAGACCCGCGTCACCGAAGTCCAGTCGCGCATGCGCGCGGCGATCGACAAGGCCAAGCAGGACGCCAAGCAGGCCGCCGACGATGGACGCAAGGCGACTGCCTACGCCGCGCTGTGGCTGTTCATCACGCTGTTGCTCGGCGCGTTCTGCGCCAGCCTGTTCGCCACCTGGGGCGGGCGCCGCCGCGACCTGTAACCCGATGGCTCACCGAGGAGGATACGCATGAAGTATTTGCTGCTGTGGTTCCTGGGCATTCCGATCCCGATCCTGTTGTTGATCGCGCTTTTGCGCTGAGGCTTTGCGCAGGCATCAGGCCGCCGTTAGGCGGCTTGATGCATTTTGCGCGACGACCTTGGCCGCCGGGGCGCAGGTTCCACGTTGTTCCCGGTACCCGCCCGCACGGAGACCGCCATGAACAAGGTTCCTGCACTTCGCAATGCCGTGATTTTTTCGCTTGCCGCGCTAGTTCCCGCACTGGGTGCCGCGCAGGCTGTGTCCGCCGCGGCGGCGCAGCGCCTGCAGGCGCTGGACGCCAACCACGACGGCGTGCTCAGCCGCTACGAATACGACAGCGAAGCGGCGTTGATGGCGATGGATACCGATGGCAATGGCCGGATCTCGGCCGAGGAGCTACAGCGCTACATCGGCCCGGGCGAGCAGGGCGGTGCGACTGCAAGCGAACGCATTGTTGGCTCTGACCTGGATGGCGATGGCCAGCTCTCGGACGAGGAGCTGCGCCGCAGCCTGGGCTTTCGCTTCAGCTGGCTGGACAAGAACAAGGACGGCAACGTCGACCTGGCCGAACTGAGTGCCGGCATGAACACGCCGATGGTGGGAACGCGCTAGTTCAAGGTTCCTGGTGCGGGCAGATCCGGACGCCGCGAACGGCGCCGGATCATCACGCCCGGAGCCGACCGATCAACTCGGCATGGATCCGCGCGTGGTCTTCTTCTCGTTCTTCTCTGCCTTCTTTTCTTTCATCGTCTTGGCAGGTTTCTTCTTCGTTTCTTTCTTCTTATCCAGGCCCTTGGCCATTGCCCTGTCCCCAGGTGGTGTGCGGTGGCAAGAGCATGGCATATCCGCGGCGCGCTGAGGGGCTCCTGCGTGCGCGGGTCAGGCCTGTTTCCTGCAGATCGAGGCGATCACCTCGCACAGCGACATCGGCGAGAATGGCTTGCTGCAGATCGGCCGGTTGCGGAAGCGCGCTTCGACCGTGGACTTGCCATAGCCGGTGGTCAGCACGAACGGGATTTCTGCATTGGCCAGCTGATCGGCCAGCGGGTAGGAGGTTTCGCTGCGCAGGTGGATATCCAGCACCACCACGTCCGGGTTCTGCTCCTGCGCGGCGATGAACTTCTGCGCCTCCGCCAGCGTCGCGCCAACGCCGAGGATATTGGCGCCCGCGTCTTCGAGCACTTCGCTGAGTGTCATCGCCAGCAGGTAGTTGTCCTCGACGATGTAGATTCGACATCCTGATAGCGCTGGATCCATTTCTACTTCCCCGCGATTGGGTCCGCCGTGGCCCATGGGCACTCAGGCGAAAGGAACCTCGATCGTGCATTGCACACCGGTCGGCTCGTAGTCGATGTGCGAGTTGGCACCCAGCGTGTGCGGCAGGGCCTTGGTGATCAGTTGGGTGCCGAAGCCGGTGCGCCTGGGCGCCACCACCGGCGGGCCGCCGCTTTCGCGCCAGCGCAGCGACAGGCGCTGGCCGCCTTCTTCATTCGGCAGGAGCTGCCAATCCACCGCCAGGTGCCCGTCGCTGCCCTTGAAGCAGCCGTACTTGATGGCATTGGTGGTCAGTTCGTGCAGGGCCAGGCTGAAGGTCTGCGCCATGTCGAAGCTGAGCGCCACCTTCGGTCCGGACAGATCGACGCGCTCCAGCGGCACGCCCAGCGAGCTGAGCTCGGTGAGGGACATTTCCGCCAGGTCCACTTCACCGGCCAGGGTGCCGCCGAGCAAGCTCTGCGCGCGGCCGAGCGCGGACAAGCGCTGGCCAAAGTCCTCCAGCCCGGGTGCGCCGCGCAAGGTGCGCGAGGCGATGGCCTGCACCACACCGAGCAGGTTGCGCGTGCGATGCTCGAGCTCGGCGATCAACATCGCCTGGCGGCTTTCCGACTCCATCAAGCTGCTGACGTCCAGGAACGTCACTACCAGGCCGCGCGAGCGCCGGCTGTTGTCCAGGTACGGGCAGACACGGACCAGGTAATGGTTGCGCGCCGATTCCGCAGTCGCCCGCAGCTCGACATTGGCACCTTCCTCGCGCACGCGCCGGAGGATGTCGCCCAGGTTCGGCAGGCCGATCTTGACCGACAAATCAGTGATCGGCCGCCCGATATCGGTGCCGCGGATATTCAATACGGCCGCCACTGCCGGGGTGAACGAACGAATCGCCAGGTCGGCGTCCAGGAACACGGTGGCCACGTCGGTGGCCTGGAACAGGTTGAGCAGGTCGCTGTTGGCGCGGTCCAGGGAATCCAGCTTGCCATGCAGCTCCATGTTGACCGTATGCAATTCCTCGTTGACCGACTGCAGCTCTTCCTTCGAGGCCTCCAGTTCCTCGTTGGTCGACTGCATTTCCTCGTTCACCGAGACCAGCTCCTCGTTGGAGGACTTCAGCTCCTCCAGTGCGGTCTCGTACTCTTCGATCAGCGATTGCAGGCGTTCGCGGGTTTCGCGCAGCTCTCGGTCGGCGTGCCGGCTCTGGGCCTCGCGGCTCTCGCTGCCCCCCGAGCGGTCCTGCGCTTCCTCGGCGCTGAGCATCGGCCCCTGGTCAACGAACAGGACCAGGAACAGCGGCTCGCGGCCAATGCGCTCGACCACTGGTTCGACTACGACCGTGACCAGTTGCACGCGGCCATCTTCCATCGGCACCACGACCCCCTCGCGCTGGGTCGAACGCCCGCTCTCCACCGCCTCACGGAACACCGTGCGCAGGTCGAGCCGCAGCTCGCGCCGCGCCATCGCAAGCAAATGGCGGGTGGGCGTACCGGCGGGTGTCTCGAGGTACTTGCCGGTGCGGCCGGAGAAGTACACCACGTCGCCCTCGCTGGTGGTGACCACGTGCGGCGGGGCATAGCGGTCGAGGACCTGGCCCTCGGCGGCCTGGCGCAGCGAGCCGGCAGAATGGTCGCGCCGATGCGCCGCTTCCGGGCCGACCAGGCCCCGCGGCAAGGCGAGCGATAGCGGCAAGCGCATGCTCGGCGTACTGCCGGGACGACGGCGGAAGATGCGATGGCGCTTTTCCACCGCCACGAACAGTTCGTCGAACTGGCTCAGGTTCTCGGCCGTGCCCAGGAACAGGAAGCCGTCGGGCTTGAGAGCGTAGTGGAAGGTCGGGATGACCTGGGCCTGGATATCGTGGCCGAAATAGATCAGCAGGTTTCGGCACGACACCAGGTCGATGCGCGAAAAAGGAGGGTCGCGGATGACACTGTGCGGCGAGAAGATGCACAGCTCGCGCACGTCCTTGGCAACAATGTAGCTCTCACCGTCGGCCACGAAGAAGCGTTCGCGGCGCTCGCTGCTGACATTGTCGAGCATGGCGGCCGGGTAGCGCGCTGAACGCGCCACGGCCAGGGCGCGCTCGTCGATGTCGGTGGCGAACAGCTGTACCCGCGGTACCACTGCCAGGCCGGCCATGTGTTCACGCAGCAGGATGGCCAGCGAATAGACTTCTTCGCCGGTGGCGCAGCCGGGCACCCAGACCCGGATCGTGTCCTCTGCGTTGCGGCCCTCGAACAGCTGTGGGATCACCAGCTCGGCCAGGCTGTCGAACGCATCGGTGTCGCGGAAGAAACTGGTGACACTGATCAGCAGGTCGCGGAAAAGATTGGCGGTCTCCTGCGGATCGCGCCGCAGCGCGTCCACGTACGCCGAGATATCCAGCAATCCCACCACCTGCATGCGTCGGTGCACGCGTCGCAGGAAAGTCTTTTGCTTGTAGCCGCTGAAGTCATGGCCCACCTGTGCGCGCAGCAAGCCGTAGATCTCGGCCAATACTTCGCGTTCGGCGTCGATCTGGTCGCCCAGGGACGCTTCTTCGGCGATGCTGTCCAGGAGGAAGGCGTTGCGTGCGAAAGCAGCCACGCGCGGACCCATCTCTTCCACCGACAATGCAAAATCGGCGAAGCCGGAGGCGATCGCGGTGTCGGGCATGTCCGGGTGGGAGGGGCCGAAACGGCCATCGGACTGTGCCAAGGTCAGCCCGGCGCACTCCTGGATCGCCTTCAGGCCCAGGGTGCCATCGCCGTCCCCACCCGACAGGATGATACCGACGGCCAGTTCCTGTGCGTCTTTGGCCAATTCACTGAAGAACACGTCGATCGGCTTGGGCTCGCGGCGAGGGCCGAGCGGATTCACCCGCAACTTGCGCGCGGCCATCCCGAGCACGACGCCCTCCGGTGCCACGTAGATTTCGTTCGGCTGCAATACGGCGCCGTCAGTGGCGACGTGCACCGGCATGTCCGTGAAGCGCGCGAGGATTCGTGGCAGTTGCGAGGGGTGGGCGGGGCTCAGGTGGGTCACTACCACGAATGCCATGCCGGGCTTTTCAGGCAGGCTCCTGAAGAATCCTTCCAGGGCTTCCACGCCGCCCGCAGACGCCCCCAGCCCGACGACGGGAAACCGCTCCAAAGTCGCCATTGTTCCTTCGCTTGCCAACTGAATAGCCGCCATGCTCGCCCTTGCCCCGCTGCACTGTCAACGAAGGGCCCGCGCAACACAAATCAGCGCGCATACCTCCCCCCGAGGTGATGCGGTTGTCGCGCAAGCCTGAAGGCCCAAGGTGCACCACAACCAATGACGGTAGGGTGTAGGCAATGCGGTCGTTACTACATGGCTTGCACAAACAGAGGCTGGCACCGGCATTCGCTGCTGACGCGTTTATCTGCTGCAGAATCACACGACGTTGGCGTTGGCCCGCTTGTTGCGGTGATCGCTGGACTCCGTACGGGTGTGCATGGGCCTTGAAGTCCGGTCGGCGACGCCGCGCCTATCCAGCGCCGATCAGGTCGCGGATCCTG
>DATLJF010000217.1:0-13234 GCA_035539015.1 Stenotrophomonas sp. | reverse complement strand
TGCGCTGGGCGTCGGGCGCCATCAGGATACGGCCCTCGCGGATGCCTACTTCGCGCATGCGCGGCACGACGTAGTCGAGCAATGGCTTGAGTTGCTGGTAGTGGACCTTGGGATCGTCGCTGATGCGGCCCAGCACCAGGATCTGAGAGGCCTCCAGCGCTGGCGCGGCCGCCGACGGCTCCGCGGCCGCGGCCTGGAAAGCCCCGCCTAGTCCCAGCAGCCCACAGGCCACCCCCAGCCATCGCCAACGCAGCCAGCGCAAAGCAGTCAACCGACACCCCCCAGGCATTCGGCCAAGCCTAGCCGAAAGCGTGAACTGTGCAACAGTCAGGCGTCTTTGCGGCCGGCCAGCATCGCCATGCGCTGGGCATCGGAGAGGATGCCGCGCAACAGCCGCACTTCCTGTTCGGTCAGGCTGGCGCGCAGGAACAGCCGCCGCAGCTTGCGCATGGCCGAGTCCGGCGAACGACCCTTGTGGAAATCGATCTCCTCCAAGGTCTGGCCGAACTGGCCAAACAACCCTTCCATCTGCGCGTGGCTGGCCGGGCCTTCGCGCAGGCTTTGCTCGGCCACCGGGGCCAGGCTCGCCTGGCTTGCGCGCAGCAGCGCCAGCCGCGCTTCGTAGGCCAGCACCTGCACCGCGGCGGCAAGGTTGAGCGAGCTGAATTCCGGATCGGAGGGAATATGCACGGCCAGGTGGCACAGCTGCAGTTCCTCGTTGGTCAGGCCGGTGCGCTCGCGGCCGAAGACCACGGCCACCTCGGCCGGGCCGGCGGCGTGGCCGACGGCACGCACGGCGGCATCGGCCGGCAACAACTCTTCCAGCTGTACCCGGCGCGCACGCGCGGTGCAGCCCAGCACCAGGGTGCAATCGGCTACCGCCTCGGCCAGGGTCGCGTGTACCGGGGCGTCGCCCAACACGTCCTCGGCCCCCGCCGAGCGGCGATAGGCGTCTTCGTCCAGCGCCCGCTCCGGCGCCACCAGCACCAGCCGGGACAGGCCCATGGTCTTCATTGCCCGGGCCGCGGCACCGATATTGCCGGGGTGCTGGGTACCGACCAGGACGAAACGGATGTGGCGCGATGGGTTGACGTCAGGCTGCATGAACAGGCATTCGGGAGCGAATCAGCTGCAGATGGTAAACTGCGCGCCGGCCTTCGCGCCGGACCGCTCTTTTCCCCCGCCAGTTCCGTCCTTCTGCCTTCACGGGAGCTTTCACCATGCAGAACCCCGCCGTCACCGTCATGGTCAAGGCCGCCCGCATCGCCGGCAACGTCCTGTTGCGCAACATCAACAAGCTCGAAGCGCTGAACGTGGTGCAGAAGGGCCGCATGGACTACGCCAGCGAAGTGGACGCCGACGCGGAGAAGGTCATCGTCAAGGAACTCAGGCGCGCCTACCCCGAGTACGGCATCGTCGGCGAGGAAGGCGGCGTGCAGGGCAACTCCGGCCGCTACATGTGGGTGATCGACCCGCTCGACGGCACCAGCAACTACCTGCGCGGCTTCCCGCATTACTGCGTGTCCATTGCCCTGGTCGAGAACGGCGAGCCGCTCGACGCGGTGATCTTCGACCCGCTGCGCAACGAGCTGTTCACCGCCAGCCGCGGTTCGGGCGCGGTGCTCAACGATCGACGGATCCGAGTGACCGACCGCAAGGACCTGGCCGGGTCGATGATCCACACCGGCTTCCCGCCGCGTGAGCGCGCCCGCACCAGCAGCCAGCTCAAGTGCGTGGACTCCCTGCTGACCCAGGCCGAGGACATCCGCCGCACCGGTTCGGCCGCGCTGGACCTGGCCTATGTGGCCTGCGGCCGCGCTGATGCTTATTTCGAGGCGGGCGTGAAGGCCTGGGACATCGCCGCCGGCGTGCTGCTGGTGCGCGAGGCCGGTGGCCGCGTCTGCGACTTCAAGGGCGCCACCCCGCCGCGCATGGACGATCGCGGCCCGGACGGGCGGCAGATCGTGGCCGGCAACATCAAGGTCAGCGATGCGCTGCAGAAGGTGATCGTCAATACCGGGTATGCGGCGGAGTTTGACGCGAAGTTCTGATCAGCCTGCCTGCGCTGAATAGAAAAGGCCGCCCTTTGAGGCGGCCTTTTTTTTGCAGATCGACAGCGCATTGCCACGGAGGGTGCACGGTCGGGGCCGAAGCCCCTCCTACAAACGCCGGCGATTGCACTGTAGGAGGGGCTTCAGCCCCGACGAGCGGAGCCAGCCCTCCCACAGCACCGCAACACCACTCAGCGCAGCCCCGTCTCCGCCCGCGCAATCACCAGCCGCTGGATCTCGCTGGTGCCTTCGTAGATTTCGGTGATCTTGGCATCGCGGAAGTAGCGCTCCAGCGGCATTTCCTTGGAATACCCCATGCCGCCATGGATCTGCACGGCCTGGTGGGTGATCCACATCGCCGCCTCCGATGCAGTGAGCTTGGCCACCGCCGCCTCGGTGCTGAACTTCTGGCCCTGCCCCTTCAGCCAGGCGGCGCGCAGCGTCAGCATCAATGCCGCATCCAGCTTGCACTTCATGTCGGCGATCTTGGCCTGGGTCATCTGGAAGGTACCGATCGCCGCGCCAAAGGCCTGGCGCTCGCGCGCATAGGCCAGGGTGGCTTCGTACGCGGCGCGGGCAATGCCGATCGCCTGCGAGGCAATACCAATGCGCCCGGCATCCAGCACGCCCATCGCGATCTTGAAGCCTTCGCCCTCGGCGCCAACGACATCTTCAGGCTGCGCCACATAGTCGGCGAACTCGATCTCGCAGGTGGCCGAGGCGCGGATGCCCAGCTTGGGCTCGGTCTTGCCGCGGCCAAAGCCCGGCTTGTCGGTGTCGATCATGAAGGCGGTGATGCCACGCGCACCTTGCTCGGGCGCGGTCATCGCGAACAGGACGATGTACTTGGCCACCGGGCCGGAGGTGATCCAGCTCTTCTTGCCATTGATGAGGTAGGTGCCGTCGGCCTGCCTGACCGCGCGGCAACGCATGGCCGAGGCGTCGGAGCCGGATTGCGGCTCGGTCAGGGCGAAGGCGCCGATCGCGCTGCCATCGGCGATCGCGCGCACATACTTCTGCTTCTGCGCTTCACTGCCGCTCTTGAGGATGCCGGTGCAGAACAACGAATTGTTGACCGACATGATGGTCGAGTGCGCACCGTCGCCAGCGGCGATCTCGATCATCGCCAGCACGTAGCTGATCGGGTCCATGCCGGCGCCGCCGTACTGGTCGGGCACCTCGATGCCCATCAACCCGTTCTCGCCGAGCAACTGGATGTTCTCCAGCGGGAACTCGCCGCTGCGGTCGAAATGCTCGGCACTGGGGGCGATCTTTTCCTGGGCGATCCGGCGGGCTACGTCCTGGATCATCAATTGTTCTTCGGTAAAGCTGAAATCCACGTTCGAACCCTCGGGCAGCAAGTCGCCCGCATTGTAGCGCCAACCATTCGCATGCGTATGTAGGTTGACCCAGGCGACCTTGCGGCTAAAATATCTCGATATCGCGATACAGAGATATTTATGGACCTGGAAGACTGGTCGACCCGCCTGAAGGTCTTCGCCGACGCCACCCGCGTGCGCCTGCTGGCCTTGCTGGAACAGGAAGAGCTGACCGTGGCCGAGTTGTCGGCCATTACCCGGCTGGCGCAGCCGCGCGTGTCCACCCACCTGGCCAAGCTCAAGGAAGCCGGGCTGGTACGCGACCGTCGCGCCGGCGTCTCGGCCTACTACCGCTTTGATGAGGCCGCCATCGACCCGGCGCAGCGCTCGCTGTGGCAGGCGCTGAGCAATGGCAGCGACGATCCGCTGCTGCGCCAGGACGCCGAGCGCGTCGCCGGCGTGCTGGCGATGCGCGCTTCGGACCAGAACTGGGCCGATTCGGTGGCCGGCGACATGGAACGCCACTATTCCCCCGGCCGCACCTGGGAAGCCCTGGCACGCAGCGCGCTGCCGCTGCTGGAGAGCGGCGACGTGCTGGACATCGCGTCCGGCGACGGCGTGCTGGCCGAATTGCTGGCACCGCACGCACGGCGCTACATCTGCATCGACACCAGCGCGCGCGTGGTCGCCGCGGCCAGCGAGCGCCTGCGCCGCCTGGCGAACGTGGAAGTGCGCGAAGGCGATATGCACGCACTGCCGTTTGCCGAACGCAGTTTCGACCTGGTGGTGCTGATGCACGCGCTGACCTACGCCGCACGTCCGGCCGAGGCCGTGGCCGAGGGCGCGCGCGTCCTGCGTCCCGGCGGGCGGCTGCTGTTGTGCAGCCTGGCCAAGCACGAGCACCGCAACGCGGTGGAAGCCTACGGCCACGTCAACCTGGGCTTCAGCGTCAAGGAACTGCGCAAGTTCGCCGAGAAAGCTGGGCTGGACGTGTCGAGCCTGGAAACCGTGACGCGCGAAAAGCGCCCGCCGCATTTCGAAGTGATCTCGCTGATCGCCACCAAGCCCTGAGCCGGAGAACACGATGAGCTCGACCCTGCCCTGGTTGCACCCGGACCGCGCCGACAAACTCGCCCGCGCCCTGCGCGAACGCATCCTCATCATCGATGGGGCGATGGGCACGATGATCCAGCGCCACCACCTGGAAGAGCCGGACTACCGTGGCGAGCGCTTCGCCGGCGGCTTCGACAGCCAGGCCGGCCACGTGCATGGCCAGGGCTGTGGCCACGACCTGAAAGGCAACAACGACTTGTTGCTGCTGACCCGCCCAGACGTGATCGGCGGCATCCACACCGCCTATCTCGAAGCCGGCGCGGACATGGTCGAAACCAACACCTTCAACGCGACCTCGGTCAGCCAGGCCGACTATCACCTCGAGCACCTGGTGTACGAACTCAACAAGGCCGGCGCGGCGTTGGCACGGCAGTGCTGCGATGCCATCGAAGCGACCACGCCGGACAAGCCGCGCTTTGTCATCGGTGTGCTCGGCCCGACCAGCCGCACCGCCTCGATCAGCCCGGATGTCAACGACCCGGGCTTTCGCAACACCAGTTTCGATGAGCTGCGCGGCACCTACCGCGAGGCGATCGAGGGCCTGATCGACGGCGGCGCCGACACGATCATGGTCGAGACCATCTTCGACACGCTCAATGCCAAGGCCGCGCTGTACGCGATCGAGGAAGTGTTCGATGCGCGCGGCGGCCGCCTGCCGGTGATGATCTCCGGCACGATTACCGATGCGTCCGGCCGCACCCTGTCCGGGCAGACCGCCGAAGCCTTCTACGCCTCGGTCGCGCACGGCCGGCCGCTGTCGGTCGGGCTCAATTGCGCGCTCGGTGCGCGCGACTTGCGCCCGCACGTGGAGACCCTGGCCACCGTCGCCGAGGCCTACGTCAGTGCGCACCCGAACGCCGGCCTGCCCAACGCCTTCGGCGAGTACGACGAGACGCCCGAGGAAATGGCCGCCACGCTGCACGAGTTTGCCACCGCCGGCCTGCTCAACATCGTCGGCGGCTGCTGTGGCACCACCCCGGCACATATCCGCGCGATCGCCGAGGCTGTCCGCGGGGTGCCGCCGCGGCGGCTGCCCGAGGCGCTCGAACAGGCGGCCTGAGCGCGCACCGCCCCGCTGTCTCCCCGAATTTCTGGACTCCCCGCACCAATGCCCCTACCTCGCCCTACCCGCCTGTCTGGCCTCGAACCCCTGGTCATCACCCCGGACCTGCTGTTCGTCAACATCGGCGAGCGCACCAACGTCACCGGCAGCGCGCAGTTCCGCAAGCTGGTCAAGGAGGAGCGCTACGAAGAAGCGGTGGAAGTGGCGCGGCAGCAGGTCGCCAACGGCGCGCAGATCCTCGACGTCAACATGGACGAGGGCCTGATCGACTCCGAAAAGGCGATGACGCGCTTCCTCAACCTGATCATGTCCGAGCCGGATATCGCCCGAATCCCGGTGATGGTCGACTCCTCGAAGTGGAGTGTGATCGAGGCCGGGCTGAAGTGCCTGCAGGGCAAGAGCGTGGTCAATTCGATTTCGCTCAAGGAAGGCGAAGCACAGTTCATCGAACACGCGCGCAAGGTGCTGCGCTACGGCGCCGCCGCGGTGGTGATGGCCTTCGACGAAGCCGGCCAGGCCGACACCTGCGCGCGCAAGGTGGAGATCTGCACGCGCGCCTACCGCATCCTCACCGAGCAGGTCGGTTTCCCGCCGCAGGACATCATCTTCGACCCCAACATCTTCGCCGTCGCCACCGGCATCGAGGAACACGACAACTACGCGGTGGACTTCATCGAAGCCACGCGCATCATCAAGCGCACGTTGCCGCACTGCCATATCTCCGGTGGCGTCTCCAACGTCTCGTTCTCCTTCCGCGGCAACGAGCCGGTGCGCCAGGCGATCCACTCGGTATTCCTCTACCACGCCATTGCCGCTGGCATGGACATGGGCATCGTCAATGCCGGCGCCATGCCGATCTACGACGACCTGGAGCCGGACCTGCGCGAGCGGGTCGAGGACGTGGTGCTCAACCGCCGCAAGGACGCCACCGAGCGCCTGCTGGAAATCGCCGAACGCTACAAGGGCAAGAAGGGCGCCGCCCAGGTGGAGGACCTGGCCTGGCGCGACAAGCCGGTGGCCCAGCGCCTGGCGCACGCGCTGGTGCATGGCATCGATGCCTTCGTCGAAGAGGACACCGAGCTGGCGCGGCAGCAGTCGAGCCGGCCGCTGGACGTGATCGAAGGCCCGCTGATGGACGGCATGAACGTGGTCGGCGACCTGTTCGGTGCGGGCAAGATGTTCCTGCCGCAGGTAGTGAAATCGGCGCGGGTGATGAAGAAGGCAGTCGCCTACCTGCTGCCCTTCATTGAAGCGGCCAAGGCCGCCGGCGATGGCGCCAGCCGTTCCAACGGCAAGATCATCATGGCCACGGTCAAGGGCGATGTGCATGACATCGGCAAGAACATCGTCGGCGTGGTCCTGGCCTGCAACAACTTCGAGGTCGTCGACCTCGGGGTGATGGTGCCGGCGCAGACCATCCTCGACCGCGCCCGGGCCGAGAATGCCGACCTGATCGGCCTGTCCGGCCTGATCACCCCGTCGCTGGAAGAGATGTCGCACGTGGCGCGCGAGTTGCAGCGCCAGCAGTTCGATATTCCGCTGCTGATCGGCGGGGCCACCACCTCGCGCGCACATACCGCCTTGAAGATCGATCCGCATTACAGCGCGCCCACGGTGTGGGTGAAAGACGCTTCGCGCGCGGTGGGCGTAGCGCAATCGTTGATTTCGCGCGACCTGCGCGCCGCGTTCGTTTCCGCCAACGACGCCGACTATGCAGAGATCCGCCAGCGTCACCGCAACCGTGGCGACGCCAAGCGCCTGGTTTCGCTGCAACACGCGCGGGCGCAGCGCTTCGAGGGCGGTTGGGACCAATACGTGCCGCCGGCGCCGAAGCGACCGGGCCTGCACGTACTGGACGACTATCCGCTCAAGGACCTGGTGCCGCTGATCGACTGGACGCCGTTCTTCCAGGCGTGGGAACTGGCCGGTAAGTACCCGGCGATCCTCACAGACGAGATCGTCGGCAGCCAGGCCAGCGAGCTGTACCGCGATGCCCGCGCGATGCTGGACACGATCGTCAGCGAGAAATGGCTTACCGCACGCGCCGTGTTCGGGCTATGGCCTGCCAATGCTGTCGGCGACGATGTGCGGGTGCGTACCGAGGCTGGCGATACCACCCTGCACTTCCTGCGCCAACAGGTCGACAAGCCGGCCGACCGCCCGGACTTCTGCCTGGCCGATTTCATCGCGCCGGCGGACAGCGGACGCCAGGACTGGATCGGCGCGTTCGCGGTCACCGCCGGGATCGGCATCGACGCGCACGTGGCCCGCTTCGAAGCCGCGCATGATGACTACAACGCCATCCTGCTCAAGGCCCTGGCCGACCGCCTGGCCGAAGCGTTGGCCGAGCGCCTGCACCAGCGCGTACGCACCGAGTACTGGGGCTATGCCCACGATGAGACACTCGATAATGAAGCCCTGATCGCCGAACAGTACCGCGGCATCCGGCCAGCCCCAGGCTACCCGGCCTGCCCCGAGCACAGCGAGAAGCAGACCCTGTTCGCGCTGCTCGATGCCACCGGCCATACCGGCATGACCTTGACCGAGAGTTTTGCCATGCTGCCGACAGCGGCGGTGTCGGGTTATTACTTCAGCCACCCGCGCAGCCAGTACTTTGTCGTGGGACGCCTGTCGCGCGAGCAGGTGACCGATTACGCACGCCGCAAAGGCGTGGAGTTGGTCCAGGCCGAGCGCTGGCTGGCATCGAACCTGGACTACGATCCGGAGTAGATCCCGCGCCCCTCAGCGAGCGCGCGCCGGGTGCGGTGGCATGTCGAGGAAGGCCTGCAAGGACGGTAGCAGTACGCGGTTGCCGTAGCCGCTCAGATGGTCGCCGTCGAAGTACAGCGGCCTGCCGCCCCGGAAGGCGCTGCAGCGCTGCGCCGTGCATAGCACTGGCAAGGGGTCCCACACGCTGGCGCCGGGCAGGCGCGCGGCGATCTCCCGAAGCGCTTGCAGCGCCGGCGCACGATAGGCCTCGGCCGTCGCGCGGTCGATCCACAGCCCGCCGCTACAGACCGCGTTGTCGCGGTTGAAGCCGTCCGCGCAGCGGTAGGGCGGCGCCGGCAATACCGGCTTGGGCGCTTCGAACACGATGCGCACGCCCTGTGCGGCCAGCGGCGCCAGTTGCCTCACCGTGGCCAACACCTGCGCATCACGACTGGCACGCTCGGCGTCGCCGCTGAGCGCCGCGAGATTGTCCTGCAGCGAGTGGTGTTCGAATTCGCCCACCAAGCGCGCGACCCGCAATCCTGGCAGCAGCAGCGCGTCGCCCGGGCGAGCGCGTGTAGCGACGTCGGCCAGCGCCGCTTCGAGGAAGGCGACGCATCCCGGGTCGTGGCTGGCGCCCGGCGCCAGCGGCGCCACCGCGCAACCGCCCATCGAGTACAGATGGACCGGCCCGCCGGCGAGCACGGCCTGACGGCGCAGCAGTTCGTTGTAGGCAATGGCGTGCGAGTCGCCGAGTACGAATAGCGCGCGGCCGTTGCCCGGTGGCAGGTCGCACTCGCCACGCGAGAAGATGCGCGCGCGAGTCCCTGCAATCGTGTACGTCTGGGTGGCCTGGCGGCAGTGCGGGAACTCACGCGGCAGCCCGGCAGCGTAGGCGTACCAGTCCAGCGGATGGCGCGTCACCGTGCTTAGCGACAGGTAGCGGCCCAGGTTCTCGGCCAGCGCGGACTGCACGCCGGCGCCCAGCACCAGCACCACGAGCCCGGTGCCGATAACGCGTCCGGCGCGCGCATCCAGGGCGCGCCCGCGCCGCCACGGCAGCTCGATCCAGCGATAGGAAGCGGCCGCCAGGGCGAGGCTGGCGCCAACGGCCAACACCTTGTGCGGCCAGGGCTCCAGGCCGATGGTCCAGCGCAGCAGCACCAGTACCGGCCAATGCCACAGGTAGAGCGAGTAAGAGCGCAGCCCCAGCGCGACTACCGGCCGGGCCGACAATAGCCGGCCCAACGCACCGTCGGCGTGGCGATGCAGCAGCACGACCAGGGCCAGGGTACCGAGCACTGGCGCCAGGCCATCGGGCCACGGCGAGCGCCCCGCTCGAGCGGTCCACAAACCCCAGCCCAAGAGCAGCGCGGCCACGCCCAGCAGCACGGTACGCACGATGCGCGGCATCGCCAGGCCGCGGGCGAACAACGGTTCGGCGCCAGCGCGGCGCAACGCCAGTAACTGGTAGAGCAACACGCCCAGGCCCAGCTGCCAGAAGCGCGTGGTGGTCATGTAGAAGCTGGCCACTTCGCGCCCCGGCAAAGCAGCCTGCCAGATCGCGTAGAACAGCGAGCCCAGGGTAGCGCAGGCAAACAACGCCGTGCTCCAGGCCCGGCCGCGCCCGCCGCGCCGCCAGGCCAGGAACAGCAGCGGGAATACCAGGTAGAACTGCTCCTCAACGCCCAGCGACCAGGTGTGGGTATAAGGGTTGAAGTCGACCCGCGGGGAAAAATAGTCGCTGCCGGTTTGCGCCAATACCCAATTGCTGAAGCCGATGAAAGCAAAGCGCCCGGTCTTGGTGCTGGTCTCGCTCAGCCACGATTCGGGGATGAAGAGCATCGTCGCCAGCGCGGTGCCCAGCAGGCAGGCCAGCAACGCCGGTGCGATGCGCCGCATTCGGCGTGCATAGAAACGCAGCAACTCGCCGCCGGTGGAAGCCAGCGGCAAGCGGTCGACCGATGCACTGACCACGAATCCGGAAATGGCGAAGAACACGTCCACGCCAGTGAAGCCACCCGGCAACCAGCGGGGATCGAGGTGATAGGCGAGCACCGCCAGCACCGCCAGCGCGCGCAGGCCATCGACATGGGCCAGGTAGCCCGCAGCTTGCGTCGATGTCCGCGCCGTTCCCAAACTCATTTCGCCGCATCCATGTGCACGCACGCAGCCGGGGCGGCGCGTGGCAAACAACAATCCTAGCCTGGCGCGCGGCGCCAGGACATGTGCAACCGGCGCTTACCAGACCAGGTCGTCAGGCACCTGGTACTGGGGGTCTGCGTACGGGTCTTCGTCGGCCGGTGCGTTCGGGTCCACCTTCAGCGCGACCGACGGCGCAAATACCGCTTCGGCTTCCAGCAACACCGCCGCGGTCACCAGCACATAGCGGCCATTGAGTTGCAACACGCCCAGCTCGCCGGCATTGAGCGCCTTGAGCTGTTCGGCATTGACATAGACGCGCTTGATCTTGCCACCATAAGGGAAATGGCGGGCAATATCGGCGTTGGGATCGTTGAGCGACTTGTCCTTCAGCATTTCTTCGAGCTTGGCCCGCGCTTCGCGGCGCTGGCGCGCCTCTTCCTGCTTGCGCCGCTCGGCTTCGATGCGCTCGTCCTTCTCGCGCTGGGCACGAATCGCGTAGGCCTTGGCCAGGTCGATCTCCTCGCGCGAGCGTTGCGGCTTGCCGCTACCGGGCGCACCACCGCGGCCTTGCGGGCCCGGACCGCGGCCGGCCTGTGCCGGCCGTCCCTGCCCGGGCTTGCCGGTGCCGTGTTTGTTGTCGCCCTGGCGCCTGCCGTCCTGGCCAGGCTTACCGGCGTGCGCCGGCTTGCCGCCGTGCGGGCGCGCGGCGGGTCTGGCTTCGGGCTTGCGCTCGGGTTTGGGCGCGGGCTTAAAGCCCAGGCCCAGCAGCTGGTCGCGGAGGGTATCGCTCATGGCGGGTGGATCTTAAGGCGAGGAGTAAGGCCAGGCTCAATAATGCGGCGGCGGCGGTTCATCCGCCGGGTCGGCATTGAGCGCGTTGCGCACCCGCCCGAGATCTTCGAGCAGGTGGCGGATCGTTTCGGCGTTGCGCGCACCGGTCATGCGCGCATCGGCCAGGGCCTCGCTGAGCTCGGCCAGCGCGTGTTCCTGGAAGGACAAGCGCATTTCAAGTTCGACCAGGCGCGTTTCCAGCGCCTGGTCGTGGGGTACGGCTTCATGCATCGAAAGGGTTTCCGTGGACCGAGCGGCCGCGACCAATCGCATAGTAGGCCAGGCCCGCAGATTCTATCTCGGCCGGCTCGTAGAGATTGCGGCCGTCGAACACCACCGCGTCCTTCAGCGCCGCCTTGAGGCGGGAGAAGTCCGGGCTGCGGAACTGCTTCCATTCGGTCACCACCACCAGCGCATCGGCACCTTCCAGTGCTTCGGCGGCCGTGCTGCAAAAGTGCAGGTCCTCGCGCTCACCGAAGATCCGCTGCGCCTCATGCGTGGCTTCCGGATCATAGGCGCGCACCCTCGCCCCGGCTTCCCATAGCTGGGCCAGCAGGCGGCGACTGGACGCTTCGCGCATGTCGTCGGTGTTGGGCTTGAACGCCAGGCCCCACACCGCGAAGGTCTTGCCGGCAATGCTCGCGGCCTGGCCACGGCCGTAATGCTGCTGGACCAATTCGAACAGGTGACCCTTCTGGCCGTTGTTGACCGCCTCGACCGCGTTCAACAATTTCGGCTCATGGCCGTATTGCTGCGAGGTCTTCGCCAACGCCTGCACGTCCTTGGGGAAGCAAGAGCCGCCGTAGCCGGCGCCCGGGTAGATGAAGTGCCAACCGATGCGCGGGTCAGAACCAATACCCTTGCGCACGTTTTCCACGTCCGCGCCGACCTTCTCGGCGATGTTGGCGATCTCGTTCATGAAACTGATCTTGGTCGCCAGCATGGCGTTGGCCGCGTACTTGGTCAGTTCGGCCGAGCGCACGTCCATTTCGACGATGCGGTCGCGATTGCGATTGAACGGCGCATACAGCCGCCGCATGCGCGCCACTGCCGAAGGCTGGGTGGCACCGATGACGATGCGGTCCGGCCGCATGCAATCGGCCACCGCGTCGCCTTCCTTGAGGAACTCCGGGTTGGAGACCACGTCGAAGGCGTGGTCCACGCCGCGCGCCTGCAACTCGCCGGCAATCGCCGCACGCACCTTGTCGGCGGTGCCCACGGGCACCGTCGACTTGTTGACCACGATCGACGGGCCATCGATGTGCTGGCCAATGGTGCGAGCCACCGCCAGCACGTACTTCAGGTCGGCACTGCCGTCTTCATCCGGCGGCGTACCGACGGCGATGAACACGATTTCGCCATGGGCGATCGCCGCGGCCGCGTCGGTGGTGAAACGCAGGCGGCCGGCGGCGTGGTTGGCCTTGACCATGGGTTCAAGGCCGGGCTCATAGATGGGGATCACCCCGTTGTTGAGACCTTCCACCTTGGCCTGGTCGATATCGACACAGACCACGTGATGTCCTACTTCTGCCAGACAGGTACCGGTGACGAGACCGACATAGCCGGTCCCGAAGATCGCAACGCGCATGGAGGGGGGATCTCCTGTGGGGGGTTACGGCAGGATACCCAGCAATTCGACATCAAACGTCAAAGTTGCGTCAGGACCGATGCCACCTTGCGGCATGCCGTCCGGACCATAAGCCAGATTGGAGGGGATCCAGAAGCGATACTTGGAGCCGACAGGCATCAGCGAAACGCCTTCGCTCCAGCCCTTGATGACCTGGTTCAAGCCGAATTCCACCGGCTCGCCGCGCTCGTAGGAACTGTCGAAGACATGGCCGTCGAGCAGCTTGCCTTCGTAGTTGACCCGCACCTTGCTCGACGGCGTCGGACGCTCGCCGCTGCCTTGGCGCAGCACCATGTACTGCAGGCCCGAGGCAGTGGTGACCACGCCCTTCTCGGTCTTGTTCTTGGCCAGGAACGCATTGCCCTGCTCGCGGTTC
>DATLJF010000216.1:0-8463 GCA_035539015.1 Stenotrophomonas sp. | reverse complement strand
TACCTCGGCGGCGACTTCAAGGGCGTGGTCGACAACGCGCCCTACATCCGCGCCCTCGGTTTCGGCGCGGTGTGGATCACGCCGATCATCGACAACCCGGACGAGCCGTTCAGCGGCGGCAGCCCGGTGAGCTGCAGCAGCACCCTGAGCGATAACGGCAAGACCGGCTACCACGGCTACTGGGGCGTCAACTTCTACCAGCTCGACGAACACCTGCCGAGCCCGGGCCTGGACTTCGCCGGCTTCACCCGCGCCATGCACGCACAGGACCTCAAGGTGGTGCTGGACATCGTCGGCAACCACGGCTCGCCGGCATTCACCATGACCCGCCCGCAGGCCAAGTTCGGGCAAATATTCGATCGCGATGGCCGGTTGCTGGCCGACCACCAGAACCTGCCGCCACAGAAGCTCGATCCCAGGCACAACCCGCTGCACGCGTTCTACAACAACGTTGGCGCGGTGGATGCCGAGAGCGGCTCGATTTTCGACGGCAACCTCGCCGAGCTGGCCGACTTCAACCAGGACAACCCGGCGGTACTGGACTACCTGGCCGGTGCCTACCTGCAGTGGCTGGGGCAGGGCGCCGATGCCTTTCGCATCGACACGATCGCCTGGTTGCCGGACCGCTTCTGGCACGCTTTCAGTGCCCGCATCCGCGCGCAGAAGCCGGGTTTCTTCATGTTCGGCGAAGCCTTCGACTATGACGCCACGTCCATTGCCAGGCACACCTGGCAGCGCAACGCCGGCGTCAGCGTGCTCGACTTCCCGCAACGCGGCGCGATGTCGGAGGTGTTTGGCCGCGCCGGCGGCGGCTTCGAGAAGCTGGACGCGCCGCTGTTCCTCGGCGACGGCCCGTATCGCAACCCTTACGAGCTGATGACCTTCTACGACAACCACGACATGGCGCGACTGGACGCCAGCGATGCCGGCTTCATCGACGCGCACAACTGGCTGTTCACCACGCGCGGCATTCCGGTGCTCTATTACGGCTCGGAGACCGGCTTCATGCGCGGCCGTGCCGAGCATGCCGGCAACCGCGCCTATTTCGGCCAGCAACGGGTTGATGCCGCGCCGCAGAGCCCAATCTTTGCGCCGTTGCAGCGCATCGCCCAACTACGGGAAAAGACCCCCGCGCTGCAACGTGGGCTGCAGGTGAACCTGCGCCTGCAGGGCGACCAGGCGCTGTTCTACCGCGTGTACGAGCACGACGGCGTCGCCCAGATTGCCTTGGTGATGCTCAACAAGGGCGGTGCCGCGGCCAAGCTGCGCGCCGACCGCTACCTGCAAGCCGGCGCCTGGCGCGATGCATTCGACGGCACGGCGGTCGCCGCGGGCAAGGGCGCGTTGACGGCCGACGTGCCTGCGCACGGCGTGCGTGTGTTCCTGCTGGATGCGCCGGTCAGCGAGCCGGGGTTGCGCCGGGAACTGGACCAGGCGATGGCAAGGCAGGCGGCGCGAGACCGCCGCGACGTCGCCCGGGACTAGCGTTAGCCGCGCTCGCCCATCAAGACGCCAGAGACGAATCCCGCAGCACCAGCCGCGTGGGAATCGTCTGTCCTTCGGCGCTTTCACCGCGAATCAGCGCGATCAAGCTGTCCACCAGCAGGCTGCCGGCCTGCTTGGTGTCCTGCTGCACCGTCGTCAGCGAGGGCGATACCGAGCCGGCCAGCGGGATATCGTCAAAGCCCGTCACCGCCACGTCCGCCGGCACCCGCAGCCCGTGCTCGCGCAATGCACGCATGGCGCCGATCGCGATCAGGTCGCTGGCCGCGCACACCGCATCGAAGCGCTCGCCGCGCGCCAGCAAGGTGGCGCAGGCCTCATGGCCGGATTGTTCGGTGGTAATCGCATCGAACTGCAAGCCCGGCTCGGCGGCCACGCCGGCGGCCCGCATCGCCTCCACGTGCCCGCGATAGCGCTCCTGGAACTCGGGGTAGTGACTCGACGCATGGCCGAGGAAGGCGATCCGCCGCCGCCCCTGCGCCAGCAAATGGGAGGTGATGTCGAACCCGCCCTGGAAGTTGTCGCTGCCGATCGACACGCCCGGCTGGTCTGGCAGCGCCGCGCCCCAGCGCACGAAGTGCGTGCCTTGTTCGACCAGGCGCTGCAGCCGCTGGCGTGACTCGTGGTAGTCGCCGTAACCGAGCAGGATGATGCCGTCGGCCTTGTTGCTGTCTTCGTAGTCGGCCTGCCAGTCCGTGGACAGCTGCTGGAACGACACCAGCAGGTCGTAGCCGCGCAGGGCGCAGGCGCGGGTGATGGAGCCGAGCATCGAGTGGAAGAACGGATTGATCAGCGAGTCGTCCGGGGTCGGGTCCTCGAAGAACAGCAGCGCCAGGGTGCCGGCGTTGCGCAGGCGCAGGCTGGAGGCGTTCTTGTCGACCTTGTAGTTCAACTCGCGGGCAATGCTGAGGATCCGCCGCCGGGTTTCCTCGTTGACAATCGGGCTGCCGCGCAGGGCCCGCGAGACCGTCGGCTGCGAGACACCGGCCAGGTAGGCGATGTCCAGGGAAGTGGCCTTGCCTTTGGTTGTCATCGGTTCGCACGGCGGAAACGGCTCTTCGCATCATGCCACGCCACCCGCGGCCACAGACGCCGTTGCCAACGGGTACTCAGCCGGTCGCGCAGGCCCGCCGCGATTGGTTTACCATGCGGTCCTGACTCCACCAGCCCAGGTGGCCTGCGCAAAAACGCCGGCCGAGCGTGCGACATGAGCACTACCACCGCCCAGCGCTGAATCCCGACCGGGACCCGTGACAACGGCGCCTGGTGGCGCCTTTTTTTGGTCCGTCCCGGCCTGCCGCCCTACCGACTCCCTCAGATCCCCGCCCGCGGCCCCGCGCCGCCGGCATAGCGAAAGCCATCCACATGATCAACATCACGCTCCCCGACGGCAGCCGCCGCGAGTTCGAACAGCCCGTCTCCGTCATGCAGGTCGCCCAGTCGATCGGCGCCGGCCTGGCCAAGGCCACCATTGCCGGCGCCGTGGACGGCGTGCTGGTCGATGCCAGCGACGTCATCGACCACGACGCCTCGCTGCGCATCATCACCGCCAAGGACGAGGAGGGCGTGGAGATCATCCGCCACTCCAGCGCGCACCTGGTCGGCCATGCGGTCAAGCAGCTGTATCCGGACGTGAAGATGGTCATCGGCCCGGTCATCGCCGAGGGCTTCTACTACGACATCTACTCCGAGCGTCCGTTCACCCCGGAAGACCTGGCCGCCATCGAGCAGCGCATGGGCGAGTTGATCGCCCAGGATTACGACGTCATCAAGAAGATGACCCCGCGCGCGGAAGTGGTGGAGATCTTCAAGGCCCGCGGCGAGGACTACAAGCTGCGCCTGATCGAGGACATGCCCGAAGACATCAAGGCGATGGGCATGTACTACCACCAGGAATACGTGGACATGTGCCGTGGACCGCACGTGCCCAACACGCGCTTCCTCAAGGCTTTCAAGCTGACCCGGATCTCCGGCGCCTACTGGCGCGGCGATGCCAAGAACGAGCAGCTGCAGCGCATCTACGGCACCGCCTGGGCCGACAAGAAGCAGCTCGATGCGTACATCAAGCGCATTGAGGAAGCCGAGATGCGCGACCACCGTCGCATCGGCAAGCAGCAGGACCTGTTCCACCTGCAGGAAGAAGCCCCGGGCCTGGTGTTCTGGCATCCGAAGGGCTGGTCGATCTGGCAGGTGGTGGAGCAGTACATGCGCAAGGTCTACCGCGACAGCGGCTATGGCGAAGTGCGCTGCCCGCAGATCCTGGACGTATCCCTGTGGCAGAAGTCCGGCCACTGGGACAACTACCAGGAGAACATGTTCTTCACCGAGTCGGAAAAGCGCACCTACGCGGTGAAGCCGATGAACTGCCCGGGCCATGTCCAGGTGTTCAACCAGGGCCTGCACAGCTACCGCGACCTGCCGATCCGCTATGGCGAATTCGGCTCCTGCCACCGCAACGAGCCCTCCGGCGCGCTGCACGGCATCCTGCGCGTGCGCGGCTTCACCCAGGACGATGGCCACATCTTCTGCACCGAGGGCCAGATCGAGGCCGAAGTGACCGCGTTCCACCAGCAGGCGCTGGCGGTGTACCAGGCGTTCGGCTTCGAGGACATCCAGATCAAGATTGCGCTGCGCCCGGAAAAGCGCCTGGGCGACGACGCCACTTGGGACAAGGCCGAAGGCGCACTGCGCGCGGCGCTGTCGCATTGCGGGGTGGAGTGGCAGGAGCTGCCGGGCGAGGGCGCCTTCTACGGCCCGAAGATCGAATACCACCTCAAGGACGCCATCGGCCGGACCTGGCAGCTGGGCACGATGCAGGTGGATTTCATGATGCCTGGACGCCTGGGGGCGGAGTATGTCGATGAAAACAGCCAGAAAAAGCATCCGGTGATGCTGCATCGGGCCATCGTCGGCTCGATGGAGCGCTTCCTGGGCATCCTGATCGAGCACCATGCCGGTTCGTTCCCGGCCTGGCTGGCCCCGGTGCAGGTGGTGGTGGCCAATATCACCGATGCCCAGGCTGAATACGTTGAATCGGTTCGGAAAAGCCTTGCAAATCAAGGTTTCCGGGTCCAGGCCGATTTGCGGAACGAGAAGATCGGCTATAAGATTCGCGAGCATACGTTGCAACGCGTCCCCTACCTGCTGGTGGTGGGCGATCGCGAGAAGGAAAACGGCGCCGTTGCGGTACGCACCCGTTCGGGCGAGGATTTGGGCACGATGTCCCTGGAAGTCTTCGCCGAACGCCTGCGCGCCGAGCACGCCGCGTAAGCCAAACCCCGGCCGTCTGGATGATCCGGAAGTGCCGGTTCGATTCCCCTGGGAGATTGCAACATCAGTACAACTGACAACAAACAGAATCGCAAAAATCAGGAAATCCGGGTGCCGCGGGTCCGTGTGATCGGCAGCGACGGTGAAATGATTGGCGTGTTGTCGCGCGACGAAGCGCTGGCGAAGGCGGAAGAGGAAGGTCTGGACCTGGTCGAGATCCAGCCTCAGGCCGACCCGCCGGTCTGCAAGATCATGGACTTTGGCAAGTTCAAGTTCGAAATGCAGAAGAAGGCCAACGAGGCCAAGAAGAAGACCAAGCAGGTCGAGATCAAGGAGCTGAAGTTCCGTCCGGTCACGGACGAGGGCGACTACCAGATCAAGCTGCGCAACATGCGCCGCTTCCTGGAAGAAGGCGACAAGGTCAAGGTCAACATCCGCTTCCGTGGCCGCGAAATGAGCCATCAGGAGCTGGGCCGCGAAATGGCGGCGCGGATCGAAGGCGACCTCGGCGAAGACATCGTGATCGAATCGCGCCCGCGCCTGGAAGGCCGGCAGATGGTCATGATGATCGCGCCGAAGAAGAAGACCTGACGGCTTGGGCCGGCGGCTGCTGCCGTCGGCCATGCGGGCCGGCCGAAGGGCCTGGCTCGCCAGAACCCGCTGATTTGCAAGACATTCCCCGGGCAGGCATAATGGCCGGCCGGATTCGTCGGGGATGCCGTGCAAACGGTGACAGGACAGGCTGTTGTTCCATTGGAATCAAGAGCTTACAAGCAGGCGAGGGCATGGATGGAAAGCGTGGCGCAGGCCACCGCCCTGGTCAGTGACAAAACATCATCAAGGACATAGCAATGCCCAAGATCAAGACCAACCGGGCGGCGGCCAAGCGTTTCCGCAAGACCGCCTCCGGCAAGTACAAGGCTGGCCACGCCAACCGTAGCCACATCCTCACGAAGAAAGCGACCAAGCGGAAGCGCAACCTGCGGCAGACGAACCATGTTCGTGCCGAGGATGCAGGCCGTCTGAACCGCATGCTTCCCTACCTCTGAGGACTGACCCATGGCACGAGTAAAGCGTGGTGTGCAGGCGCGTCGCCGGCACAAGAAAATCCTGACTCTCGCGAAGGGCTACTACAATGCCCGTCGCAAGGTCTTCCGCGTCGCCAAGCAGGCGGTCATCAAGGCGCAGCAGTACGCCTACATCGGCCGCAAGCAGAAGAAGCGCAATTTCCGTTCGCTGTGGATCACCCGCATCAATGCGGCTGCCCGCATCAACGGCCTGAGCTACAGCCGTTTCATGAACGGCCTGCTGAAGGCTGGCATCACCCTGGACCGCAAGGTGCTGGCAGACATCGCCGTGCACGATGCGGCGGGTTTTGCGGCGCTGGCTGAAAAGGCAAAGGGCGCACTGGCGGCATAAGTCGTCCCGGCCGCCTGCGCAACGCGCGGGCGTCCAGGAATGGACACATGCATGGGGAAGGGCGCGAGTCCTTCCCCATTTTTTTTGTGCCGGCGCAAGCTGGCCATGCCGCAAGGCAACGCGGCCATCGACTGACAGCGGGACATTGCACAGCCCATGAGCGAGATCGAAACCCTGACCGGACAAGCGCTGGCGGATATCGCCGCGGCGCAGGCGCCCGAGCAACTGGAACACCTGCGCGTGGCCCTGCTGGGCAAAAGCGGCAGCATCACCGCGCAGCTCAAGCAGCTCGGCGCGTTGCCGGCTGAGCAGCGCAAGGCCGCCGGCGAGGCGATCAACCTGGCCCGCGACGCAGTTTCCGAAGCGCTGGCGCAGCGTCGCCAGGTGCTCGACGCCGCCGCGCTGGACGCACGCCTGGCCGGTGAGCGCATCGACATCAGCCTGCCCGGGCGGCGCGAGGAACGCGGCGGCCTGCATCCGGTGAGCCGCACCCTGGAACGCATCACCGGCATCTTCGCCCGGCTCGGCTATGAACTTGCCGATGGCCCGGAGATCGAGGACGACTGGCACAACTTCGAGGCGCTGAACTTCCCGCCGCATCACCCGGCGCGCGCCATGCACGACACCTTCTATTTCGGCGACGGCCGCCTGCTGCGCACGCACACCTCGGGCGTGCAGGTGCGCTACATGGGCGAGCACGCGCCGCCGCTGCGGATGATCGCCGCCGGCAAGGTCTACCGCAGCGACAGCGACCAGACCCATTCGCCAATGTTCCACCAGGTCGAAGGCCTGCTGGTCGACGAGCATTCCACCTTCGCAGACCTCAAGGGCACGTTGGCCGAATTCGTGCGCGCGTTCTTCGAGCGCGACTTCGAGATGCGCTTCCGCCCGAGCTACTTCCCGTTCGTCGAGCCTGGCGCGGAAGTGGATATCGCCTGGCAGCAGCCCGATGGCAGCACCCGTTGGCTGGAAGTGCTCGGCTGCGGCATGGTCCACCCGAACGTGCTGCGCAATGTCGGCATCGACCCGGAGCGCTACACCGGCTTCGCCTTCGGCCTGGGCGTGGAGCGCTTCGCGATGCTGCGCTATGGAGTGAATGATTTGCGCGCGTTCTTCGAGAACGACGTGCGCTTCCTGCGCCAGTTCGCCTGAGCGCACGACCCTCCCTTCGAATCCTGGTTCCGGCTTCCCATGAAATTTTCTGAAAACTGGCTGCGCAGCCACGTCCCGACCGATGCCGACCGCGACGCGTTGGCTGCCACCCTGACCGCCATCGGCCTGGAGGTGGAAGAGGTCACGCCGCTGGGCAATGGGTTGGCCCAAGTGGTTGTGGCACGCATCGTTGAAGCGGTGCGCCACCCCGAGGCCGACCGCCTGCAGGTGTGCCAGGTCGATGCCGGCGCCGGCGAACTGCTGCAGATTGTCTGCGGCGCGCCGAATGCGCGCCCGGGCCTGGTCGCGCCGTTGGCACTGGTGGGCGCGCAGATCGGCGAGCTGAAGATCAAGCCAGCCAAGCTGCGTGGCGTGGAGTCCAACGGCATGCTGTGCTCGGCCAAGGAACTGGGCCTGGACAGCGATGCTTCGGGCCTGTTCGAACTGCCGGACGATGCGCCGATAGGCCAGCCGCTGGTCGATTATCTCGGCCTGCCCGACGCCAGCATCGAGATCAAGCTGACCCCGAACCGCGCCGATTGCTTCAGCGTGCGCGGCATTGCCTACGACGTGGCCGCCGCCTGCGGCAGCGAAGTGGTGGCGATGGAGATCGCGCCGGTGGCGGCCACTTCGGCGCGCACGCTGGCGGTCGAATTGCAGGCCGGCGCCGAAGCGCCGCGGTTCTGCGGCCGCGTGATCGAAGGCATCGACGCGTCCGCGCGGACGCCAGTATGGATGGTCGAGCGCTTGCGCCGCAGTGGCGTGCGCCCGGTCTCGCTGCTGGTCGACATCACCCAGTACGTCATGCTCGAGCTGGGCCAGCCGATGCACGCTTACGACCTGGACACGCTGAAGGGCCCGATCGCTGCGCGCCGTTCGCGCAGCGGCGAAACCCTGAAGCTGCTCGATGGCCGCGACGTGACCCTGGACGACAGCTTCCTGGTCATCGCCGACGCCGACCGTCCGGTCGGCTTGGCGGGCTTGATGGGCGGCTTCGATACCCGCGTCACCGACGCCACCGGCAACGTCTTCCTCGAAGCGGCCCATTTCCAGCCGGCGGCGATCATGGGCCGCGGCCGCAAGTTTGGCTTGCACACCGATGCCGGTCATCGCTTTGAG
>DATLJF010000215.1:0-39285 GCA_035539015.1 Stenotrophomonas sp. | reverse complement strand
CCAAGCGGAGAGAACATGCACGGCACCGAGACCTCGGTACTGGTGCCACACGCATGCATGTCGCGAAAGTTGACCAGGCCCTCGACCGTGGCCAGTACCGGCGTGGTCTGGCGGGCATAGCCATTGAGGCCCCAGTTCTGCGCCCGTGCTGCTTCGCCCAGCACGATGACCAGCAGCCGCGGCCGTGTGCCGGGTGCACGCAGGGTTGCGGCTGCATCGTCTTCGAGCGCGCGCTTGGGCCCGCTTGGCGTGGACGTGGCGGACTTCAGGATCGAGCGTGTCGCCGCCAGCACGTTGATCGGCGTGGCCAGGTAGCGGATCTCGTGATGGTTGCGCATCAACGCCGACAGGTCCTGGAAGCACAGCAGGGCAGCGCCGAGGCCGGAGACCGCGGCCGCGGCGAGGAAGCCGAGCCGGATCAGCAAGGCGCGCCCGACCTTGCGTTTGCGCAAACGGATTCGCCACAACACCACGCCGGGCAAGACCGCGAAGAACAACAGTGCAACTGCCAGCGCCGGGGTGATCAGTTCACGCGACTCGTTCGAGTCGGTGTGCAGCACGTTGCGCAGCATTTCGGCGTTGATATAGACCTGGTAGCGGCCCATGTAGTGCGCCGCCAGCGCCGCGCACAGGATCAAGGCACCGAGCACGGCCTTGGCATTCCAGCGCCATACCAGCAGGCCCAGCACGAAGGCATGGATCGCCACCAGCAGGACCAGCAGGCAGGCGGTGAACAAGACGCCGCCGTTGCTCCAAGACAGTGCGGCGCGCCAGAAGGAGGCATTGCAGGCCAGCGCGAAGAACAGGCTGGTCGCCAGCAGCAGTGCTTCGACCGATAGTTGCGGCCGGCAGCGCCAGCAGCGGTTAACCTGCGCGCAAGGCGCGGCGAGCATGGAACGGAGGCGGCCGATCATGCGCCCTCCTGCACGACCGGTGCCTGCGGCATCCAGCGGAACAGGGCCAGCGGCACGCCCCAGCACACGGCCAGGGACCACAGGTCGTGGGAGAGGAAATGCGCGCCACGCAGTTGTTGGCAGAACCCGAACAGTAGGCCGGCCAGCAGTCCGATCGCCAGCCCTGCGCAACGCCATTGCGGGCGCGTGGCGCGGGCGAAGAAGTACAGCCCGACCCAGGCGTACCCGGCGCTGGCGTGGCCAGCCGGAAAACAGCCAGATGCCTGGCCGGCGGGGTTGGCCTCGAACAGACCCAGTAGCGGCCGATCACCGCCATAGCGCAGCAGGTCCCACGGGCAGTCCACCTGGGTCCACGCCTTCAATCGCGACACCAGGGCGGTGGACAGGGCAATGCTCGCGGCCAGGGTCGTCAGAGGCCAGCGCCAGGCACCCCTGGGTCGGCGCCAGGCGCGAACCGCGGCAGCGATCAGCAGCAGCCCGGCGCCCACGCTGGCCATGCGCCCACCACGGTGCAGCAGTTGCTCGGTCAGCCAGACGTCCTGCCAGCGCCATTGGCCGCCCTGGAGGCGGTACAGCGCATCGGCCAGGGCCTGGTCACCGCCCTGGGCCATCAGCCCATAGCTCAGCACCAGTAGCGCAAGCGAGGGCAGCCAGAGGTGGGTGAGCAACGAGGGCGGATCGAGTGGAGCGGAAGGGTGCGGGGAACCGGACGGTGCAGCAGAGATCATGTGGTGATCATGGAAACCGAGGACGCGGCGATGATCGGCGTCGCGTTGCCGGCAAGCATCCGCGCAACGACACCGATCGCGTTAAAGATCCATGGTCATTCAGTCGTCGTTGGAGCGCGGCCTCTGCAGCCGCATGCTGGCAGCAGGAATCAGCGCGGCAGTAACGCGTGCTTCAGCAACCAGTCGCGTGCATTGTCGGCGTCCTGTTCGAACCACGCCCGGGTCGAACCCAGCCGGTAGGTGTAACCCCACGCGTCCATGTCGGCCATCAAGCGTGCGCTGCCGACATCGGGCAAGGCCTCGGCCAGCACGATCTGCAGGTAGCAGGTGGCGTCTTCTTCTTCGACCGAATCGGTGGCGTCGGTATGCACCTGCGCGCGCCGCTCGGGCGGCAGCACTATCAGGTGGCAGGCTTCGTGCAGCATCGAATGCACCGGCGTATCGCCGCGCACGTAAACCTCGCAGCCAATGATGCCGGCCTCCGGCTCGCCCCAGTAACTACCGGGTATTGGCGCGCCATCGGCAACCCGCTGCAGCTGCAGGCCATGGCAGGCAAGCAAGGCGGCAGCGGCATCGAAATCGATGTCGGCCAGGCGGGTGACGATGGGTTCGGGGGCGGCGGCGTGCAACTGCGTGTCCTGCGAAGGCGGCGCCGGCAGGTGGCCGGCGCCGTCGGGCTTACTTTTCCGGGTCTTCCGGCAACGCCACGGAAATATCGAGCACGTCGTTGTGACCGTCCTTGATCAGGTCGACCTTGACCGCGTCGGCGTCGATGTTGACGTACTTCTTGATCACTTCCAGCAGCTCGCGCTGCAGCAGCGGCAGGTAGTCCGGGCCGCCACGCTGGCTGCGTTCCTGCGCGATGATGATCTGCAGGCGGTTCTTGGCCGTTTCGGCGGTGTTCTTCTTGCTCTTGAGAAAGTCGAGCAGTCCCATGGCTCAGCCTCCGAACAGCTTGCTGAAGAATCCCTTCTTCTCGACCGAGATGAAGCGCATCGGCCGCTCTTCGCCAATGATGCGGGCGACCGCGTCATCGTAGGCCTGGCCGGCGGGGGATTCGGCGTCGAGGATCACCGGCTCGCCCTTGTTGGAGGCGTTGAGCACGTCGCCCGATTCGGGGATGACGCCAATGGCCTTCAAGCCGAGCACTTCCTCCACGTCGGTGATCGAGAGCATTTCGCCGGCTTCCACGCGCGAGGGGCTGTAGCGGGTCAGCAGCAGGAAGGCCGGCACGTTCTGGCCGCCCTCGGCCTTGCGGGTCTTGGAGTCGAGCAGGCCGATGATGCGGTCCGAGTCGCGCACCGAAGACACTTCCGGGTTGACCACCACTACTGCGCGGTCGGCGAAATACATCGCCAGGAACGCGCCCTTTTCGATGCCGGCCGGCGAGTCGCAGACGATGTAGTCGAAGCCGTCGGCAGCCAGGTCCTTGAGGACCTTCTCCACGCCCTCGGTGGTCAGCGCATCCTTGTCGCGGGTCTGCGAGGCGGCCAGCACGAACAAGCTGTCGAAGCGCTTGTCCTTGATCAGCGCCTGCTTCAGCGTCGCCTCGCCGTGGACCACGTTGACGAAGTCGTACACCACGCGGCGCTCGCAGCCCATGATCAGGTCGAGATTGCGCAGGCCCACGTCGAAGTCGATGACCGCGACCTTCTTGCCGCGCCGCGCCAGCCCGCAGGCCAGGCTCGCGCTGGTGGTGGTCTTGCCGACGCCGCCCTTGCCCGAGGTGACTACGATGATTTCAGCCAAAGGAACTCTCCTGGAATGTCTTGATTGGGAGCTGCATCAGTCCAGCGCAGCAAGCTTGATCTGGTCCTGCTCCAGCCAGACCTGGACGGCCTTGCCACGCAGTTCCTTGGGAATGTCGTCCAGCACCTTGTAATGGCCGGCGATGGCGACCAGTTCGGCGTTGAACTCGCGGCAGAAGATCCGTGCCTCGGTATTGCCCTGCGCACCGGCCAGGGCACGTCCGCGCAGGTTGCCATAGATATGGATGCTGCCGTCGGCGATCACTTCGGCGCCGGCGCCGACGGTGGACAGCACCGTGAGGTCGGCGTTGTCGGCGTAGACCTGCTGGCCCGAGCGCACGGCGTTGCGCTGCATCCGGCCGGGGCGTGACGCCGGCGCCGGGGCGGCGACGACCGGGGCAGGCGGAGGCGGCGGGGGAGGTGGGGTCGCGGCGGCGGGGCTGCCGCCTTCGATGCGCTCGTACTGGGCGCGGAACTTGGCCAGCAGCGGGATATCCAGCGCCTCGGACAGGCGTTCGATCTCGCTGGTGCCATAGGCCAGCGCCACCGGCAGCACGCCGGCATCGCGCAGGCCATCGAGCAGGGCCTGCGCGGTGGTGGCGTCGGGCGCTTGCGACAGGCCGCCGAAATCCAGGATCACCGCCGCACGGCCAAACAGTTTCGGTGCGCGGGCGACGCGGTCGCGCATTTCCTGCACCAGTTTCGGCACGTCCAGGGTGCGCACGCGCAGGTTGGCGATGCCGACCTGGCCGATCTTCAGTTCGCCTGCCTGTTCGAAATCCAGGTTCGCCGACGCCACGCTCAGGTCCCCGTGGGGCGCTGGGCCCGGGTCTGGCGGGCATGGCCGACCCACGGCACGTCCGGCAATTGGTTGCCGTAGGTCTCGCGCACCCAGCCAAAGCTGCACATGTCCTTCAACAACATGCTGGCGCGCACATCGACATCGGCCATGGTGTTCTGGCCGACTTCGCGAAAGCCGAAGCTGCCATGGAACAACAATGCCGCATCGGCGCCGTGCTCGAGGAAGACCTCGCAGGCCAGCTGCGGATAGCGCAGCTCGGCGTAGCTCTGCACGTCGGCGTAGAACGCGCGGCCGACGCCACCGCCGCGACGGCGGCTGGCGACCACGATGCGGTCGATATAGAAGAAGTCCGGGTAGCGCTCGCGGAACCAGGCGTAGTTGCTGCTGTCGTGGTCGGCATCGCTGCCGAACCCGACCAGGAAACCGGCCAGGTTGCCGTCGCGCTCGGCCACGCGGAAGTATTCGGCGTTCTCGTAGAAACGGTGCAGCCGGGCGGCATCCAACGGCAGGATCGCCAGGCCGGCGTTGTTGTTGAGGGCCAGGACGGAGTCGAGCTCATGCTCTCTCACGTCGCGGATGACGATCGACATTGGAACTCCGTGGGTAAAGCGGTTGGCACGCAGCCATCCAGGATTGTCTCACGGTCCAAGCGGGCGAGGGTAGCCGGATCGGCCCTGCTGCCACGGCCTGTGCCGGCCCGGACTTTTGGCACGGTTGACTTCGACCGGGGCATTTCCGAATTTAACCGGGCTGGCGCGGCCGAGCTGCCCGTGCCGCCGACCGCGCCGACAACGCGCCGCCGTGCCCGGGGCCGAGCCCTTTCCCCCATGCCCTCATACAGCGGTCGACGGATGCACCCATGGCCGATGGTTCCGAAGTGAAGTACCTGGTCAAGAACGAATCCCTGTTGCGCTACGCCGGCCTGTTCACCTGGGCCGCGGTGGGCCTGTGGCTGGTGATCTTCTTCCTGGACCCCGAATCGCTGCCGCTGTACGAACTGGAAGGGGCGCCGTTCGCGCGGATCATGCGCTGGGTGGTGGTGTACCTGGCGTTCGGCCTGATCTATTGGGGCGTCACCCGCGACCTGAACGGCGCGCGCCTGCGCCTGCTGGACCACCTTTCGCTGCTGGTGATGACCGCCTGCGCCATCGGCGTGAGCTTTTTCTCCGGCACCGCGCTGGGCAGCATCCTGCTGATGGTGCTGGCCGGGCTGTTCCCGTGGCTGCTGCCGGTGCGCATGGCGGTGTTCTGGCTGGTGCTGGGCAACCTGGCGGTGGTGCCGGTATACGCCAACCTGATGGGGTTTCCCTGGGTGGTGGCGATCCTCCAGGCCATGGGCTATCTCGGGTTCTCCAGCTTCGTCTTCGTCACCGCGCTGATCGCCAAGCGCCAGGTCCAGGCCCGCGAGGAGCAGCGCCGGCTGAACGCCGAGTTGCGCGCCACCCGCGCGCTGCTGGCCGAAAGTGCGCGGGTCAACGAGCGCACCCGGATTTCGCGCGAGCTGCACGATCTGCTCGGCCACCACCTGACCGCACTGAGCCTGAACCTGGAAGTGGCCGTCCACCTCACCGAGGGCCAGGCCCAGGAGCATGTGCGCCAGGCCCACACCCTGGCCAAGTTGCTGCTCACCGATGTGCGCGAGGCCGTAAGCCAGCTGCGCGAAGGCGGTGCCATCGACCTGGCCGCCGCGCTGCGGCCGCTGGTGACCCAGGTGCCATCGCTGGACATCCAGCTGGAAATCCAGCCGGCGTTGATCATCGACGACCCCGAGCGCGCCCACGTGCTGCTGCGCTGCGTGCAGGAGATCGTCACCAATACCGTGCGCCACGCCCGCGCCAGCCACCTGTGGATCGACCTGCGACGCGAGCAGGACGAGGTCGTGGTCGAGGCCCGCGACGATGGCCATGGCGCCGATGCCTACGTCGCCGGCAACGGCCTGCGCGGGATGCGCGAGCGCCTGGCTCAATATGGTGGCACGCTGGACATCGAAACCCGGCGCGGGGCAGGCTTCGCCCTGCGCCTGGCCATCCCCGGCAGCGTCGCGCCCCTGGCCGCTGCCGTTCCCAAAGGAGTGATGTGATGATCCGTGTCTGTCTGGTCGACGACCAAACCCTGGTCCGGCAGGGCATCCGCTCGCTGTTGGCGCTGGACGACGGGATCGAGGTCGTGGCCGAGGCCGGCGACGGACGCCAGGCGGTCGAGCAGATCCCGCAGATCAACCCGGACGTGGTCCTGATGGACATGCGCATGCCGGTGATGTCGGGCCTGGAGGCGCTGCAGATGCTCTCGCGCGCCGGAACCCTGCCGCCGACCATCATCCTGACCACCTTCGACGACGACCAGCTGGTACTGGCCGGGCTGAAGGCCGGCGCCAAGGGCTATCTGCTCAAGGATGTCTCGCTGGAACAGTTGGTCGGCGCGATCCGCACAGTCGCCGATGGTGGCTCGCTGGTGCAGCCGGCGGTGACCCAGCGCCTGTTGTCCGGCCTGGAGCACATGCGCAACGAGTTCGTCAGCCTCGACCGCCCCGACCCGCTGACCGACCGCGAGACCGAGATCCTGCGGCTGATGGCGAGCGGCTTTTCCAACAAGGAAATCGCCAACTCGCTGGGCGTGGCCGAAGGCACGATCAAGAACCATGTCTCCAACATCCTCTCCAAGCTCGGTGTGCGCGACCGCACCCGCGCAGTGCTGAAGGCCTTCGAATTGCAGCTGGTCTGAGGCATCGCCGCGCCGCTGCGCGAAGCGGCGCGACGCATCCACAAATCTGAATGACTTTTCGCGCCGGGGGCGACGCCGGCGCGTTGACGCGGCATTCTGTCCACCGCTGGCAATCTGCCGTCGAGCGAGTGTCGGCGGGGCCCGTCGCGGCTGTGCGGCCCGGTATGGCGGACCGCCAGGAAGTGCAACTGAACATTGGCCACGAAGCCTGCTAGGATGGGCGCTTCGCTTCAATCAACCCGGCCGTGGGATCGGCCCCGGAGACTGCTGAATGACCCGTATTATCGAGTTCCTGATCGCCTTGGGGATCGTGGCTGGCCTGTTCGTTGTGGTGGGCCTGGTGCTGCCCTCGGAACGACACATGTCCGAGAGCGTTGAGACCAACCGCAAGATGACCATCGTGTATGACACGGTGAACAGTTTCCGCCGCTTCAAGGATTGGAACCCGCTGGTCCTGCGCGATCCCAAGATCGAGCTGAAGCGCTCCGGTCCGGACGAGGGCAAGGGCGCGCGTATCGATTACGCCTCCAAGGAAGGCTATATCGGCGAAGGCAGCTGGGTGATCACCGATACCGCCAAGAACGAGCGCGTCGAGATCGCCATCGAGGACCCGACCAAGGGCACCGACAAGCAGACCTCGTTCACGCTGGCCCCGACCGGCAAGAACAACCGCAACGTCAAGATCACCCAGGACTACTCCGTCAAGTACGGCTGGAACCTGTTTGGTCGCTACGCCGGCCTGTATGTCAGCCGCCACGTCGGCGACGACCTGAAGCTGGGCCTGTCGCGCCTGGCCAACGTGCTCGCCACCGTGCCGAACCTGGACTACCGCGCCGCCGATGCCGACGGCAACCTGACCCTGCGCGACCTCAAGATCGCCGAGCTTCCGGCCGAGGACCTGCTGGTAGTCAACGCCGGCAACATTGACCGTGACAACGACACGATCAAGAAGTCGATCAAGGACAACCAGGAGTGGATCAAGCGCGTCATGGACGCCAACAACCTGGAGCCTGCCGGTCCGGTACGCATCGTCACCACCGACTTCGCCAGCGACAAGTACGCCTTCGACGTCGTCCAGCCGGTGCGCAAGCGCGCGGGTGCCGCGCCGAAGCCGGATGAGGCCAACAAGGACGCCGCCAAGGAAGGGGCCGACGCCGCAGCTGCACCGGTGGCCGACGCCACCCCGGTGGCCGCCAGTGGCGAGCCGCTGAAGGTGACCATCTCCGGTGGCGCGCCGGTGACCTACGTGCGTACCGAAGCCCATCGTGCCGCGTTCGCCAACTACACCGGCCACATGGCGGGCCTGGACGTAGCTCGCAGCTCGCTGCGCGCCTGGGCCGTCACCAGCGGCTATGAAGTGACCGACCGTCCGTATGAGTCGTGGAAGTCGGGCGTGGACAAGTCGTTCTCGCTGGATGGCAACTTCGACATCTACTGGGCGATCAAGTAATCCGGAAGCGCCACCAGGCGCTCCCCGGAAGACCAGAAAACGCGCCGCAACATGCGGCGCGTTTTTTTTATGGCACATTGCGCGGATGCACCCCCCTGGATTGACGATGCGTTTCCACGATCGCCGTGCCCGCAAACCCTCCTTTTTCGCCTGTTTCGGTGCTTTGCTGGCCGCAGTCTCGATCGCCCTGTCCGCCTATGCCTCGCATGGCCTGGCCGATCCAGTAGCGCAGGCCCGGCTGCAGACCGCGGCCTTCTACGCATTCGGTCACGGCGCGGTGCTGGCCGCCCTGGGCGCCAGCGTGGGCGAGCGCTGGCTGGGCAGGGGCGGGCTGGGCCTGCTGCTGCTCGGTACGTTGTTGTTCTCCGGCAGCCTGGCCGGCAGTGTGCTGGCGGGCGGGTCGACGGCGGCCGCGCCGGTCGGCGGCACGTTGCTGATGCTCGGCTGGGTGGTGCTCGCAGTGCAGGCCCTGAGGCGCTGAGATGCCCCGGCACGCGCGTGGCTTCAACGTCGAGGCGGCCTACGAACACCTGCGCCGGCGCGACCGGCGCCTGGCGACCTGGATGAAGCGGATCGGCCCGCTGGAGGCACAGCCGGGCTGGCGCAAGTCGTTCGACCCGGTGGACGCGCTGGCACGGGCGATCCTGTTCCAGCAGCTCAGTGGCAAGGCGGCCTCGACGATCGTCGGACGGGTGGAAGCGGCGATCGGCAGCAAGCGCCTGCATGCCGACACCTTGTCGCGGATCGACGACGCGGCGCTGCGCGCGTGCGGTGTCTCCGGAAACAAGGCGCTGGCACTGCGCGACCTGGCACGGCGCGAGGCCGCCGGCGAGATCCCCACGCTGCGGCAGATGTCGACCCTGCACCACGACGAGATCGTGGCCGCACTGACGCCGATCCGCGGTATCGGCCGCTGGACCGTGGAAATGATGCTGATGTTCCGGCTCGGCCGGCCCGACGTGTTGCCGGTGGACGACCTCGGCGTGCGCAAGGGTGCGCAGCGCGTGGACACGCTCGAAGCGATGCCGACGGCGAAGGAACTGGCCGCGCGTGGCGAGCGCTGGGGCCCGTACCGGACCTATGCCGGCCTGTACCTGTGGCGGATCGCAGACTTCGCTGCCGACACCAGCAAGCCGACCCCGCGCTCGCAGGAGTAGCCGCAGCTACTGCGCGTGATAGCGCCAGTGCCAGGGCTCGTAGACGATCCCGTGCGGGTTGTCGCGCGGATAGCTCATGTGGAAGCCGAAGCGGCCGGCATGCTGCTGTAGCCAGGCGAAGGCCGGTGTGCGCTCGAAGGAGGCTTCAGCCGGTGGCTCGCCCGGTGCGCCGATATCCAGCGCCTGGCCCCCATGGTGTTCGCTGTAGCCGGGCGCGGCGTTGACCTCGAGCACCTGCGCCAAGGTCTGCCCGCGCGCGAACTTCCGCTCGAAGATGCCAAGTTGGTAATCGTGGCTGCGGTAGCCGGAGATCGCGTCCATTGCCACGCCGTCGGCGGCCGCGGCGGCGCGCATGCGTTGCCATTGGCGACCTGCGTGGCGGCCCAGCCAGAGCGCGCGGCCATAGCGATCGCGTCCAGCCAGGAGCAGGCAGGTGGGCTCGGCGACCAGCGCCAGTCCGGTGCGCGCGCTGTAGTCGTCCGCGTCCAGCCCGAGTAGGGCCAGGCGTTCCTGCAGGCCGTGCAACGGCTGCGCCACGGGCGCGCGCTGCGGCTGCGCTTCATGGCCGGCAAGCGCCTCCAGCGCGGCAGCCACGCCGGGTTCGCGCCAGAACCGTGTCACCAGCGGCATCAAGCCGCCTGGCAGGCGCGCGGCCAGGTAGCGGCCATCGCGCTTGCGCCGCAACAGCCAATCGGCCTGGGCGAGGACGCGTGCATCGTGGTTGCCGCGCGCGCGCAGCAGGTGCGCCGGCCACAGTTCGATCGATTCGCTATTGAGCAGGTGGCGCGGCGCCGAAAGCATGGGCCGCAGCTTAGCGGTTGCCGGCGAGGGCGGCCACACGTTGCGCAGGCGCGGTGGCCTGGGTGCGCAACAGGGCGAGCAGGGCACGCGGGTCCTGCGGCTCCAGCAGCAGGCCGCCGCCGTCGCGGCAGGGCAACCACAGGCGCCAGCGCCCGCTGGCCACGGCGACGAACGCACGTTGGCCAGTGCGCAGGACGAAGTGGCCGCTCTGGAAGCCGGGCAGGCCGACGGCATTGCGCTTGCGCGCCGGGCGCAGTTCCAGCCGCTCTTCGCGGTCGAACACGCGCGCATGCTCCAGGTCCAGTGCTTGCAGCGACACGTCGCGGCGATAGAAGGTGCTGCGTACGCTCAGTACGCCGGCGGTGAGCGTGACCCGCCGCCGGCGTGCGGCCAGCGCCAGGATCACCCATACCAGCGCGCACACGGCCGGCGCCAGCAGGGCCTGCGGTGGCACGCCATGGCCGCTACGCTGGCCGGCATCGACACAGGCGGTGACGACGCCCGGCAATCCCACCAGTAACAACGCGCTCAACCACAGCGTGCGCGCGCTCATGGCGGCCAGTTCGATGTGCGAGGTAGCGGTGGCTTCAGTTGGCATGGCTTGGCTCCTGCAGGTGGCCGGTGCGGCGTGCCATCACGACTCGGGCGCAGCGTCGGCCGGCTTCGGCTTGGGTAGCCGGCCGGCCTTGCGCAGGGCTTCGCGCAGCACGTATTCGATCTGCGCGTTGAGGCTGCGCAGGTCGTCGTCCGCCCACCGCTGCGCCGCCGCCAGTACGTCGGCGTTGATGCGCAGCGGATAGGCTTTTTTCTCGCTCATCAGTACAACGAACCGGTGTTGACCACCGGCTGGGTGCCGCGATCCGAGCACAGGACGGTGAGCAAGTTGCCGACCATCTGCGCCTTGCGCTCTTCGTCCAGCACCACCACGCCGCTCTTCTGCAGTTCGTGCAGTGCCATTTCGACCATGCCGACCGCGCCGGCGACGATCCGCGTGCGCGCGGCGATCACCGCGTTGGCCTGCTGGCGCTGCAACATCGCCTGGGCGATTTCCGGGGCGTAGGCCAGGTGGCTGATGCGCGCATCGATGATCTGCACACCGGCATCGGCCAGGCGCTCGGCCAACTCGTCCTTCAGGTGCTGGGAAATTTCGCTGGCATGGCTGCGCAGCGCGAATTGGCCTTCTTCATGCTGGTCGTAGGGATAGCTGGTGGCCATCGCGCGCAGCGCCGACTCGGACTGGATATGCACGAAGCTTTCGTAATCGTCCACGTTGTAGACCGCCTCGGATGCGTCGACCACCTGCCAGACGATGACCGCGGCGATCTCGATCGGGCTGCCGTCGAGTTCGTTGACCTTGAGCCGGCCGCTTTCGAAGTTGCGCACGCGCTGGCTGATCTTCTTCTTGCTCAGGAACGGGTTGTTCCAGCGCAGGCCGCTGTCCTTGACCGTGCCGGTGTATTTGCCGAACAGGCTGAGCACCGCGGCCTGGTTCGGTTCGAGCATGTACAGCCCGGCCAGCAGGAAGATGCCGGTGGCGCAGGCGATCACCGTCGGCACCATCGTCCAGGCCGGCAGGCGGGAGCTGGCACCGGCGACGAACAGACCGGCGCAGAGCAGGAAAACCACGGCGATCGCGAGGATCAGCGGGATGCCGGGGAGGGAACGCAGGGGCTGCTCTTTCATGGCGGGGCTTCCTTGGGTCGTTGGAAGAAGATATCAAATTGATATCAACCTGCAAGTGCCCGACCGGGCAGGTCGTGGCTGCCAGTCGTTAGAATTGGCGCCCCCAAAACCCCGCTGGAGCCGTCATGACCACCCTCGGTACGCCGCAGTCGCCGTCCGCCACCCGCGTCCTGCTGCTGGGGGCGGGCGAGCTCGGCAAGGAAGTGGCCATCGAGCTGCAGCGCTTCGGCGTTGAAGTGATCGCCGCCGACCGCTACGCCGACGCCCCTGCCATGCAGGTGGCGCACCGCGCGCACGTGCTGGACATGCTCGACCCCATGGCGCTGCGCGCGTTGATCGCCGAGGAGCGGCCGCACCTGGTCGTGCCGGAGATCGAGGCCATCCATACCGAGACCCTGGTGCAGCTGGAGCAGGCCCACGGCCAGCGCGTGATCCCGACCGCGCGCGCGGCGCGCTTGACCATGGACCGCGAGGGCATCCGCCGCCTGGCTGCCGAAGCGCTCGGCTTGCCGACCTCGCCCTATCGCTTCGTCGACACCCATGAGGAGTACCTGGCTGCAGTCGAGGCCATCGGCCTGCCATGTGTGGTCAAGCCGGTGATGTCGTCCTCGGGCAAGGGCCAGAGCACGCTGCGGCAGGCCGGCGAAGTGGATGCGGCCTGGGAATACGCGCAGACCGGTGGCCGTGCCGGCGCCGGGCGCTGCATCGTCGAAGGCTTCATCGACTTCGACTACGAGATCACCTTGCTCACCGTGCGCCATGCACAGGGCACCGCGTTCTGCGACCCGATCGGCCATTGGCAGCAGGACGGCGACTACCGCGAAAGCTGGCAGCCGCAGCCGATGTCGGCGCTGGCACTGCAGCGCGCGCAGGAGATCGCACGGGCGATCACCGACGACCTCGGCGGCTGGGGCCTGTTCGGGGTCGAGCTGTTCGTCAAGGGCGACGAAGTCTGGTTCAGCGAAGTCTCGCCGCGTCCGCACGACACCGGCCTGGTGACGCTGGCTTCGCAGGAGCTGAGCGAATTCGCGTTGCACGCGCGCGCGATCCTGGGCCTGCCGATCCCGACCATCCGCCAGCTCGGCCCGTCGGCGTCATGTGCATTGCTGGCGCATGGCGAAGGCGTACCGCGCTTCGAGCACGTCGATGCCGCCCTGGCCCAGCCGGGCACCGCGCTGCGCCTGTTCGGCAAGCCCAGCGTGCACGGCCACCGCCGGGTCGGCGTGACCCTGGCGCGCGCGGACAGTATCGACGCCGCGCGGCAATTGGCGCGCGAGGCAGCCGCGGCGATCGAGATTCACCTCGACGCTTGAACGACCTGTAGGAGCGGCTTCAGCCGCGAGCGGAGATCTTCCGAGGGCCGCAGCTTTCCGCAGCCCGGAAGCCATCCGGGCTGAAGCCCCTCCTACAACACATCCACCCAGACAAGGTGGTGGTCGCTGCCATCGGCGATCGCCGCATGCGCATCGCCGGTTGCCGGCCAGAACACGCCGCTGGCGACGTAGCCGAAGCCGGCCGATGGCAACACATAATCCAGCCGCATCGCGCCGGCCTTCGGGCCGAAGTCGCCGGTCACCTGGGCCGGCGCGCCACGGTGGGCGATGCCTTGCGCGGCATAGGCGCGCGCGGCCTGTTCGCCGCCGGCGCTGGTCGGGGTCGGATAACGCAGCACGCGCGGGTGCTCGATCAGTTCGATGATCGCCTCATGCCGGCCTTCGCCGTCGACCGGGTCGTTGTTGAGATCGCCGAGGATGACGAAGCGGGCGTCGGCCGGCAGGCCGCCGCAGCGTCCGGCGTCATCGCACAACCACGGCACCGCGGCGCCTGAAAGATAGTCGTGCCACAGGCGAATCTCGTCATGGTTGCGCGCCGCATTGCGTTTTTCGGGGCCGTCGAACACTGGCGGGGTCGGATGAGAAACCAGCATATGCACCACGCCCTTGGGCGTGTTCACCGGCACATCCCAGTGCGATTTCGACGACAGCCGCAGCTGCGCCCAGGTCGTGTCGCTGTAGAACGACTTGCCGGTGGTCGGCATCACCGGACGCAGCGCGCCGGGCATCGCACTCCACTTCAACAGGCGGAAGCTGCGGACGGCGGCTTCGTCGATCGGATATTTCGACAGCACCAGCATGCCGTACTGGCCCGGGTGCAAACCGTAGCCCCAGGCGTCGTTACCGCGGCTGCGTCCGTTGCCGCCGACTTCGCCGTTGTTGTCCAGGTCCAGCCCACTGGGCACGCCCGTGTTGACTGCGGCCAGGTAGCGATACGGATAGCGCAGCGGTTCGCCGCCGCCGGGCTGGGCCACTTCCAGATAGCGCCGCTGGAACAGATCGGCAGCCTGGTGCGCGGGGTCGTAGTCGAACTCATTGAGCAGCACCAGGTCCGGGCGCGCGTTCTGCAGCACCGCGGCGATCTTGCGCGCGTGCGCACTGTCGCCCTGCAGCTCGGCGACCAGGCCGCCGGCCTGGTCGGAATACAAGGAGGTGTTGTAGGTCGCCATGCGCAGGGTCGTCGCGGCGGGCGCGGTGGCCTGGGCTGCGCGTGTTGCGGCGGACGGGTGCGTGCATGAGGCGCACAGCAGGGACAGGGCGAGGAGGAGGCTGGATCGGGTCATGCGCGGATTCTCGCATGCGTCCGAAGACAGCCGGATGTCGCGATCGGGCGGCTCAGGGCGGGAGATCGACGCTGCCCGCATTGGCCGCGAACGGCCGCCACTGGCGGCCATCGTAGGCTTCCAGGCCGCTGAAGCGGCGCTTGTAGTCCATCTTGGCGTGCCCGCGTATCCAGTAACCGAGGTACAGATGCGCCAGGCCGTCGCGTGCGGCCCATTGCAGCTGTTGCAGGATCGCCAGCGTGCCCAGGCCGCGCGCGGCCGCCTCGGGCGCGTAGAAGGTGTAGACCGCCGACAGCGCGCGCTCGGTCACGTCGGTGACCGCCACCGCCAGCAGGCGGCCCTGGTGGCCGGGTAGGGCCGGCTCGCGGATCTCCAGGAAGCGGCCATGCGACCACGCACCGATCAGGAACTGGTCGAACTCGCGCGGGCCATGGTCATCCATGCCGCCGCCGGGATGGCGATGGCGCAGATAGCGGGTGTAGAGCGCCAACTGCTCGTCGGTGCGTTGCGCGGCGACGATGCGCACGCTGAGCCCGGCGTTGCGTGCCAGGCAGCGGCGCTGGCTGCGGTCCGGGCGAAAACTCGCCACCGGGATGCGCACCGGCACGCAGGCGTGGCACAGCTCGCAGTGCGGGCGATAGACCAGGTCGCCAGAGCGGCGGAAGCCCCAGGCCAGCGCTTGCGGATAGAGCGCGCCCAGGCGCGGATCGTGCGGGTCCAGCACGAGATCGCGCGCAAGCCGGTCGGGCCAATAGCCGCACGCGTGCTGCCCGGTCTGGAACAGGCGCAGTTCTTCGCGGGTGTCTGCATGGACGGCCATGCGATGAGCATAGCGCCACCAGCCGTCGCCGCCACTGGCGCCGGCGGTGCCGACTGTCCGCTGGATGAATGCGGCCGGGTATGCGTCAACCGATGCCGCGATCGCTCGTTGATCTCGGTGATGGCGCCGCACGCAGCGCATCGGGTTCCGGGCAATGGCCCGGGATCCTTCGTATCCCCAACGGAGCAAGTCCATGACCTTTCGCAAGCCCCTCATCGTCCTGGCCGTGCTGGCCGCCCTGAGCAGTGCTTCCGCTTTCGCCGTCGACACGCCGCCCAGCGATGGCAGCCCGCGCGGCCTGAGCAAGCTCGACAGCAACGGCGACGGCGTGATCGATCGGGCCGAGGCCGCCAAGGCGCCGCGCCTGGCGCAGAACTTCGACACCCTGGACAAGAACAAGGACGGCAAGCTGTCACGCGACGAACTGCCCAACCGTGGCGACTGGCGTCATCGCGGGCATGACCGCATGGCCAAGCTCGACACCAACAAGGACGGTCGCATCAGCCGCGAGGAAGCCAAGGCCGATCCGAAGTTCGCCGAACGCTTCGACAAGATGGATTTCAACAAGGACGGCTATATCGACAAGGCCGACTTCCAGGCGCGCATGAAGCAGTCGCGCGACGCCTGGTTCACCGCCGCCGACACCGACAAGGACGGCAAGCTGAGCAAGGCCGAGTTCGATGCCGCCTCGGCCAAGCGCGGTGGGTTCGGGCATGGGCCGCGAGGTGAGCATGGCCATGACCATGACCATGACGGTGGCAAGGCGCAGGCGTCAAAGTCGAATGCTGTGGCTGCACCTGCGAAGTAATTGTTGTACTGGCGCCGATCGACGAATCCCCGTGCAGTGATGCGCGGGGATTTTTTTTTGGGGGGTTGCGCTTGCGTGGGCGGCGGTTGGATTGGCGGCTTGCGGTGCGGGCCCCGTTCCGGCGGGTAGGGGCTTCGCGCTGTCGGGCAAACGTCCTGTCTGACGCCATCGCCGCGGGCCCTCCATGGTCCGATGAAGCCCCTACCCGCCGAAACGGCGCCAGGCGCCTCGTTTTCCCACTTCGTCAGTGGACGCAACGGGTAGGGGGAAGGGGGAAAGCAAGGGCACAAGCCAAGCGGTTTGCAGTTGCTCTTGCTCTTGTTCTTGCTCTTCACCTCCCCTCTCCGTTGCGCAATCAACGAAGTGGGAACTTCAAAGCGCCGTGCATCGTCCCGGCGGGGAGGGGGTTCAGTGGGCCATGGATGGCCCACGGCGGTGGCGTCAGCACAGGGACGTCTGTCGACAACGCGAACCCCCTCCCCGTCGGGGCGAGGCCCCTGCCGCAAGCCGCCGCACTACACCGCCCCAACCAGCGCAACTCCCAAAAAAACCCCAACTCAACTCACGTGCAACGACCACAAAGCACACCCCAACACAAACACATTCGACCAAATCACCGCCGGCCGCCCGAATGTGCTCTGGTAGATCCAGCTTGGCCGCTGGCGACCGCTGCGCGCCATGTCGCGCGCCAGCAGCGGCCGCATCACGCGCGGCAAGGTCACCAGGCATTGGTAGTTCACCACGCACATGCCCGCGGCCAGGCCGCCAAGGATCCAGCCCATGCCGGCGCCAGCCAGGCTCAGGACCAGCGTGGACATCGCGCAGGCGGTGGCAGCCAGCATCATCTGCCGGATCAGGCGCCGCAGCTGGGTGCGTTCGAGGTCGTTGCCGGCGTAGCTCAACAGGTAGAAGCCACTGGCGTAGGTGGTGGCAAAGCCGACCAGCAGTGCGCCGGTGACGATGAGCCAGGCCTGGGTCGGTACGGCGTCGGCGCGCGCGAGCATGGCCGCGCCCAAGGAACCCAGGGCGGTGCCGCCGGAGAGCGCCGATACCCCGAGCCCGCCGCCGATCTTCGAGGCGCTGCCGGCGGTGCCGAGGCCGGCGCCGAGGGTGGCGGCGGCAATCGTGGTGCCGGCCACGCCAGGCGCGATGATCATCGCCGCCGACACCACCGCCGCGGCGAAGGCGGCGCCTGGCGCGCTATCGCGGGCGAACTGGCCGAAACGCGCCAGCATCTGTTCGCGGACCAGGGCACGGGCACGCGACAGGCGCTTGCGCACGGCGGCATCGCTGAGGCCGAGCAACTGCGCCACCTGCTGCGAACGCTGGCCCTCGCGGTAATAGAGCAACAGGGTCTCGCGGCTTTCCGGCGGAAGCGCTGAGATGAGTTCTTCGGCGGCGATCTCTTCCTCGACCCGTTGCCATTGCTCGGCCGGCGACAGCCCGGGGTCGGCGGCCATGCCGATCGCCAGTTCGGCCGCTTCGCCGGAGAGCGGCCGGTGGCGCTGCGCGCGCAACCAGTCGCGGGCGAGATTTCGGGTGATCTGCCGTAGCCAGGGCAGGAAGCTGGTGGGGTTGTTGAGGCGGGCGAGCTGTTGCCAGGCGCGCAGGAAGGCCTCCTGGGCGATGTCTTCGCTGGCGCCGACGTCGCGGGTGATCGCCAGGGCGATGGCGGTGACGGTGTTCTGGCACGCCTGCACGATGCGGCCGTACGCCTGCTGGCAGCCGGCTGCGGCGGTCGGCAGTTCGCGCTGCAACATCTGGTCCAGGGCTTCGGCGGTCATGGCGGGGTCCGTGCGGGTTCCCCACCATGACGCAACTCCGGCGCGGATGTGACCGGGCGGCGAATCGCCGCCGCCGTCACTGCGCCGGCTGGATGCGCACGCGCGAGGGATCGTCCTGGGAAGTGTCGTCCGGTGGAGTCTGCTGCGGGCTTGCGGCCGGTGGCGCTGCGGCGGGCTGCGCCGGGGTCGCCACCGGCGCCGCGGGTGCCACCGTCGGGGCGGCGTGCCGGTGCTTCATCGAGATCATGATGAACATGGCGACCACGCCGATCACCACCAGCAGGCCGATGCGGATGCGCCAGGCCCAGTTGCGCGTGCCCGCCGCCTGCGCTTCAGGCGTTTCGGCGAAGGCGTACTGCGCAAACGGCAGATCGCGGCGGGTAGTGTCGAGCAGGCGTGCCTCGCGCAGCAGTTCGCGCGCGCGCGGCTGGTCGTCGGCGCGTACCACCCACACCGTGGGATGCAGCTGCGCGCTGCCTTCCTCGAGATAGCTGAACTGGCCGCTGCGCCGGCTGCGATAGGAGCGGCCGTTGGTCAGGCGCACGTCGATGCCGGCCTCGCGCAGCAACTTGGCCACGCCCTCGGCGGTTTCCACGCGCTGGCTGCTGAATACCTTGCGCATGTCAGTCCTTGGCCGGTACCGCGTGGCTGTCGCCATCGCGCACGACGCGGATCAGGCCTTCCTGCGAGGTGCTGGCCACCAGCACGCCGTCGCGGGTAAAGAACTGCCCGCGCGCCAGGCCGCGCGAACCCTGCGCGGTCGGGCTGTCGAGCGAGTACAGCAGCCAGTCGTCGGTGCGGAACGGGCGATGGAACCACAGCACGTGGTCGAGCGAGGCCATCTGCACACCCGGGGTGTAGTAGCTGATGCCGTGGGGGAAGGTCGAGGTGCCGAGCAACTGGAAGTCCGAGGCGTAGGCCAGCAACGCGCGGTGCAGACCCTGGTCGTCGCCGATCGGGTCGCTCAGGCGCAGCCACATCTGCTGGAACGGCGGCCGCTTGGGCGGGTTGAGTTCGTCGCGCGGGTAGACGTGGCGAAATTCGAACGGGCCGCCGCGGGTCAGCCAGCGCTGCACCTTGACCGGCAGCTTGGCCAGCACTTCCGGCGCCAGCGGCGCGGTCGGCGCGATGTCTTCCGGTTGCGGGACCTCCGGCATGCGCGCCTGGTGTTCGGCGCCGTCTTCATGCTCCTGGAACGAGGCGGCGCAGAAGAAGATCACCTTGCCGTGCTGGATGGCGGTGACCCGGCGCACGGAAAAGCTGCCGCCGTCGCGGGTGCGGTCGACGTCGTAGACGATCGGGTGTTCGATATCGCCGGCGCGCAGGAAATAGGCATGCAGCGAGTGCGCTTGGCGACCGTTCTCGACGGTCGCCTGCGCCGCGGCCAGCGCCTGGCCGAGGACCTGGCCACCGAACACGTACTTGGTGCCGATATCGCGGCTCTGGCCGCGGAACAGGTTGTCCTCCAGCCGCTCCAGCGAGAGCAGGCTGATCAGTTCAGAGACGACGGGTTCTGCGGCTGCGGCTGCGGACAAGGGAGCGACCTGCGGGAGACAGGGCGCAATTATAGCGGGCCGACCGGAACATCCCCGTGCCCTTGCCGGGCGCCGCTAGGCCGGTTTGCGCAGCCGCGCGGCCAGGGCCTGCAGCGCGGCCTGCGCGTCCTCGGCGTACCAGGCTTCGATGAAGCGATCCAGGCGGATGAGGTCCGGGGCCAGCGCCTCGCGCAGGTCGGCCCGGGCGACATCGCGGGTGTGCAGCATCGGTTGGCGCGGCAAACGCAGCAGCTCCTGCAGCCACGCAATGGCGCGTGCCACGACCAGTTCGCCATCCACCAGTTCGTCGACCAGGCCGATCTGCACCGCCTGTTCGGCCGGCACCATTTCCCCGGCCACCAGCAGGCGCTCGGCCCGGTGCGCGCCGACCACCCGGCGCAGCAGGCGCTGGATGCCCTCGGGCGCGGCCAGGCCGACCTGGACCTCGTTCAGGCCAATGGCGTAGGGGCGGGCGGGGTCGACGCTGCGCGCCATGATCCGGTAGTCGCAGCACAAGGCCAGCACGCAGCCGCCAGCCGGCGAATGACCGGTAAGGGCGGCGACCACCGGGATGCGCGTCTCGGCCAGGGTCTTGGCCGCGCCGAAGAAGGCCTGCCAGCTGTCGAGCAGCTTGCCGCGGTCGGCGCCATGCGAGAGCAGATAGGGCACGTCCATGCCGCCGGAGAAGATGTGCGGCGCACCGGACAGGACGATGGCGTGGACGTCGTCGGCCTGGGCCTGGTTGATCGCGGCGATCAGCTCGCGGCAAAGCGCGGTATCCAGGGCATTGGCCGGCGGCCGGGCCAGGCGGATCTCGCGGATGTCGCCGTGGTCGTGGAGGTCGATGCTCATTTACGGGCTCCGGGAGGCTGTGGCTATGATAGACGCCATGCGCATCCTCGACCGTTCCCTGCTGTGTGCCGTGCTCGCCCTAGCGGTGACCGCGCCTGTCCTCGCTGCCGACAATAGGCCGGCCGCAGCCAGTGCGAAGGCGGTCGCGCCGTCGCGATGCCTGCCGCAATGGCAGGGCGGCTGGGTACGCCTGCCGCCAAGCGCGAGCATGCCCATGGCGGCCGGCTTCGGCCAATTCGACAATGCCTGCCCGCAGGCGCTGGCCGTGGTCGCAGCGAGCAGCGCGGCATTTGGCGATGTGTCGTTGCATGAGTCGTTCCAGGCCGACGGCGTCAACCGCATGCGCGAGGTCGCGCGCCTGCCGCTCCCTGCCGGTGGCAAGGTGACGCTTGCGCCAGGCGGGCTGCACCTGATGCTGATGGAACCGAAGCAGGCGCTGGTCGAAGGCGGCAGCGTGCCGGTGGTGTTCAAGCTGGAAGATGGCCGCACCGTCGAGGCGACGCTGCAGGTACGCAAGACCGCGCCCTGAAGGGCGGCGGTCGCAGGCGCGCGCCGCTATCAGCGGCTAGGGCAAGGGGGCGCTTATGCGCCCGTGCCGCCGGAACCGCTGCTGGTGGAATCCGGGTTGCCCGAAGCGGTGTTGTCGCTGGCGTCGGCGGTACCGGCGTCGCGCTTCTTCTTGGCCAGCTTTTCGTCCTGCTTCTTCTTCTTGGCGATTTCGCGCTGGCGCTTTTCGAAAGAGTAGTTGGGTTTCATCAAGGGGGATGGCTCCAGTCAGGGAAGGGGTGGGGCGTGCAGCATCAGGGGCTGCGGGTTCATGCCGCGGCGCGGCGGTAGTGCAACAGGCGGCCGCGATACGGCGGAACGTCTTCGTCGTCCATGGGGCAGCGCTCCTCGTTGACGGAGAAGCCGGACATCGACAACAGGCGGCTGAAGCGCGCGCTGTTGCCGCGGCCCGGGTCGGTCACCACGACTTCGGCTTCGGGCAACGCGTGGCGTTCAATGACGCCGGCGAGCAGCGAGGCGTTGTCGCTTTCGTAGAGTACGTCGCTGGCGATGATCAGGTCGAACCGGCCCAGCGTGGCCAGCGCCACGTCCCAGCGCAGCTGGCGGTAGTGCACCGCGGGCAGGGCATTGAGCGCGGCGTTGTAGGCCAGGAACGGTTCGGCCAGCGGGTGGATGTCCGAGGCGACGATATCGGCGCCGCGGCGCTGCAACACCAGGCTGGCCAGGCCGATGCCGCAGCCGAGTTCGAGCACGCGCTTGCCTTCGATATCGAAGCGCTGCATTGCTTGGGCCAACAGCCGGCCGGCGGGCCACAGCTGGCCGAACAGGCACCACTGCGCCGAGGAAATGCCCAGCCGCGCGCCATGCCCATCGGGATCGGAAAACTGCTGCTTGTCGGTCAGTACGCGCAGTTCGTAGGTGTGTCCCGCGATGGGGACCAGTTGCTTGCGGGTCGCATAGCCAGGCATCGGTTCGCTCCGGGAAGCCTCGTCCGTCGCAGCCAGGACGAGATCACGCGTAGAGGGGGCGAAGCGAAAGGCCGGCGGGCCGAGCGGGACGCGGGGAAACAGGCCAAGCCTGCGCCTGCATCCTACAGCATGGCCCTGCAGGCCGCTGGCGACGGCCAACCGGGCTCGACGCCATGCGGTGCGCGCAGCGATCAGCTGGATGCGTTGCGGATCGGTTCGGGCAGCGCCGCGCTCTTGCCGGTCTGGGTGTCCATCCACACCACCACGACATTCCCGTCCGAATACAGCACGCCATCGTCCTGCGCATCGACGATGCGATGGCCGATGGTGACGCTGCTGTTGCCCAGGCGCTCGACGAACAGCTCGACCACGATGTCGTTGGGCCACACGATCGGGCGGCGGTAATTGACGTTGGTGGCGGCCACCACCGGGGCGATGCGATCGCTCATCGACACGCCCGGCACGCCGAGCATCCAGCGCACGCGCGCTTCTTCCAGGTAGGAAATGTACTTGGCGTTGTTGACGTGGCCCATGCTGTCCATGTCGCGCCAGCGCACGCTGATCGGGACACGGGCGAGGATCTTGTGGGGGCTGTCGCTCATCGTTCGCTCTTCTTGCTGGCGGCCTTCTTGGTCGCGGTGGTCTTGGTGGCAGGCGCCTTCTTCGCTGCGGCCTTGGCCGCCTTGGCCGCAGCCTTGGCTTCCTTGGCCGCCGCTTCGCGTTCGCTCTTGCGCGGCGGCAGCGCCGAGGGCTTGTTGGCCACGGCCGCCGGGCGGCTCGGGCGCGAGGCCACGGTCGGCAACATCTTGGCCAGGAACTGGCCGGTGTACGAACCCGGGTGCGCGGCCACGTCTTCCGGCGTGCCGGTGACCAGGATGCTGCCACCGCGGTGGCCCCCCTCCGGGCCGAGATCGACCACCCAGTCGGCGGTCTTGATCACGTCCAGGTTGTGCTCGATCACCACCACCGTATTGCCTTCGTCGCGCAGCTTGTGCAGCACCGCCAGCAACGCTTCGATGTCGTGGAAGTGCAGGCCGGTGGTCGGCTCGTCGAGGATGTACAGGGTGCGGCCGGTGTCGCGCCGCGACAGTTCCTTGGACAGCTTCACGCGCTGCGCTTCGCCACCGGACAGGGTGGTCGCGCTCTGCCCGAGCTTGACGTAGCTCAGGCCGACATCGACCAGGGTCTCGAGCTTGCGCGCGATGGCCGGCACCGGCTGGAACAGGTTCAGCGCATCTTCGACGGTCATTTCGAGCACGTCGTTGATGTTGTAGCCCTTGTAGAGGATCTCCAGCGTTTCGCGGTTGTAGCGCTTGCCGCCGCAGATATCGCACGGCACATACACGTCAGGCAGGAAGTGCATCTCCACCTTGATCATGCCGTCGCCCTGGCAGGCCTCGCAGCGGCCACCGCGCACGTTGAAGCTGAAGCGCCCGGCCGAATAGCCGCGTGCCCGCGATTCGGGCACCTGCGCGAACAACTCGCGCAACGGCGTGAACAGCCCGGTGTAGGTCGCCGGGTTGCTGCGCGGGGTGCGGCCGATCGGCGACTGGTCGATGTCCACGACCTTGTCGAACAGGTCCAGGCCATCGATTTCACGATACGGCGCGACGGTGTGCGAGGCGCCGTTGATCTCGTTGGCGGCCAGCGAATACAAGGTGTCGTTGATCAGCGTGGACTTGCCCGAGCCGGACACGCCAGTGATGCAGGTCAGCAACCCGGCCGGAATATCGAGATCGACATTCTTCAGGTTGTTGCCGCGCGCGCCGCGCAGGTGCAGCGTCATCTTCGGGTTCGGCTTGTGGCGCTGCTTGGGAATCTCGATGGCGCGCTTGCCGGACAGGTACTGGCCGGTGACCGAGCGCGGCGAATCGAGCAGGTCCTGCAGGGTGCCCTGGCCGACGATCTCGCCGCCATGCACGCCGGCACCGGGGCCGATGTCCAGCACATAGTCGGCCAGGCGGATGGCGTCTTCATCGTGTTCGACGACGATGACGGTATTGCCGAGGTCGCGCAGCCGGGTGAGGGTGCCGAGCAGGCGTTCATTGTCGCGCTGGTGCAGGCCGATGGACGGCTCGTCGAGCACATACATCACCCCGACCAGGCCGGCGCCGATCTGGCTGGCAAGGCGAATACGCTGGGCTTCGCCGCCGGACAGCGTGTCGGCCTTGCGCTCCAGCGTGAGGTAGTCCAGGCCGACGTCGACCAGGAAACCCAGGCGCTCGGCGATTTCCTTGACGATCTTGGCCGCGATTTCGCCACGCCAGCCTGGCAGGTGCAGGTGCTTGAAGAACTTGAGCGCCTCGTCCACCGGCAGCACCACCAGGTCCGGCAACGGCCGGTCGGCGACGAACACGTTGCGCGCGGCCTTGTTGAGGCGGGCGCCGGCGCATTCGGGGCAGGCGCGCTCGCTGATGTACTTGCCGAGCTCTTCCTGCACCGCGGCCGATTCGGTCTCGCGGTAGCGTCGTTCCAGGTTCGGGATGATGCCTTCGAAGCGGTGCTTGCGCTGGGTGCGGCCACCGGATTCGGTGAAGTAGGTGAACACGATCACCTCATCGCCACTGCCGTACAGCACGGCCTGGCGCACTGCCGCCGGCAGCGACTGCCAGGGCGCATCGACATCGAACTTGTAGTGCTTGGCCAGCGAGGCGATCAGCTGGAAGTAATACGCGTTGCGCCGGTCCCAGCCGCGCACGGCACCGGCCGACAACGACAGCTCCGGGTGCACGACCACGCGCTCGGGGTCGAAGAACTCGGCCACGCCCAGGCCATCGCAGCTCGGGCAGGCGCCCATCGGTGCGTTGAAGGAGAACAAGCGCGGTTCCAGCGCCGGCAGCGAGTAGTCGCAGACCGGGCAGCTGTACTTGGAGGAGAACAGCTGCGGCACCGCCTCCGCGCGGTCGAGCGACTGCACCGCGGCCATGCCATCGCCGAGCTTGAGTGCGGTCTCGAACGATTCGGCTAGGCGCTGCTTGATGTCCTCGCGCGGGCGGAAGCGGTCGATGACGGCTTCGATGGTGTGCTTCTGGCGCAGGGCCAGTGCCGGCACTGCGTCGATTTCATACAGTTCGCCGTCCACGCGCACCCGCACGAAGCCCTGCGCACGCAGCTGTTCGAACACCTGCGCATGTTCGCCCTTGCGGTCGCGGATCACCGGCGCGAGCAGCATGAAGCGCTCCTCCGGGTCCAGCGTCAGCACCTGGTCCACCATCTGGCTGACGGTCTGCGCCTCCAGCGGATAGCCGTGGTCGGGGCAACGCGGCTGGCCCACGCGCGCGTAGAGCAGGCGCAGGTAGTCGTAGATCTCGGTGATGGTGCCGACGGTCGAGCGCGGGTTGTGCGAGGTCGACTTCTGCTCGATCGAGATTGCCGGCGACAAACCCTCGATGTGGTCGACATCGGGCTTTTCCATCACGCTGAGGAACTGCCGCGCATAGGCCGACAGCGACTCGACATAGCGGCGCTGGCCTTCGGCGTAGATGGTGTCGAACGCCAGCGACGACTTGCCCGAACCGGACAGGCCGGTGATGACGATCAACTTGTCGCGGGGCAGGTCGAGATCGAGGTTCTTGAGATTGTGCGTCCGCGCGCCGCGGATGCGGATGTAGTCCAGCGCCATCGGGTGCCTTGGTTGCCTTCGAGCGGGGGAGGTTGGCCCGGGCAGGCCAATAGGGAAGCGTATCGACTGGGGCAGGTGTGGGCAAATCGCCAGGGCAGTATTGCCACCGCTGTCTCAGGAGCTGAGACATGGGGGCGGAGCAGGCAAAGGCAAAGGCTGTTCAGCCGCGTGAAGAATGCCTTGTAGGAGGGGCTTCAGCCCCGACCGTGGACCCGGTCGGGGCTGAAGCCCCTCCTACAAAAAATCCAATGGGCGGGGGTTTGACCCGAAACCAGCCCCCGGGCTATCATTACCGGTCTGTCCGTCCGAAGAGGCGGCAGATACTCTCAGAATAACTACAGAAGAGACGTCACATGTACGCAGTACTGGTCACCGGCGGTAAGCAATACCGCGTCGCGCAGGGCGAAACGCTCCGCGTGGAAAAGCTCGAGGTCGAAGCCGGCAACGAGATCAAGTTCGACAACATCCTGATGCTGGGCGACAGCGACGGCATCAAGATCGGCGATGCGCTCAAGGGCGCGTCGGTCACCGCGAAGGTCGTGGCCCATGGCCGCGCCGACAAGGTGCGCATCATCAAGTTCCGTCGCCGCAAGCACCACATGAAGCGTCAGGGACATCGTCAGTACTACACCGAAATCGAAATCACCGGCATTGCCGGCTAAGCCAAAGGAGAATCCGTCATGGCACATAAAAAGGGCGTAGGCTCCTCGCGCAACGGTCGCGATTCCAACCCGAAGTACCTGGGCGTCAAGATCTACGGCGGCCAGGCCATCGATGCAGGCAACATCATCGTGCGTCAGCGCGGCACCCAGTTCCATCCGGGCGCCGGTGTCGGCCTGGGTCGCGACCACACGCTGTTCGCGCTGGTGGATGGCACGGTCGAGTTCTCGACCAAGGGTGCCAAGAAGCGTCGTACCGTCAGCGTCGTCCAGGCCTGATCCGGACGCAATGGCGCCCCTCGGGGCGCCGCTGACACCAAGCCCCGCTTCGGCGGGGCTTTTGTTTCCCGGCGGCTGAAAGGCCTGCCGGAGGGCGAGGCGCCCGCCTTCGCGCATTCTTGCCGCTAGACTTGGTCGCGGCCGTTTTCCTCATTCGAAACCCATTGCCATGAAACTCGTAGACGAAGCAGAAATCCAGGTGATCGCTGGCAACGGCGGCAATGGCTGCGTCGGTTTCCGGCGCGAGAAGTTCATCCCGCTCGGCGGGCCGGACGGCGGCGACGGCGGCAACGGCGGCAGCGTCTGGCTGCAGGCCGACGAGAACCTCAATACGCTGGTCGACTTCCGCCACGAGCGCAGCTTCAAGGCGCAGCGCGGCGAGAACGGCATGGGCCGGCAGATGTACGGCAAGGCTGGCGAGGACCGCATCATCACCGTGCCGGTCGGCACCGTGGTGATGAATGTCGATACCGACGAAGTCATCGGCGACATGACCCGGCATGGCGATCGCCTGCTGGTGGCCAAGGGCGGCAAGGGCGGCCTCGGCAACATGCATTTCAAGAGCTCGACCAACCGTGCGCCACGCCAGGCGCTGCCGGGCGAGGCGGGCGAAGAGCGCCTGCTCAAGCTCGAGCTCAAGCTGCTGGCCGATGTCGGCCTGCTCGGCTTTCCCAACGCCGGCAAGAGCACCTTCATTCGCGCGGTGTCGGCGGCAACGCCGAAGGTGGCCGACTACCCGTTCACCACGCTCTATCCGAACCTGGGCGTGGTCAGCGTGGAGGCGCACCGCAGCTTCGTCATCGCCGATATCCCGGGCCTGATCGAGGGCGCGGCCGACGGCGCCGGCCTCGGTGCCCAGTTCCTGCGTCACCTGCAGCGCACCCGTCTGCTGCTGCACCTGGTGGATGTTTCGCCGATGGAAGGCGGGGTTGAAGGGGTTTCGCCGGCCGAGCAGGTCCGCCTGCTGGAGCACGAACTGGTCAAGCACGATCCCGAGCTGTTGGCCAAGCCGCGCTGGCTGGTGCTCAACAAGGCCGACCTGATGTTCGAAGACGAAGCCCGCGTGGCCGCCGAGCAGGTGGTGGCCGAGCTGGGCTGGACCGGGCCGTGGTACCTGGTGTCGGCCTTGGGCCGCGAAGGCACCTGGCCGATCATGAAGGACATCATGGCGTTCTTCGACCAGCAGCGCGCCGCGGCGCTCGAGCAGGAAGCCAATGCGACCTGAGTCCCTGGAAGGCTTGTGCCTTCCAGCAAAAACACCGGCCCGGGCCGGTGTCTTGTTTAGCAGTGCCTCTCCACCGAATGCCCATGCAAAAAGCCCGGCCAAGGCCGGGCTTTTGCACATCGCCGGGAGCAGTGCCCCCGGCGCAACTGCCGGATCAGGCGGCCTTGATGGCCTTGATGCGGGCAGTGATGCGGCTCTTGTGGCGCGCGGCCTTGTTCTTGTGAATCAGGCCACGGGCGCTGAAACGGTCGAGGATCGGCTGGGCGACGGCGAAAGCGGCTTCGGCGCTGGCGGCATCGTTGGCGTCAAGGGCCTTGATCACCTTCTTGACGGCGGTGCGCAGCATCGAACGCTGGGCCGTATTGCGCGCGTTGCGCACGACGGTCTGCTTGGCGCGCTTCTTGGCGGACTTGATATTGGCCACGGTGGTGGTTTCCTGAAAAATCGGTGTAATGGAAAAAGCAAGCGCGAGATTATGATCGACACGAACATTTGCGTCAAGTCAGTTGTCAAGGGGGATGGTCGGTGAGTAAGCCCCGGATGTTGAAAGGCTTGCTGTCCTTCAGCAGCATGACCATGGTCTCGCGGGTGCTGGGGCTGGTCCGCGACCAGGTCATCTCCACCCAGTTCGGCACCAATGCGGTGACCGACGCCTTCTGGGTTGCCTTCCGGGTACCCAATTTCCTGCGCCGGCTATTCGCCGAAGGCTCTTTCGCCACCGCCTTCGTCCCGGTGTTCACTGAGGTGAGGGAAACCCGCCCGCACGCCAGCCTGCGCGAGTTGATGGCGCGAGTGTCGGGCACCCTGGGCGGCGCGCTGCTGGTGGTGACCGCGCTGGGGCTGATCTTTGCCCCGCAGCTGGCCTGGCTGTTCGGCAGCGGGGCTGGCACCGATCCGGCCAAGCAGGGCCTGCTGGTGGATCTGTTCCGCCTGACCTTCCCGTTCCTGCTGTTCGTCTCGCTGACGGCGCTGGCGGGCGGGGCGCTCAACAGCTTCCAGCGCTTCGCCATGCCGGCGTTGACCCCGGTGATCCTCAACCTGTGCATGATCGCCGGCGCGTTGTGGCTGGCGCCGCGCCTGGACGTGCCGATCCTGGCCCTGGGCTGGGCGGTGCTGGTCGCCGGCCTGTTGCAGCTGTTGTTCCAGTTGCCGGCGTTGCGCGGCATCGACCTGCTCACCCTGCCGCGCTGGGGCTGGAACCACCCGGACGTGCGCAAGGTGCTGACGTTGATGCTGCCGACCCTGTTCGGCTCGTCGGTGGCGCAGATCAACCTGCTGCTGGACACGGTGATCGCCGCGCACCTGGTTGATGGCTCGCAATCGTGGCTGTCGCTGGCCGACCGTTTCCTGGAGCTGCCGCTGGGCGTGTTCGGCGTGGCCCTGGGCACGGTGATCCTGCCGGCGCTGGCGCGCCACCACGTCAAGACCGACCGCCAGGGCTTTTCCAGCGCGCTGGACTGGGGTCTGCGCACCACCTTGCTGATTTCGGTGCCGGCGATGCTCGGCCTGGTGCTGCTGGCCGAGCCATTGATCGCCACGTTGTTCCAGCACGGCAAGTTCAGCGCCTTCGCCACCCGCATGACCGCGCTGTCGGTGTATGGGCTGAGCTTCGGCCTGCCGGCCTTCGCTTTGCTCAAGGTGGTGTTGCCGGCGTTCTACGCACGCCAGGACACCCGCACCCCGGTGCGCGCCGGCGTGGCCGCGCTGGTGGCCAACATGGCGTTCAACTTCCTGTTCCTGGCGGTGCTGTACCAGTTGATGGTGCCGGAGGCGCTGAAGGCGCAGGGCGTCATGGTCGCGATCGGCCAGCAGCCCGGCCTGCATCTGGCGCTGGGCATCGCCAGCGCGTTGTCCAGCTATTTGAACCTCGGCCTGCTCTGGTACTGGCTCGGAAAGAGCGGGGTGTACCAGCGTCGGCCCGGTTGGGGCGGCTATGTCGCCCGCCTGGGCCTGGCCTGTGCGGTGATGGTGGCGGTACTGCTGGGCTTGCTGTGGTGGCTGCCGGACTTCACCGCCATGGAAAAATGGCACCGCATCGGCGGGCTGGCGCTGCTGGTCGGCAGTGGCGGGTTGAGCTACCTGGTGGCGTTGGTCGCCCTGGGCTTCCGTCCGCGGGACTTGCGCGAGCATTGATCGCGGCGCGCCCGGCTATACTTTGTAATTCTCTTGATTGTGCGGCCCCGCGCGGGCCGGGACCCTCCCAACCGGAATGAGCAGGCTATTCAGAGACGTCGAGGGCGGGACGCTGTACCCGCACGGAAGCGTGGTCTGCATCGGCGCCTTCGACGGCCTGCACCTGGGCCATCGCGCGCTGGTGCGCCACGCGCTGGCGCGTGCCCAGGCGCTGGGCGTGCCGGCGGTGGCGGTGAGCTTCGAGCCGCTGCCGCGCGAGTTCTTCGCCCCGCACAACCCGCCGCCGCGGCTGACCCTGGCGCGCGCCAAGTTCGAGGGCCTGCGCGCGCTCGGTGCCGACGGTGTCGGCCTGCTGCGCTTCGATCGCAAGCTGTCGGGCCTGACCGCCGAGGATTTCGTGCAGCGCTGCCTGGTACAGCGTTTGCGCGCGCGCGAAGTCTGGATCGGCCCGGAGTTCCGCTTCGGCCACAAGCGTGGGGGCGACATCGAGTTGCTGCAGCGCATGGGCGCCGAACTGGGTTTTTCCGCCAACCAGATCACCCCGGTCGTCCTGCATGGCGAGCGCATTTCCAGTACCCGCATCCGCGAGTTGCTGGTGGCCGGCAATTTCGACCATGCCGCTGATCTACTCGGCCGTCCGTATGCCATCGGCGGCCGCGTCGTACGTGGCAAACAGCTCGGCCGCACCCTGGGCTTTCCCACCGCCAACCTGCGCTTCCCGCACACGCCGGCGTTGTCAGGCATCTATGCGACCTGGGTGCACGGGGTGTTCGAACAGGCCTGGCCTTCGGTGTCGAGCTTTGGGACCCGGCCGACCGTGGCCGGGGTCGAGCCGCTGCTCGAAGCACACTTGTTCGACTATCACGGCGACCTCTACGGCCGCCACATCGAGGTCGAATTCGTCGCCAAATTGCGTGACGAAGAAAAATTCGACGGCCTGCCGGCACTGACCGAGCAGATGCACCGCGACGCCGAACAAGCGCGTCGCATTCTTTCCGAACAACGACTGCGAGCCACTGCGTGAGCCAGGACTACAAAGCCACCCTGCAACTGCCGGCGACGGAATTCCCGATGCGCGGCGACCTGCCCAAGCGCGAGCCGGGAATCCTGGCGCGCTGGGAGGACGAGGGGCTGTACGCTCGCCTGCGCGCGCACGCCGCCGGCCGCCCGACCTTCGTGCTGCACGACGGCCCGCCGTATGCGAACGGGCAGATCCACCTGGGCCATGCGGTCAACAAGATCCTCAAGGACATCATCGTCAAGTCCAAGCACCTGGCCGGCTTCGATGCGCCGTACATCCCGGGCTGGGATTGCCATGGCCTGCCGATCGAGATCGCGATCGAGAAGAAGTTCGGCAAGGTCGGGGTTAAGCTCGATGCGGTGCAGTTCCGGCAGAAGTGCCGCGAATACGCGCGCGAGCAGATCGACCTGCAGCGCCGCGACTTCAAGCGTCTCGGCGTGATCGGCGATTGGGACAACCCGTACAAGACGCTGGACTTCCACTTCGAGGCCAACGAGATGCGCGCGTTGGCGCGCATCATCGACAACGGCCATCTCAGCCGTGGCGTCAAGCCGGTGCATTGGTGCTTCGACTGCGGCTCGGCGCTGGCCGAGGCGGAGATCGAATACGCCGACAAGGAATCGCCGGCGGTGGACGTGGCCTATAGCGCGCGCGACGCGCAGGCCCTGGCTGCGCGCTTCGGCGTGCAGTTGCCGGCCGGGGTCGAGGTCGCGGTGCCGATCTGGACGACCACGCCGTGGACGCTCCCGGCCTCGCTGGCGGTGAGCCTGGGGCCGGACCTGGAATACGCGCTGGTCGAAGGGCCGGCCCACAACGGCCAGCCGCGCTGGCTGGTGCTGGCCGATGCGCTCGCAGCCAAGGCGCTGGCACGCTACGGCGTGGCCGGCGAGCCGGTGGTGCACGGCCGTGTCGCCGGGCAGGCGCTGGAAGGCCTGCTGCTGGCGCATCCGTTCTATGCCGAACGCGATATCCCACTGCTGCTCGGCGACCACGTCTCGGCCGAGGACGGCACTGGCGCGGTCCATACCGCGCCCGGTCACGGCCAGGAGGACTACCAGGTCTCCAAGCAATACGGCCTGCTGGAGCGCTACAGCGCCGCGCAGATCAATCCGATCGACGGTCGCGGCGTCTACCTGCCGAGCACGCCGCCATTCGGCGACACGGTGCTGGCCGGGCTGCACATCTGGAAGGCCAACGAGGTCATCGTCGAGGCGCTGCGCGGTAACGGCACGCTGCTGGCGATGTTCAAGCTGACCCATAGCTATCCGCATTGCTGGCGGCACAAAACGCCAATCGCCTTCCGCGCCACCCCGCAGTGGTTCATCTCGATGGAACAGGCCGGCCTGCGGGCCGATGCGCTCAAGGCGATCGAGCAGGTGACCTGGTATCCGGGCTGGGGCCAGGCGCGCATCGCCGGCATGGTCGAAGGCCGCCCGGACTGGACGATCTCGCGCCAGCGCACCTGGGGCGTGCCGATCGCGCTGTTCGTGCACCGCGAAACCGGCGAGCCGCACCCGCGCAGCACCGAGCTGATGCGCCAGGTCGCCGACCGCGTCGAAAGCGACGGCGTCGATGTCTGGTATTCGCTGGATGCGGCCGAATTGCTGGGCGCCGAAGCTGACCAGTACGACAAGATCACCGACATCCTCGATGTCTGGTTCGACTCCGGCGTGACCCACGAAGCGGTGTTGCCCGAGCGTGGCCTGCCGAAACCGGCCGACCTCTACCTGGAAGGCTCCGACCAGCATCGCGGCTGGTTCCAGTCCTCGCTGCTCACCGGCGTGGCGCTGGACAAGGCCGCGCCGTACCGGCAGTGCCTCACCCACGGCTTCACCGTGGACGAGCACGGCCGCAAGATGTCCAAGTCGCTGGGCAACGGCATCGAGCCGCAGGACATCATGAAGACGCTGGGCGCGGACATCCTGCGCCTGTGGATCGCCTCGGCCGACTACAGCAACGAGATGTCGCTGTCGCAGGAGATCCTCAAGCGCAACGCCGACGCCTACCGCCGCCTGCGCAACACCGCGCGCTTCCTGCTCGGCAACCTGCACGGCTTCGAGCCGGCGGTGCATGCCGTGCCGCTGGCCGAGATGGTCGCGCTGGACCGCTGGATCGTGCACCGCGCCTACGAGCTGCAGGAGCAGATCAAGGCCGCCTACGAGCGCTACGACTTCGCCGCGATCGTGCAGGCACTGCTGAACTTCTGCAGCGTCGACCTCGGCTCGCTGTACCTGGACGTGACCAAGGACCGCCTGTACACGATGGGCGAGGACTCGCGCGGGCGGCGCTCGGCGCAGACCGCGATGCACCACATCGCCGAAGCCTTCGTGCGCTGGATCGCGCCGGTGCTCAGCTTCACCGCCGACGAGCTGTGGGGCTACCTGCCGGGTGCGCGCGAAGAGAACGTGCTGTTCGCTACCTGGTACGAAGGCCTGGCGCCGCTGCCGGCCGATGCTGCGCTCAACCCCGCCGACTTCGACAAGCTGCTGGCGTTGCGCGAGCAGGTGGCCAAGGTGCTGGAGCCGATGCGCGCGAATGGCGCCATCGGCGCGGCGCTGGAAGCGGAGATCACGGTGGCCGCCGATGCCATCAGCGCGGCGCGCTGGCAGCCGCTGGCCGATGAGCTGCGTTTCCTGTTCATCAGCGGCGACGTCACCGTGACCCCGGCCAGTACCGACGACATCTACGTGAGTGCCCAGCCGACCACCAAGACCAAGTGCGTGCGCTGCTGGCACCACCGCGCCGACGTCGGTGCCGATCCGCGCCACCCCGAGCTGTGCGCGCGCTGCGCCAGCAATGTCGAAGGGCCCGGCGAACTTCGCCGCTGGTTCTGACCCCTTGTAGGAGGGGCTTCAGCCCCGACGCCCCGGCGCCCCGCGCCGGGGTGCCGCGACCTCACCGAACACCAGAGCACAGCCCGAATGACCGCACGTCCCAAACCCAATGCCCTGATCTGGCTGCTGCTCTCGGCGGCGATCATCGGCCTCGACCAATGGAGCAAGGCCTGGGTGCTGTCCAGCCTGCCGGACCTCGATCCGAGCGGCCGCTGCGTGCGCATCCCGGTCATCCCGGGCTTCTGGGACTGGTGCCGCACCTACAACACCGGCGCGGCGTTCAGCTTCCTCAGCGATGCCGGCGGTTGGCAGCGCTGGCTGTTCACCGCGCTGGCGCTCGGCATCAGCGGCCTGATGGCGTGGTGGCTGTCACGCACCGCGCGCGCCGACTGGCGTGCGGCGCTGCCGTATGCGCTGGTGGTTGGCGGCGCGATCGGCAACGTGATCGACCGGCAGATCCACGGCCACGTGGTCGATTTCATCCTCTGGTATGTCGGCGACCATATCTGGCCGGCGTTCAATATCGCCGACTCGGCGATCGTCGTCGGTGCGGTCGGTATTGCCCTGTTCGGCCTGTTCGACGGCAAGGCCCGGCAAAAAGCGGGATAATCAGCGCCATCCCCCCAACCGGCCGCCCGCGGCCGGGACCAAGACCAACAATGGAAGTACTGCTCGCCAATCCCCGTGGTTTCTGTGCCGGTGTCGACCGTGCGATCGAGATCGTCAAGCGCGCGATCGAGACGCTGGGCGCGCCGATCTATGTGCGCCACGAAGTCGTGCACAACCGCTTCGTGGTCGACGACCTCAAGCAGCGTGGCGCGGTGTTCGTCGAAGAACTGGACGAAGTGCCGGATGGCGCCACGGTCATCTTCAGTGCCCACGGCGTGCCGCAGGCGGTGCGGCGCGAGGCCGAGCGCCGCCACCTGAAAGTGTTCGATGCCACTTGCCCGCTGGTGACCAAGGTCCACCTCGAGGTCGCGCGCCATTGCCGCGCCGGCCGCGACGTGGTGCTGATCGGCCATGCCGGGCATCCGGAGGTCGAAGGCACGATGGGGCAGTGGAGCCGCGAAGCGGGCCCGGGCCATATCTACCTGGTCGAAGACATCGAGGACGTCGCCACGCTCGCGGTTTCGCAGCCGCAGAACCTGGCCTACACCACCCAGACCACGCTGTCGGTGGACGACACCCGCGGCATCATCGAAGCCCTGCGCGCGCGCTACCCGGCCATGCAGGGCCCGAAGAACGACGACATCTGCTACGCCACCCAGAACCGCCAGGACGCGGTCCGCGACCTGGCGCGCGAATGCGACCTGGTGCTGGTGGTCGGCTCGCCCAATAGCTCCAACTCCAATCGCCTCAGCGAGCTGGCGCGGCGCGACGGCGTGGAGTCCTACCTGATCGACGACGCCGACGAGATCGATCCGGCATGGGTCGCCGGCAAGCGCCGGATCGGCTTGACCGCCGGCGCTTCGGCCCCGCAGGTGCTGGTGGACGGAGTGATTACGCGCTTGCGCGAGCTGGGCGCCGACAGCGTCGCCGAATTGGCCGGTGAGCCGGAGTCGATGGTGTTCGCGTTGCCGAAGGAACTGCGCCTGCGCCTGGTCAGTTGAGGCTCGCCTGCCTCAGGGCTCGCGGCGTGGGCGACCAAACGTATTGGCCGAGGGCGGCCGCTGTGGCCGGGTGAGTTCGCGGAACTCGGCGATGCTCAGGGCATCGTGGCGGCGGCCGGGGTGGCGCTGCAGCAGCACCTCGACCCGTTGCGCCGCGATCTGCACGCAACACGGGCCGATCCGGCCCACCACGTGGTCGTTTCCGTCGATCCGCAGATCATGCAGGGCAGAGCAGAAATTTCGGCACAGCTCGCAGGTGTACTTCATTCGCCCGCACATATGTCAGTTCTGACTGAAATATTAATCAGCGGTTACTGACATGTCCATCGGGCGACAAACGACCGCGGGCAAGCTCAGACCAGCGACAGCAGCGGGCGCAGCTTGGCGCCGAGGTCTTCGTAGGAGAACAGCCAGCAGTACGAGATCGTCGAGACGAGCAGGGCGATCTTGCCGAGCTGCGGATGCTCGCCGAGGTAGGACTCACGTTCGCCGAGATCAACATGGCGCGCGACCTTCATGTGCTCGACCAGCCCTACCGCAGTGGCCCAGCTGACCTCCACGCCATGGCTGAAACCGTGGGCGCGGGCGAAGTCGCCCAGGACATTGGCGGAAGGTGGAACACGGCTGGCCATAGGCTTGCTGCGAAGGTATTGACGGCGGCGAAGCATGGTGCACCACGCGCCGGGGTGCAGCAAGCGCGCTGCACGGCAGCGTGATGCACGTCAATGCTATAGTCCAATTCAGGTGGCGTGCGCGGTGAATCGATGTCTGAAAACGGCTCTAGCAAGGTCGCCGACTACATCGCGGCGGCCATCGAAAGAAGCAACAAGACCCAGCTCGAGATCTCCGCCGAGGCGGGTTTTCCCCGCTCCAGCGTGCTATCCATGATCAAGCAGGGGCAGACCAAGATGCCGCTGGCGCGGATCCCGCAGATGGCGCGCGCGCTGGACGTGGACCCGGTTGAATTCTTCCGCCTGGCGATGAGCGAGTACATGCCGGAGCTGCAGCGGATCGCGGATGAAATGTATGCGCGCGAGCAGCTCAGTCCCGCTGAGACCGAGCTGCTGCAGCAAGTGCGCGCCGCAGCGGGGCAACAGCCGCTGCAGATGACCCCGAAGGTGCGCCAGGCCGTGGCCCGGTTCGTGGACGACCTGCGCCGCTAGCCCAGCGCCTGCGCTCCTGGTGAATTGCTCCGCTGGGTGAATCGTTTTGGGTGGGGACGGCCGCAGGCCTGCATTTTCGCGTTGTCTATACGCCCCTGCCGCCAGCCTACCGCGCATGGCAAACCGACATACCCTCGACCATCTGCTCGACGCCCTGGCGGCGCGGGTGCCCCGTAACAACGGCCCGGCGCGCCGCGCCTTCGACCAGCAGCGCCTGGAGCAGGAGCTCGAGGAAATCGTGCAGCTGGCCGAGCGCATGGATGCGGCGCATTTTCGCGACCGCATCGACTGCATCCTGGCTGGCAAGAAGCACTGACTCAGGCCACGCCGAGCTTGCCGCGCTCGCCATCGCGGCGTGGCGCCACCAGCTCCTCGGGACTCACGTACTCAGCCAGGTCTTCGGCTTCGTAGAACGGCCGGATCTCCATTTCGCTTCGACCTGGCATCGGGTTGGGCGCGCGCCTGGCCCAGCCCAGCGCTTCGTCCATGTCCTTCACTTCCCAGATCGAAAAGCCGGCGATCAGTTCGCGGCTTTCGGCGAAAGGTCCATCTGTGACCGTGCGGCGGTTCCCGTCCAGGATGACGCGCTTGGCATCGGCGCTGTTCTTCAGGCCGGCACCGGCCACCCATACCCCCGCTTGCACCAGTTCCTCGGTGAAGCGGTCCATGGCGGCGAATGCCTCGGCGGTGGGCGGCGTGGCCGGCTCGGTCGTTTCAGTGGTTTTGGCGAACACCATGACGCGCATGCTGGATCTCCCGATACGCTCGCCAGGATTGGCGGCTCCTGGAATTGACGTCCGGATGTGCGGCGAATCGACAGCACAGGCGGTCGCGCGCTGCGCTAGTCGTCGTCCTCGACGTCGTGTTCGTCGGCATCGGGCTCGTTCGGCGCGTCCGGGTCGACGGGTTCCAACAACGTATAGTCATCGCGCTGCGGATCGCGGATGGCGCGCGACACCGGATAGCTCTCCAGGGCGATGCGATGGGCGCGCCGCTCCAACGCACCCGGACCGGTGAATGCCCCGGCCAGCCATTCCAGTGCAGTGTCCGCCTCCAGGAACACCGGGCCGTCCGCGGTGAGCGGGGCAGGGATGCTGGGGTTGGGGCCGGTGAGCAGGCTGAAGCTGTCCAGCGCCAGGCCCTCGAGTTCCCAATGCTCCCAAAGACCGGCGGCCAACAGGGCCAGGCCGTCACGGCGCTGGACGAAGCGCGGCCACGGCGGGTTTCGCTGGCGGTCCCATTTGTAATAGCCACTCATCGGCACCACGCAGTGGCGCTCCTTCCATGCCTTTGCATAGATCCGGCTGCCGGCGGCCTTGGCCAGGCGCGCAGTGACGGTGGTGTAGGGCGTGGCCGGCGCCTTCGACCAGCGCGGCACCAGGCCCCATCTCATCTCGGTAACCACGCATCGCTCGCCGCTGCGCGCGATGACGGTCGCCGGCTTGTCCTTGCCGACGTTGTAGCGCTCGGGCGCGGCGGCGATCGCCAGGCACAGATCCTCCGGAAGGCCGGGCGGCAATGAACCGGGGTCGGCAATAGCCTGGGCAAACCTGCGCATGACCGCAGGCTATCGGTGGCCCCGTGAGCGGTCCGTGTCGCGCCCAAGGGGCCCCGGACCAGTATGTTTTCTGAGGCGGACCCAGTAATTGCACCGGAGCGGCAGGGCCCCGCAGCTGCTGCAATGGCGCATGCACCTGCCAGCGGGCCGATGCAGCTGCCCTGTCCTTTCCTCCTGGAGATCGTCATGCGCGTCCTGCCCCTGTCCTCGTCCGTCCTCGTCATCGCCATGGCCGTGGCGGCCGGCGGTTGCCAGAGCACCCCCACTGCCGATGCGGCACCGGCGGCGCCCGCCCCCTCGGGCCCGTTCACGGCCGCGTCCTCGCGAGTAAACCTGCAGGGCGAGATCACCGCTCTGGACAAGGCCACCCGTGAGGTCACGGTGACCGGCAGCGATGGCGCAGTCCTGGAATTCGTGGCCGGGCCGGCGGTGCGCAACTTCAACCAGTTGAATGTCGGCGACAAGATCAGCCTGGACTACGAAGCAGCCGTTGCGCTGGAGCTGCAGCCGGCCGGCAGTGCGCAAGTGGGCGTTTCCTCAGCCCAGGGCGGTACGGTGGCGCCGAGGGGCGGCCGGCCCGGTGGCACCATCGCCAAGACCGTCAGCCTGGTGACCGAAGTCGTGGCGGTGGATCCGGTCGCCAACACGATCGCGCTCAAGGGCCCGCGCGGCAACACGCAGCTGATTGCGGTGCAGCGCGAAGACCTGCGGGCAAAGCTGCCCAACGTCAAGCGCGGCGACTTGCTGCGCATCTCCTACACCGAGGCGGTGGCGGTGGACATCCGCGCCATGGGGCATTGATGCCCCTGCGGCGGGTGGCAGCGGTGTCGGTTACACGACAAGGCCAAACGTAGCCGTCGGTGAAATGCGGACCGCGATCGTCGCATAATCCCCCCGGGGACGATCGCGGATACGGATTTTGTCAGTCAGCACTGAATTCAAGCGGTGGGCGGTGATGGTGAAGGGGCCGGTAGCGTGGTTACGCGCCGCCCCGATTGCCGACCCCGTCGATCGACGCAATGCCACGATGTTGCAAGTGGTGCTGCTGTTGCTCGGGACGCTGCCGCCGCTGGCGTGGATATATCGCGCCACCGCCATCGACACCCCGTGGCGCCCGGGCGAACTCACCAGCCTGGTGCTCAGTGGGGTGTTCAGTGCGGTGGCCTTGTTCGGCGTGGTCCTGATCCGCTGGGGCAAGTACCGCTGGGCCGCTTACCAATTGCTGGGCGTGTTCGCCATTTCGGTGTGCGCCAGCTACGCCGCCGGCGGCTTCGGCAGCCAGCGCT
>DATLJF010000214.1:0-6500 GCA_035539015.1 Stenotrophomonas sp. | reverse complement strand
CAGTACATCGCCGCCTACCTCAGCTCGATCAAGATCGCCGCCATCTCCACCGCCTTGGCGCTGCTGGTGGGCTACCCCATGGCCTACGTCATTGCGCGCATGTCGCCTGCCGCGCGCAATGTCGCGATGATGCTGGTGGTGCTGCCCTCGTGGACCTCGTTCCTGATCCGTGTCTACGCCTGGATTGGCATCCTCGACAGCAACGGCTTGCTCAACCGCATGCTGATGGGCATCGGGCTGATCGACGAGCCGCTGCGCATTCTCTACACGCCGGTGGCTGCCTACATCGGCATCGTGTATTGCTACCTGCCTTTCATGGTGCTGCCGCTGTACGCGACCCTGGTCAAGCTCGACCGGCGGCTGCTTGAAGCCGCCTACGACCTCGGTGCGCGGCCGTGGAAGGCGTTCCTCACGATCACCTTGCCGCTGTCGCGCAGCGGTATCGTTGCTGGCTGCATGCTGGTGATGATCCCGGCGGTGGGCGAGTTCGTGATCCCGGAAATGCTTGGCGGTCCCGACACCCTGATGATCGGCCGGGTGCTGTGGGGCGAATTCTTCAACAACCGCGACTGGCCGGCCGCCTCGGCGGTGGCCATCGTGATGCTGCTCCTGCTGCTGGTGCCGATCCTGATCTTCAACCGCTACCAGCAGCGTGACCTAGAAGGGCGGTTGTCGTGAACGGCCGTGGACGCTGGCTGGGGCTGGGCGTGCTCGCGCTGGGGTTCGCCTTCCTGTACCTGCCGATCCTGCTGCTGATCGTCTATTCGTTCAATTCCTCGCGCCTGGCCACGGTATGGGCCGGCTTCTCCACCAAGTGGTATGGCGAGCTGCTGCGCGACCGGCAGATGCTCGAAGCGGCCTGGATCAGCCTGCGCGTGGCGTTCTGGACCGCTACCGCTTCGATGGTGATCGGCACCATGGCCGCGCTGGTGATGACGCGGATGCGGCGCTTCCCTGGCAAGACCGTGTTCGGCGCACTGATCACCGCGCCCTTGGTGATGCCCGAGGTGATCATCGGCCTGTCGATCCTGTTGATGCTGGTGTCGATGGGCGGGGTGCTGGGCATTGCACCCAAGGGCGTGATGGCGATCTGGGTGGCGCATGTCACCTTCACCATTTCCTTCGTCACCGTGGTCGTGTCTTCGCGTCTGCAGGAGCTGGATCGCTCATTGGAAGAGGCGGCGATGGACCTGGGCGCGAACCGGCTCAAGGTTTTCTTCCTGATCACCTTGCCGATCATCGCCCCGGCGCTGGTGTCGGGCTGGCTGCTGGCCTTCACCCTGTCGCTGGATGATGTGGTGATCGCCAGCTTCGTCGCCGGCCCGAGCTCGACGACCTTGCCGATGAAGGTGTTTTCCTCGGTGCGCCTGGGGATCAGCCCGAAGATCAATGCGCTGGCCACGATCATGGTGGTGGCTGTTTCGTTGGCGGCGGTGGTCGGGTGGTGGGTCATGGCGCGCAGCGAGAAGCGGCGGCAGCGGGATATGCAATTGGCGCTGCAGGAGAATGGCTGAGCTGGCGTCTGCTGGTCCACGGTCGGGGCTGATGGCCCGAGGCCACCCAGAGCCCCTCCTACACGTTCTGCAATCGCACTGTAGGAGGGGCTTCAACCCCGAACAGCGAAGCCCATATCCCGCTGCGTTCCACCCATGCAATGCCGCGCTGACGCTGCGCGAACCCGCCGGCCTCTAAGATCACAGCTTGCTTTCGCCGAGCCCGAACCATGTCCAGCTACCAGACCGTCAACCCGTATACCGGCCAATCCGAATATAGCGTCCAGTTGATGGACGCCGCCGCGATCGAGCAGCGCCTGACCGCCGCCACCAGCGCCTTCGCGCAGTGGAAGACGCAGTCGATCGAGCAGCGCGCGGCATTGCTGCGCCGGGTGGGCGAGGCCCTGACGCGGCGCCGCGAAGAGATCCAGCGGGCGATGACCGCCGAGATGGGCAAGCTGCGGGTCGAGGCGCTGGCCGAGATCGACAAATGCGCCCAGGCCTGCGCGTATTACGCCGAGCACGCAGCCGAGTACCTCAAGCCGCAAGAGATCCGCACCGAGGCGCGGAGAAGTTACGTGCGTTTCGAGCCGATTGGCTGCGTGCTGGCGGTGATGCCGTGGAATTTCCCGATCTGGCAGGTGTTCCGTTTCCTCGCCCCCGGCCTGATGGCCGGCAACGTCGCCCTGCTCAAGCACGCCAGCAACGTGCCGCGCTGCGCCGATGCGATCAAGGCGTTGTTCGACGAGGCCGGCGTGCCGGCGGGCGTGTTCGACATCCTGCACATCGATAACGACCAGGCCGCCGAGGTGCTGCGCGACCCGCGCGTGGTCGCGGTGACGCTGACCGGCAGCGAGCGCGCCGGGCGTTCGATCGCCGCCAATGCCGGTGGCCAGTTGAAGAAGAGCGTGATGGAGCTGGGCGGCAGCGATGCCTTCGTGGTGCTGGACGACGCCGACCTGGACAAGACCGTGGCAGCGGCGGTGAAGTCGCGCTTCGACAACGCCGGGCAGACCTGCATCGCAGCCAAGCGCTTCATCGTGGTGGAATCCATTGCCGAAGCGTTCGTACGCAAGTTTGTCGAGGCCGCCGCGCAGCGCGTGCCCGGCGACCCGCAACGCGAAGACGTCACCCTGGCGCCGATGGCCCGCGCCGACCTGCGCGACGAACTGCACCGCCAGGTCCAGGCCAGCGTGGAGCAGGGCGCAACAGTGCTGCTCGGTGGCGCCCCGGTAGCAGGCACCCACGCGGCCTATCCGGCGACGATCCTGGACAACGTCACCCCCGGCATGCCGGCCTACGAAGAAGAACTGTTCGGCCCGGTCGCAGCGATCCTGCGGGTGCGCGACGAAGCCGAAGCGGTGCGCGTGGCCAACGACACGACCTATGGCCTGGGCGGCAGCGTCTGGAGCGGCGATCCCGCGCGCGGCGAACGGGTGGCGCAGCAGCTCGAATGCGGTGCGGCGTTCGTCAATGCCATCGTCAAGAGCGACGTGCGGCTACCGTTCGGGGGCACCAAGCGCTCGGGTTTTGGCCGCGAACTGGCCGAGCACGGGATCCACGAGTTCACCAATATCAAGACGGTTTACGTGGCCTGAGGGGCCGCGGTCGGGGCTGAAGCCCCTCCTACAAGGGCGTGCCGATGGGCCACTGTAGGAGGGGCTTCAGCCCCGACCGCCAGCACCTACAACCACCGAGCCCGCTTGAACAACCGATACAGCGCCACGCATACCACCACCACGCCGCCCGCCAGTACCGGGTAGGCGTAGCGCCCTCGCAACTCCGGCATCCCGGCGAAGTTCATGCCGTACCAACTGGTGATCAGCGTGGGCGCAGCGAGCAACGCGGCCCAGGCACCGAGGCGCTTGACCGTTTCGCCCTGGGCCAGCGTGACCAGCGACAGGTTGACGCTGAGCGCGGTGCCGAGCATTTCGCGCAGGGTGTCGATCGCATCGTTGATGCGCTTGGCGTGGTCGAGCACGTCGCGCAGGTACAGGCCGACTTCGTCGGAGACCAGGTTGACCGGGTTGCGGCGCACATGCGCCAGTACGTCCTGCAACGGCGCTACCACCAGTCGCATCTTGTTGAGCTCGCGCTTGAGTTCGTAGAGCCGCACCACGGTCTGGCGGCTGTAGTTCTCGGCGAAGATGTCCTTCTCCAGCGACTCCAGGGTGTCGCGGAATTCGTCCATGATCGGCAGGTAGTTGTCGACCACGAAGTCGAGGATGGCGTAGAGCGCGAAGGCCGGGCCAAGCTTCATCAGCTCCGGCTCGCGTTCCATGCGCGCGCGTACCGGTGCGTAGGACAGTGAGGCGCCGTGGCGCACGGTGACCAGGAAGCGCTCGCCGAGGAAGGCATGGGTTTCGCCGTAGCGGATCCGGTCGTTGACCAGCTGCGCGGTGTTGACCACCACGAACAGCGAATGGCCGTAGCTTTCGACCTTCGGCCGCTGGTGTGCCTTGGCCGCGTCCTCGATCGCCAGGTCGTGCAGGCAGAATTCCTGCTGGATCTTGTCCAGCACCGACTGTGCCGGTTCGTACAGGCCGACCCAGACGAATCCGTCCGGCTGTTCGAGACAGTCGCTGATGCGGTCCAGGTGGATGTCGTGGCGCTTGCCGGCGCCGTCGTACCAGGCGCAGGTAATCACGCATTGCGGGTTGCCGGTGTCGCGTGGGTCCGCTGCGGTATTCATGCCCGGATCGTGCGTCAGCGCCGTGCGGCCGGCAAGCCCTGCTTGCCCAGCACCAGTGCCAGCGCGGCGTGCACCGGCAGCAGCAACACGATCCACTGCAGGTTGAACTGCGACTGGAAGGACAGCCAATCCAGTACCAGTGCCAGGACCGCGCAGGCCACGACCGCCCAGGCCACCCAGCGGAAGCCGGGCAGGGGCCGGCGCCCGCGCAGCAGCGGCCAGGCGCTGGCCAGCAACCACAGGCACAGGGGATTGAGCAGCAGCAGGTTGCGATTGGCCCAGGCCGAGGCGTGCGCGGTGAAGCCCCACAGGAATATCAGCAAGCCAGCGACGATCACGCACAGCAGCCAGAACACCGTGGCAAAGGCGGCGACCGCGCGCGGACGGCGGTGGCCGGCGAGGATCAGCCCGGCCACGGCCAAGCCGGTCAGCAGCCATGGCCACCAGTGGCGCGCGCGCTCGGGCGGTTCCGGGGCCACGCGTTGCGGCAACAACGGTTGGGTGGTCAGTACCAATGGCGTGCCGTCGGCATTGCGTGCCTGTGCCAGGCTTTCGGCCAGGCGCATCGGCACGAACGCTTCCTGCCAGCGCGACAGTGGCTTGTCGGCATAGGGCCCCAGGCCCAGATCGAAGCCCAGCCACATCCACCAGGCCGGCGAGGCCAGGCGCACGGCCTCGCTGCGGAAGGTGTTGCCGCGCGAGCGGCCGGCCAGTTGGCGTTGCAGGTCGCCGTCCAGCGCCAGGTCGACATAGTCGCGGACCATCGTGGCGCAGTTGGCGGTGAAATAATCGTAGTGGTAGCGGGCGTTCTCGGGCTTGGCGCGCTCGGCCAGTGCAGCGGCAAGCTTGCGTGCCTGTTCCGGGCGCAGGTCCAGCCACTGGATGCTGACGCCGCGGCCGCTGTCGCGATAGGAAGCCAGGTCCTGCTCGAACGGCAGCGCAACCAGGTAATACATCATCTCGCCCTTGACGAAGCGGCCGAGGAAATCGGGCTCGGAGGGGTCGAAGAAGCCGAAGTTGTACGAGGTCGCCTGGCCGCTGGTCGGGTCGACCACGACAATGGCGTCGTGGCCGAAGCGCTCGAAGAACACTTCGCCGGGCTGCATCGTCGCCACGCCGATGCGTGGCGGTGGCGCGGGATCGGCTGCGGCTGTCGCTGCGGGCTGCGGCGCGGCCGGCTGGGCGCACAGCATCGGCGCGACCAGCAGCGCAGCCCAGGCCAGCCAGGCCCGGCAGCGGCGGGCCAGCGGTCGTGCGGCCGGGTTCAAGCGTCTTCCTGGGCCAGTTGCGGCAACAGGTTGACGTGGAAGGCGCGCACGCGGCGGGCATCGGCGCGGGCAACGCGGAACACGAAACGATCCAGGGTCAGTTCCTCGCCGGTTTCCGGCAGATGTCCAAACGCTTCGGTCACCAGGCCGCCGATGGTGTCGTAGTCGTCGTCGGGGAATTCGCAGCCGAAACGCTCGTTGAAATCCTCGATCGGCGTCAGTGCATCGACCACGTACTGTCCATCGGCCTGCGCGGCGATCAACGTGGTCGCGTCCTCGGCCTCGTCGTGCTCATCGTCGATCTCGCCGACGATCTGCTCCAGCACGTCTTCGATGGTGACCAGCCCGGCGACGCCGCCGTACTCGTCGACCACGATCGCCATATGGTTGCGCGACAGCCGGAATTCCTTGAGCAAGACATTGAGCTTCTTCGACTCGGGGATCAGCACCGCCGGCCGCAGCAGCTCGCGAATGGTGCCCGGGCCGTTGTCGGCGACCACGCCGCGCAGCAGGTCCTTGGCCAACAGGATGCCGAGGATCTCGTCCTTGTTTTCGCCATGCACCGGGAAACGCGAGTGGCCTGACTCGACCACCTGCTTCATCAAATCGAGGAAACGTCCCTCGCCCGGCAGCGAGACCATTTGCGAGCGCGAAATCATCACGTCGCCCACGGTCAGCTCGGCCACCGACATGGCGCCTTCCATCATGCGCAGGGTATCGGACCCGATCAGCCCGTCCTGTTGGGCCGTGCGCAGCAGGGCCACCAGTTCGTCGCGGGTATGGGGTTCGCCCGAGAATGCCGCGCTCAGGCGTTCGAGCCAGCTGCGGCGTTTTTCGTGGGGTTCGGGCGTGCTGTGACTACTGTCGTCTTCTGACATCGAATGCGGGAAACGGCACCCGGCGCGCCGGGCGATGACCGCAGTCTAGCAGGCCGCCGCCGTGGCGGGCGGGACGCCGGCTGACCGGCGCTAGCGGCCGCCGGACGGTGCCTTGACCGGTGCAGCCGGGCCCGGGGCAGGGATGGCGGGCGCCTCCGGCTGCGGTTCC
>DATLJF010000213.1:0-5176 GCA_035539015.1 Stenotrophomonas sp. | reverse complement strand
AGTCCCGCAACTACGCTGGCACCCGCACCATCCGGTCCATCAAGCGTTCGACGATGAGCTCGGGCTGTTCGGTGCGGCCCACATGCGCGGGCGAGACCTGCACGATCGAGCTGCGTTTGGCGGTGAGCCAGTGGAAGCGCGCGCGCGGCGGCAACGCCGCGATCGGGCCGGCGTTGGCATCGCCCCGGCAGATCGCAACGATCGCCTCCAGGTAGGGCCGCAGCGCGGCGATATCCAGGCTCGGTGCCAGGGCGCGCAAACGTGCCTCGTCGATCTCGATGCGCGCTTCCAGGTGCCGCGCGGTCGGGCAGGAGACGATCACCCCGACGTTGATGAACTCCTCTCGCTCCACCCGCGGTACTACGCGGATGACCGCATAGTCATACGTGTGCGGCGTGGGCACCGAGCGCCTCCTCGACAAAGACCTGGCGTTGCGCCACGCGTTGCAGCAGATGATCGACGTAGGCGCGGCGTTGCGCCTGCTCGTCGACGAAAGCCGGATCGGGCAGCAGCCACTGCGAGGGGATGAGGTCGATGATGGCCGTGATCGTCGCCGCATCGAGCTTCGGCGCCAGTTGCGCATCGGCCGCGGCAATATCGGTGGCGAAGGGCAGCAGCACATGGTCGCGGATCAGCGCGAACGGCTTGGCCGCGGCATCGCCCGCACTGGCCCAATCGTGGTGGAAATACAACGACGCACCGTGGTCGATCAGATAGAGCTTGCCGTGCCAGACCATCAGGTTGGTATTGCGCGTGGTGCGGTCGACATTGGAGATGCAGGCATCGAACCAGACGATGCGCGAGGCCAGCGCGGCATCTGGACGCATCGCCGCCGGATCGTAGTTGATCGCGCCGGGCAGATAATCCATCGCCAGGTTCAGGCCTTCGCTGGCGCGGATCAGGTCCTGGATTTCAGGGTCGGGCTCGGTGCGCGCGAACTCGCGGTCCATTTCCGCGAACACCAGCTCGGGCATCGGCAGGCCCAGCACGCGCGCCAGCTCGCCGGAAATCAGCTCGGCCACCAGCGCCTTCGGCCCCTGGCCAGCGCCGCGGAACTTCATCACGTACAGGCCGTCGTCATCGGCCTCGATCACCGCCGGCAACGAGCCGCCTTCGCGCAGCGGCGTGACGTAGCGAGTGGCATGGACGGTGCGTAGGGAAAGGGGCGGGGTCATGTTGCCGACAAGACTACGCGATTGCAGCCAGCGGCTGTAGCGGTGCGTTGGAATGTTCCCATGGCGCGCAGCGCTGGAAGTGATGCACCTCGAACTTCCGGGCATGGATGCACAAATGCGGCGGCACCTCATGGGCGCGGCTGCTGCAATCGCCGGGCCACCCATTGGATGAGGTGGCGCACCGGCGGGGAACCGCGTCATCAAGGAAGTAAGCGTGAGGGAATCACATGTGTTGCGAAGTGTCATGGCCAGCCTGCTGGTAGTGGGTGGCCTCGGCGTAGGGGAGGCGATTGGCGGGAGTTTCTGTAGCGTCAACGGCTGCCAGGTGAGGCCGCCGATATCCGTGCCCGGATTCGGCGGCACTGGCGGCGGCGGAGGATGGGGCAATGACGGCAACTCCGGCGACCCGGAGCGCGAGAATCGGGCGCACTGGTGTATGGACTTCCCGCATGAAGTGTGGAAGCACGGCTGCGAAGTGACCGCGCCGCCGCCGCTGGTGGTCAATGGCTGCGGGACGGCGGGCGGAATGCCGGTGCCGGATTTTTTGGTGAGCCCGGTGATGGCGGTGGTGGCGGCGGGGATGGGGGGGATATTTCAGGAAGCCTGCGATACACATGATCGTTGTTATGGGACCGCAGGTGCGAACAAAAACATCTGCGACGATGCCCTCTACCAGGACATGGTGCGGCAAGGTCAGCAAAAGATTCCTGCTGCCTTGGTGCCCGTATTCCTGCCTCATATCCGCGGACAGGCGTGGGCCTACTCACGGTTCCTGCAGTGGGAGACGGTGATGCCCTGGACATCGGGACCGGCATTCAACGCAGCCCAGGACCAAGGGTTCTGCAGGAAGTGGGCCATCGAATATCGTGAGATCTGTTCCTGACATGGCCAAAACAACGAAAATCTTGCTGGTTTCTGCATTGCTCCTCCTGGCGCTCGCCGGTTCGGTGGCCCACTGGCGATGGACGGACAGGCCAGTGCCGGCACCTTTGGGCAACGGAAAGAAACTTGCCCAGGCTCGCCTCCCAGCGGGCGAGCCAACGGCTGCTGCGCCTCCTTCGCATGCTGCTACTCGAAAGGTTTCCTTACGTGCGGATCAGATGCTTGAGTTGGACCCCCGCCGGATTGCGTTGTCAGGCGAGGAGGTCCGATGGATGCAAAGGCACTACTTTCCGGGCGATGCGGCGCTGGAAAGCTTGGCCGGTCTGGATACGGGTCCGCTGAGGGGCACTCATGATCCGATGCTTGCAACCTTGCACGGTTTGAAGTTCATGCAGGAGAAGGACTGGGGGGTCGCAAACGCTGTTCTCCACCGCGCTGCGACGATGGGCTCCATCTACGCATACGAAGAGGCCGCCGTCGCCGAGTACCATTTGGGACTGGAGCGCTTCGGCCCATCGATCGACAACGACGACATACTGCGTGCCCGCCTGGAAGTCGCCAGGACCCTGGGTGACTACAAAGTCGACTATCTGATCGACAAATACCTGCCCGACTATCCGATGCAGGAACGCGCCTATTACGTGCAGCTGCACCAGACCGTCTTTCTCGGAAAGCTTGGAGAGGACGCGCAGTTGCGAGGCTTGCCGAGCCCCGGGCCGGACCCGCGCCCGAACGCGCAAGTGTGGAAAGACCTGGGCGAAAGGGCCAGGCGCGACCCTGCAACCACAGTCGACGCCTACGTGCTGGAGTGAAGACACCATGCGGAAAATGACCGTCCTGCTATCCGCCGGATTATTGGGGCTCCTCGGCGTTGCGGCCTACCTGGAACTCGGCTCCAGGAACCACGTGCCAGCGGCCGTTCCTGCGCCAGCTGAGGCGCCGCCGGGCCTGTCGGTGTACGTCGAGCGCGCGCGCCAGGCCTGGGGGGCGGTCTATTCCACCGCCTATCCCGTGCGCGGCACCCTGCGCGACACCGCGACCCGTTCGGACACGTTGCTTGCAGCCGATCCACGCCGTATTGCGCTTTCGCCGGCGGAACTGGGTTGGCTGCAGAAGCACCACTATCCAACCGACGCAGAACTCGCGACGCTGGCTGCTGTGGATCCCACGCCTGCCGATACCTCGTTGGATCCTGGCCAGGCGACCCTGCTTGGCCTGGCCCTGCTTCGGCGCGGCGATACGGGCGCGGGCATTGTCGTGCTGCGAAGGGCAGCAGCACGCGGGTCGATCTACGCCTACGAGGAGGCAGCGATTGCCGAATACCGGCAACGGCGAATGCAATCGGGCCCGTCGGACGACGGCGACGACGTGCTCGGCGCCCATCTCGAGGTGGCGCAGATTCTCGGTGACCACCAGGCCGAATACCTCACCGGCACTTATCTGCCTGGCTACCGCAGGCGCGATCCGGCGCGTGCCCTTGCGCTGCAGCGTTATACCAGCGAGTTCCTGTTGCGGCTCGGCGCCGAAGCGAAGTCTCTGGGTGCAGCGCCGCCCGGCCCTGATCCGCGCCCGGGGCTGCCGCAATGGCAGGATCTGCGGCGGCTGGCCGCTGCGGGTGAATCAGCCACTGTGGATGTCTACGCAGCGCAATGACCTGCGCCCGTTTGCCCAACATGCACTTCAGCACGCGACCGGAATGGATGGCCGATGGCTTTGCGCAGGCGCGCGCCTGGTGTTCCGGCCAGCCTGCGATCGCCCCGTATTCCGATGCCGTCTGGCCGTGGCTGATCGGGCTGCTGCATCACGACAGCCTGGCGGACTTCGCCGCCTACCGTGCCCAGGGTTGCGCGCTGGCGGCACGCCACCAAGCGGACAGGTTGTGTCCGAAGATGCTCGCCATCAGCGTGGCCAGCGGCGTGATCGCGCTGGCGCGCGAGTCCGCCCCGTTGTCCGGCCTGCATCCCACGCTGCGCCGCGGCGACATTGGCATCCATACCGACAACCGCTTCACCCGGGGTTTCCTGCCGGTCCGCGCCGAGCGCCTGGCACCGGCAGCGCAAGCACTCTTCGGCCTGCGCCAGGCGGGTCTGCACACCGTGCACAGCGCCGCGCGCATCGCCGGGTACCTGATCCTGCTCACCCTCCATCCCTATCGGGACGGCAACGGCCGCACCGCACGCCTGCTGTTCGCCGCCGACACCTGGGCGGCCGGCGCCTCGCCGCTCGACTTGCTGGGCCTGATCTGGCTGCACGAGCAACGCAACGCACGCTTCCACCTGGCGGCGAAGTGCGCGCGCGCCGGCGATTTCAACATGCTGTTCGCTTTGCACGCCGAGGGGTCGGCACAAGCATGCAACGTGTTGGCCGAGCCTCTGCGCGACCTGGATGCCGCCCTGCGGTGGAACGACGTCGCAGCCGCCGCAGCCGCTGCCCAGGCCATCCACGCCACGGCGTCGCTGCACGTGTGCCAGGCCTGATCAAGCCAAACCAGAACCCCGGCGCCGAACGTCGCCCTTCAGCCCAAGATGCCCGGCAAATCCAATCTCTTCTCCCGCGCACATTCCAGCGCGACCTCATAGCCCGCATCGGCATGACGCATCACCCCGGTGGCCGGATCGTTCCACAGCACCCGCGCGATTCGCCGGGCCGCCGCCTCGGTGCCGTCGCACACGATCACCATGCCGGCGTGCTGCGAGAAGCCCATGCCGACACCGCCGCCATGATGCAGCGACACCCAGGTTGCGCCTGAGGCGGTGTTGAGAAGCGCGTTCAGGAGCGGCCAGTCGGAGACGGCGTCGGACCCGTCCTTCATCGCCTCGGTCTCGCGGTTCGGCGAGGCGACCGAGCCGGAGTCGAGATGGTCGCGGCCGATGACGATGGGGGCCTTCAGTTCGCCGCTGCGCACCATTTCGTTGAAGGCGAGGCCGAGGCGGTGACGATCGCCGAGGCCGACCCAGCAGATGCGTGCGGGCAGGCCCTGGAAAGCGATGCGCTCGCGCGCCATGTCGAGCCAGTTGTGCAGGTGCTTGTTGTCCGGCAGCAGCTCCTTCACCTTCCGGTCGGTCTTGTAGATGTCTTCCGGATCGCCGGAGAGCGCCGCCCAACGGAACGGGCCGATG
>DATLJF010000212.1:0-20827 GCA_035539015.1 Stenotrophomonas sp. | reverse complement strand
GGCCGTTCTCCAGCCTCTATGGCTCCGAAGCGATCGGCGGGGTGGTGCAGATATTCACCCGCCGCGCGCAAGGCCCGTTCGCGCCCAACCTGGCCTTGAGCGTCGGCAGCGACAACGCGCGCCGCTACAGCGCCGGCGTTTCCGGCCGTAGCCCGGGCGATCTCGGCGAACGCGGCGGCTGGTACGCGGTGCAGGCTGTGCACGATGAAACCGATGGCATCAACGCGTACACCAACACCGCTTCGAGCTACTACGACCCGGACCGCGACGGCTACCGCAACGACTCGCTCGGCGTGCAGGGCGGTTGGCGCTTCAATCGCCAGTGGGACGCCGAGGTCAACGCGCTACGCGCAGACAGCCGCAACGAATACGACGGCAGTGTCGACAACCTGTCCAAGAGCAGCGAACAGGTCGTCCGCGGGCGTCTGCGCTATGCACCAAGCGAACGCCTGAAGCTCACCGCCAGCGCCGGTGGCAGCGCCGAATTGAGCAACACCTACCTCGATGGCCAATACGCCTCGACCTTCGACACTCGCCGCCACGTCGCCTCGTTGCAGGCCGACCTCGACGCCGGCCCCGGCCTGCTGACCGTCGGCTTCGACTGGCAGCGCGACGAGATCGAGAGCAATGCCGGCTACGACGCCGACCAGCGCATCGACCGCGGCGCTTTCGCGCAATGGCAACAGAGCTTCGGCCAACAATCGCTGCAGGCCAGCCTGCGCCGCGACGACAACAGCCAGTTCGGCAATAAGAACACCGGCAGCCTGTTGTGGGGCTGGGACTTCACCGACGCCCTGCGCCTGACCGCCAGCTACGGCAGCGCGTTCAAGGCGCCGACCTTCAATGAGCTGTATTACCCCGGCTACGGCAATCCGAATCTCGGTCCGGAGACCTCACGCAGCGCCGAGCTCGGCCTGCGCGGAGAGCACGGTTGGGGGCGCTGGTCGCTCAATGCCTTCGAGACCCGGGTGGATGACCTGATCGCCTACGACGCCGACCTGGTCGACGCCGCGCACCCCTTCGGCCAGCCCAACAATGTCGACAAGGCGCGCATCCGCGGCAGCGAGGCGGTGGTCCAGACCACGCTGGCCGGCTGGGACCTGCGCACCTCCTACACCTGGCTCGACCCGCGCGCCAACGGCGCCAGCAACCATGGCAACTTCCTGCAGCGGCGCGCGCGCCAGAGCGGGCGGCTGGATATCGACCGCAGCTTCGGTGCCTTCAGCGTCGGCGGCAGCGTCTTCGGTTCCGGCGCGCGCTACGACAACCTTGCCAACACCACGCGCCTGGCCGGCTACGGCCTGTTCGACCTGCGCGTGGGCTGGCAGCTGGCCGAGGCCTGGAAGCTCAGCCTGGCCGCCAACAACCTGTTCGACCGTGACTACGAGACCGCGCGCTGGTATGCCCAGCCCGGCCGCAACTACCAGCTGACCCTGCGCTACCAGCCCGCGCAGTAACCCAGGAGCGCCGCCGATGAAGACCTTGCCACCTCCCGCCGCCACAGCGGTGCTGATCGCGCTGTTGATAGTGATGGTCGCCACGCGCTTCCATCACTTCGGCGACGTGCTGCATCTGCCGGACGCCTCGATGGCGCTGTTCTTCCTCGGCGGCTTCTACCTGCGCCGCTACGCCCTGTATGCGCTGATGCTGGGCGTAGCGGTGCTGGTCGACTACGTCGCCATTGCCCAGCAAGGCCTCAGCTTCTTCCAGCACTACTGCGTCACCCCCGCCTACTACGGCCTGCTGCTGGCGTATCTGGTCCTGTGGCAGGGCGGGCGCTGGATTTCGCGGCGGCGCCAGGACGATGCCGTGGCCTTCGGCCAGGTCTGGATGGTGGGCGTGGCCGCGGCCGCGCTGTCGTTCCTGATCTCCAATGGCGCCTTCTACTGGTTTGGCGGTCGCTACCCGGATCCGAACTGGCCGCAGTACTTTGCCCGCCTCGGCCAGTGGGGGCCGCTGTTCGTGCGGACCACCGCCGCGTACCTGGCGGTGGCCCTGGCCGTGCACTACGGCGTGATGCGCGCGCGACGCCGGTTGCGTCGCGCACCGGGAGCAACGGCATGAACGAGCGCAGCCCGCAGGAAGACGATGCACACTACCTCGAGCGCGCCCGCCGCAAGAAGGAATTGATCGACCGCCGCATCGCGCGCGCCACCATCGACCGCGGCGTGTTCGTGGTCAACACCGGCAACGGCAAGGGCAAGAGCTCGTCCGGCTTCGGCATGCTGGCGCGTTCGCTCGGCCATGGCTTGCGCTGTGGCGTGGTGCAGTTCATCAAGGGCAGCTTTGCCACCGGCGAGGAGGCGTTCTTTCGCCGCTTTCCCGATGAGCTCGATTACCACGTCATGGGCGAGGGCTTCACCTGGGAGACCCAGGACCGCGCCCGCGATATTGCGGCTGCGCAAGCGGCCTGGGCGGTCGCGCGCAAGATGCTGGCCGAGCCGGACTATGACTTCGTGCTGCTGGACGAACTCAATATCGCGCTGGTGAAGGACTACGTGGCACTCGACGAAGTATTGGCTGCGGTACGTGCGCGGCCAGCACGCCAGCACGTGGTCATCACCGGCCGCGGCGCCCCGGATGGCTTGATCGAAGCGGCCGATACCGTGACCGAGATGCGCCTGGTCAAGCACGCGTTCAACGCCGGGATCATGGCGCAAAAGGGTGTCGAGCTCTGACATGCCCGCGCAACTGCCCGCGTGGGAAACACCGGCATGAGCGCCATGGCGATGTTCGCCGTCGCGTCCGGCGCGGTCCTGCTTGACCTGCTGTTCGGCGAGCCGCGCCGTGGCCATCCCCTGGTCGCCTTTGGTCGCTTCGCCAGTGGGCTGGAGGCACGGCTGTATCGCGATTCGCGCGCCCTGGGGCTAGCTGCGTGGATGCTCGCGGTGCTGCCGCTGGTGGGCGTGGCGGGTGGCTTGCAGTGGTGGTTGTGGACGCGCGCGCCGTGGGCCGGCCTGGCCTGGGCGGCGCTGGCGCTCTATGTTGCGCTGGGCTTGCGCAGCCTCGGCGAACACGCCGTTGCGGTGGCCGCTGCGCTCGAAGGTGATGATCTCGCTGCCGCGCGTTTGGCGGTGGGGCGCATCGTCAGTCGTGACGTGCAGGCGCTGGACGCGCAACAAGTCGCAGGTGCAGCGACCGAGTCGGTGCTGGAAAACGGCAGCGATGCGGTCTTCGCCGCGCTGTTCTGGGGCGTGTTGCTCGGCGCGCCTGGCGCGGTGCTGTACCGGCTGGCGAATACGCTCGATGCCATGTGGGGCTATCGCACGCCGCGCTACCAGCGCTTCGGCTGGGCCGCGGCGCGCATCGACGACGGTTTGAACTGGCTACCCGCGCGCCTGGCCGCGCTCACCTACGCGGTGCTCGGCGCCACCGGATGCGCGCTGCGCTGTTGGCGGGTGCAAGGCACGCGCTGGAAGAGCCCCAACGCCGGGCCGGTGATGTCGGCCGGCGCCGGCGCACTGCGGGTCGTGCTCGGTGGCGCGGCGCCCTACCACGGCCAATGGCAACTGCGACCGGTGCTGGGCGCGGGTGCCGCGCCCGACGCGAGTAGCGTGCGCCGCGCGTTGTCCCTGGTGCGCAGCGGCGTGGCGCTGTGGCTGTTGCTGTTGGCGTTGCCGGTTGCAAGTTCCGCCTGGGGAGGGCACTGACATGCTCGAACATGGAGGACGCCTGTTGCGTGCCGCCCGCCAGTTCGGCATCGCGCCCGAGCAATGGCTGGATCTATCGACCGGCGTGAGTCCGTGGCCCTGGCCGGTGCCGGCATTGCCGGCCAGTGCATGGCAGCGCCTGCCCGAGGACGAGGATGGCCTGCGGGAGGCTGCGCAGTCTTATTACGGTGCGGCGCAGCTGTTACCGGTGGCCGGTTCACAGGCCGCTATCCAGGCGCTGCCGCAGCTACGTGCGCGCAGTCGTGTCGGCATCATCGCGCCCGGCTACAACGAGCATGCGCATGCCTGGCGCCGCGCTGGCCATGACGTCGTGTTGGCCGCGGCCGATGTGTTGCGGGCAGCGGTAGACGATTTCGATGTGCTGGTGTTGATCCATCCCAATAACCCCGGCGGCGACCGCTTCGCGGGCGAACACCTGCTCGACCTGCGGGCGCGGCTGGCGCGGCGCGGTGGCTGGCTGGTGGTCGACGAAGCCTTTATCGACGCTACACCCGAAAACAGCCTCTGCGCCCACGCCGGGATCGACGGCCTGGTGGTGCTGCGCTCGATTGGCAAGTTCTTCGGCATGGCCGGTGCGCGCGCCGGCTTCGTCTTTGCCGTGCACGACCTGCTCGACACCCTGCGCGAACGTCTCGGACCCTGGGCGCTCAGTGGCCCTTCGCGCTGGGCAGTCAGGCAGGCCCTGGTCGATCGCGCCTGGCAGGCGCAGGCGCGGCCGCGCTTGCTCGCCGCTTCGAATCAATTGGGCGCGTTGCTGGGTGCGCAGGGGTTGCCGCCGCAGGGGGGCAGCGCGTTCTTCCAGTGGTGCGTGCATGCCGATGCGCCGGCCCTGAACGCGGCGTTGGCGCAACGCGCGATCCTGACCCGGCTTTTCGACACGCCCGCGAGCCTACGGTTCGGCCTGCCACCCGATCCAGCTGGTTTTCGCCGGCTCGAAATTGCCTTGCGCGAGATCCTGCAATGACTGCACGCGTCCTCATGGTCCAGGGCTGCACCTCCGATGCCGGCAAGAGCACACTGGTCGCCGCCCTTTGCCGCTGGCTGCACCGGCAAGGCGTGGACGTGGCTCCGTTCAAGCCGCAGAACATGGCGCTCAATGCCGCCGTCACCGCCGACGGCGGCGAGATCGGCCGCGCCCAGGCAGTGCAAGCGCAAGCCTGCGGCTTGCCGCCGCATACCGACTTCAACCCGGTGCTGTTGAAGCCGCACAGCGACACCGGCGCACAGGTGATCGTGCATGGCCGGGCGGTCGGCACGCTCGATGCGGTCGCGTACCACGACTACAAGCGCACCGCGCGCGAGGCCGTGCTCGCCTCGCACGCGCGACTGCAGGCGCGGCATGCGGCAATCATTGTCGAAGGCGCCGGCAGCCCGGCCGAGATCAACCTGCGGGCCAACGACATCGCCAACATGGGCTACGCCGAGGCGGTCGACTGCCCGGTGATCCTGGTGGCCGACATCGACCGTGGCGGCGTGTTCGCGCACCTGGTCGGTACCCTGGCGCTGCTGTCGGACAGCGAGCAGGCGCGGGTAGTCGGCTTTGTCATCAATCGCTTCCGCGGCGACCTTGCGTTGCTGCAACCCGGCCTGGACTGGCTGCAACAGCGCACCGGCAAACCAGTGCTCGGCGTGCTGCCGTACTTGCAGGGCCTGCACCTGGAGGCCGAGGATGCCCTGCCGCGCGCGACTGTGGCCAAGCCGCAGGCGCGCTTGCGCATCGTCGTGCCGGCGTTGCCGCGGATCAGCAACCACAACGACTTCGACGCACTGGCCGCGCATCCGCAAGTGGAGCTGCACTTCATCGGCCCCGGCCAATCGCCGCCGCCCTGCGACTTGATCGTGCTGCCGGGCAGCAAGTCGACCCGCGCCGACCTGGCCTGGCTGCGCGAACACGGCTGGGAGGCGGTCATGGCCCGGCACCTGCGTTACGGCGGCCGCTTACTCGGTATTTGCGGCGGCTTCCAGATGCTGGGGCAGACGTTGCTCGACCCGGCCGGCATCGACGGCACAGCCGGCAGCAGCGAAGGCCTGGGTTGGCTGGCGATGGACACCTGCTTCGAGCCAGACAAGCAATTGCGCAGCGTGCAAGGCTGGCTCAGTTTCGCCGACGCCGAGGTGCGCGGTTATGAAATCCACTGCGGCAACAGCCGCGGCGAAGCACTGGCCAGGCCCTTCGCGGTGCTTGACGGCGGCCGCCACGATGGCGCGATCTCGCCCGATGGCCAGGTCATGGGCACCTACCTGCATGGCGTCTTCGACAGCCCCGCCGCCCTGTCGGCCTTGCTCGACTGGGCCGGCCTGGCCGATGCGGAAGCGCTCGACCTGGACGCACTGCGCGAGCGCACCCTGGAGCGCCTGGCCGATGCGGTAGAGCAATACCTGGACACCGCCGCCTTGTCGCGTTGGCTGGCACTGCCACCACGCTGATGTACGTGATCCCCGTTCGCCTCGGAGCTGCTTCATGCATGACCTGATTCTGGGTGGCGCGCGTTCCGGCAAAAGCGCGCTGGCCGAAGCGCGTGCCGCTGCCAGCGGCCTGGCCGTGACCTATATCGCCACCGCGCAGGCACTGGATGCGGAGATGGCCGCGCGCATCGACCACCACCGCGCACGCCGTCCGCCCCAAAGGCAATGCGTGGAAGAGCCGCTGGCACTGGCTGCCACGTTGCGCGCGCATGCTGGCGTCGGGCGCTGCCTGGTGGTCGACTGCCTGACCCTGTGGCTCGGCAACCTGCTCGGCGATAGCGATGGCGAACACTTTGCGCGCGAGCGCGATGCGCTGCTGCGCACGCTGCCGGCGTTGCCGGGCCGCGTGATCCTGGTCAGCAACGAAGTGGGGCAGGGCATCGTCCCGTTGGGCGCGTTGAGCCGGCGCTTCGTGGATGAAGCCGGCTGGCTGCACCAGGCGCTGGCGCAACAATGTGCCCACGTGGCCCTGGTAGTGGCGGGCCTGCCGTTGTGGCTGAAAGGCGGCGCAGCATGAGCGCAGCCTGGTGGCAGCAGGCCACGCGCCGGCCTGACAGCGAGGCGGCGGCGGCGGCACAGGCGCGCCATGCCTGCTTGACCAAGCCGCCGGGCTCGTTGGGAAGGCTGGAGCCGCTGGTGCTGCGATTGGCGGCGTTGCAGGGGACGCCGCGGCCGCACGTCGATACGGTCTGGATCACGGTGTTCGCCGCCGACCACGGGGTCGCCGCCGAAGGCGTGTCGGCGTTCCCGCAAGCGGTCACCGGCGAGATGCTGCGCAATTTCGCCGCCGGCGGCGCCGCTATCTCGGTGCTCGCCAAAGCACTTGGCGCGCAACTGGAAGTCGTCGATCTGGGGACGGTGAACGACCCCGGCGCCCTGGCCAGCGTGCGGCGTGCGCGGATCGCGCCGGCTACGGCCAATTTCTGCAGCCAGCCGGCCATGTCGCTGACGCAGCTGGATAGTGCGCTAGGCGCAGGCCGCGCCAGCGTGGCCGCCGCGCAGGCGGCCGGCGCACGTTTGTATATCGGCGGCGAGATGGGCATCGGCAACACCACTGCCGCCGCCGCACTTGCCGCTGCGCTGCTGCGGCTGCCGCCCGAATGGTTGGTGGGCGCCGGCACCGGCCTGGACGCGGAAGGCATCGCGCACAAGGCGGCGGTCATCGCCCGCGCACTGGCCTGGCATGCCGGCGAGCACCCGCCGCTGGAATGGCTGCGCCGCGTCGGCGGCTTCGAGATCGCCGCGCTCTGCGGGGCCTGCATCGCCGCCGCGCAAGCCGGCCTGCCGGTGCTGGTCGACGGCTTCATCGTCAGCGTGGCCGCGCTGGCGGCAGTGCGAATCCATCCCGGCGTGCGCGACTGGCTGCTGTTCTCGCACCGCTCGCAGGAGAACGGCCATGGCGCGGTGCTCGATGCGCTCAGCGCCGATCCGCTGCTCGACCTGGGCCTGCGCCTGGGTGAAGGCAGCGGCGCGGCGCTGGCGTTGCCGCTGCTGCGGCTGGCCTGTGCGCTGCATGCGAACATGGCGACCTTTGCGGAAGCAGGAGTGTCAGAGGCGTGAGCGGCGTGCTTGAAATCGAACTCTTGCGCCACGGACACACCGGGCAACGTAGCTATCGCGGCCAGCTTGATGACCCGCTCAGCGCACAGGGTTGGGCGCAGCTACGCACGGCCACGGCCAGTGCCACATGGGATGCGGTGGTGTCATCGTCGTTGCAGCGCTGCGCCGCTTTCGCGACCGAGCTGGCCGGGCAACGCAGTATCCCCCTGCGCCTGGACCCACGCCTGGTCGAGTATCACTTCGGCCAATGGCAAGGCGTGCCGATCGAGGACATCGCCCGCGATGAAGGTGATGCACTCGGCCGCTTCTGGGCCGACCCGGTGCAGTACCCGCCGCCGGGCGGCGAGCCGTTCGCCGCATTTCGCACGCGGCTCGCGGCCGCACTCGACCAGATTGCCAAGGAACACGCCGGGCGCGCTCGCCGCGTGCTGGTAGTGACCCACGGCGGGGCGATTCGCGCACTGCGCTGCATCGCCGAGCAACGGCCGTTCGGGCAGATGGTAGAGATTGAGGTCGCGCACGCTTCGCTGCATCCGCTGGCGTGGCCGACACCGGCATGATCGATGGGCTGCTGGTGGCGCTGGGTTTCCTCAGCCGGGTACCGGTACCGGCACGCGTATTCGCACGCCCGGGCGCGCAGGCGCGTTCGCTACCGTGGTATCCGCTGGTCGGCCTGGTCATCGGCGCACTCCTGTGCGTGCTCGCGTGGGCGTTGCAGGAAGCGCCGCCGCTGCTGAGCGCGGCACTGCTGGTTGCCGCATGGGCCTGGCTGAGTGGCGGCCTGCACCTCGATGGCCTGGCCGACAGCGCCGATGCCTGGGTCGGCGGCCTCGGCGATCGCCAGCGCACGCTGGCGATCATGAAAGACCCGCGCAGCGGCCCGGCCGCCGTGGTCGCTTTGACGCTGGTGCTGTTGTTGAAGTTCGCGGCGCTGGCGAGCCTGCCGGCCCCGGCCTGGCTGCCCTTGTTGCTGGCACCGATGCTGGGGCGCGCGGCGCTCACGGCCGCTTTCCTGTCCACTCCCTACGTGCGTGCGCAAGGCATGGGCACGGCACTGGCCGGCGCCTCGCGCTGGGCCTGCGGGTTGGCGGTGCTGGCGAGCCTGGCGCTGGCCCTGATCGCGGGGCCGGCCACGTATGCACCGCTGCTCGCGGCGGCGGTCGTGTTCTGGCTATGGCGGCGGGCCTGCATGCGCCGGCTGGGCGGCATGACCGGCGACACCTGCGGCGCACTTGCCGAGCTGGTGGAGATGACCGTGCTGGTGATGATGGCGCTGTAGTGCACTGTCCGTTCCCGCTGCACGTCTACTGATCGGTCACATGGCACGCGCCGCTCAGGCTGGGCCCGGCTCTGCGTCGCCGCTGTCCGGCAGGAACACGAACTGCGGCGGTGGATGCATCAGGAACTGTTGGTGGGAAATGTTCCAGGCATAGGCGCCGGCGAGGGGAAACGCCAGGCAGTCGCCCGGCGCCAATGCCGCGACCGGCTGCGCGCGCGCCAGCACGTCCTTGGGTGTACACAGCTGGCCGACCAGTGTCACCGGGGTGTTCCGGATCACGGGTGCCGCGTCGCCGCGCAGGACGCGGAAAGGATGGTCATGGCCTTGCGCGGCGGGCGTACGGAAGTGATGCGTGCCGCCGCGAGCAACCGCGAACCACTCGCCCTGGCTGCGCTTGATATCCAGTACTTCCATCAGGTACCAGCCGCACGCCGCGGTCATGTAGCGACCTGGCTCAAGGCGCAGGCGCAGGTCGCTGCCTGCGGCGCGCAGCACCGCGGGTAGCCCCGCGCAGAACAGGGGCCAGCTGAAGGAGTCTTCCGGCGTTGCGTAGTTCACGCCAAAGCCGCCACCAGCGTTCACGGTCAAGGGGCCGAGTGCGTGACGGCTACGCCAATGCTGTACGCGGCCGAGCACGCTGGCGATCAACCTGAGTTGGCGAGTTGCGCTAGGCTGATGCGACATCAGGTGGAAGTGGAAGCCCGCGAGGCGAAGTGACGGTTGCCTCCGCAGCTGTTGCAGCGCAGCGTCGAGGTCAGATTCGTCCAGGCCAAACGGCGAAGGACGTCCTCCCATCATCAGGCGCGTGTGGCCCAGCTCTGGCGCGGCGATATTCACTCGCAGGAACACCTGCAGCGGCCGCGGCGCCTGGGTCGCCAGCGCGGCCAGCCTTCGCAGCTCGCTCAGGCTTTCAACGTGCACGGTGCAGCGAGGCAGGGTGATGGCCAGCCTGAGTTCGGCGTCAAGCTTTCCGGGGCCGCCGAACAGCAGGGGCTTGTCGGGTTGATGGCGATGCAGCCACGCCAGCTCCCCGCCCGAGGCGGCTTCGAACCCGTCCACGCAATCGGCCAGCGTGGCCAGTATCGGTGGTTCCGCATTGGCCTTGGCGGCATAGAACAATTCGCACTCGGAGGGAAGCAGCCCGCGCATCCATTGTGCGTGCGCGCGCAGCCATGACAAGTCATGGACGTAGGCACAGACAGGCTCCTCGCGCCCCGCGCGAAGTTGCGCCCATGCCCGCTCGATCGGTGCCAGTTCAATGGACAGGCTCATTGCAGTGACCTGCTTGCATCAGCAATGGGATTGGGCAGCTGGGTGTAACCGGCCTGGCGATCCGGCCGCCTCAGCACGCGTATGCCCAGATTGTTCTTTCCGGGCAGCGCCGCGCCCTGCAGCAGCGACTGCAGTTCCGGCTGCGGACCATTGCGTTTCTGCCAGCGACGGGCGATATCGCCGACGCAGTCCCACAACGCTTGCTCCAGTTCCGCATCGCCATCGGCGAGGTGGAAGATGGCTTCGGCCAGGTTGTTGACCAGCGTGCAGTAGGCAACGCGGTTCCAACCCTGCTCGGCGCTGTAGTGCAGCGACTCACGAACCCGCTCGCTGATGCCGGCCAGGCGCGCCGCCGGCCACTGTGAAGCGATCAGCTTGGTACCTTCCAGGTCGCGCACCCAGACGCGAGCGGGCCAGCCGGCGCTGAAGCCAATGAGCGTGTTCTGCAGGTGCGGCTCCAGCACGATGCCAAAGTCGAACAAGGCATGCCATGCCCCATCCAGGAGCAGGCCGGCATAGCGACCGAACCACGCCAGGGTGGTCGTGTGCACGTTATCGCCGTGCTGGCGGGCCAGTTGCCGCATCAACGGAACACAGGCATTGTCGCCACGCGCGTTGCGGGTGAACAATGCACCGGCGACCTGCGGTCTCCACTGCTGGCGTTGCGCGGTCGGGATCGCCTGGCGATAGAGAATGCCGAAGCTCTCGGCCAGGCGTAGCGTGGCGACGGGGTCCTGCGCCAAGCCGCTGAAATCCAAGGATGTGGCCGCCGGTTCCAGCATGATGCCGAAGCCGTCCACCTGCTTGCTCAGGGCCGCCCAGGTCGGGGCCAATAGCGTGCTCATGGCCACGGCACTTTCCAGTTCGTACCAGGCATTTTTGCGCACGCAATTGGTCATGCGCACGTGCACCGAGCACTTGAGGAAGTAGTCCAGGCCCGGATGGAAAAGCGTGCGTACCGACGAGGTCGGAAACAGGCTTTCGCCGAGCGGACCGACCGGGCTGATCCATCCGTGCGCCTGCGCCTGCTGCAGCAGCGGGTCATCCAGCAGCCGTTGCGCCTCCCAGGGATGGCAGGGATACAGATCATCGCGGCCGCAGAGCGTTGCCAGCGTGGTGCTGACGTCGCGCCCGCGCTGTCTTCGCAGCCGCGCATCGACCCGGAACCAGAACAGCGGGAATGAAGTCCGTGCTTCGGGCGAGCAGGCCGCCACTTCCTCCAGCGCCAGGCCTTCGCGGCTCTTGGGCGTGGGGTGCAGGGCGTGGCCCCAGACCATCGACTGCTCTGCATCCAGCAGCCAGTCGCCGCTGGGTTTGGCGCGTTGCGCGTGTTGCAGCATCAGGGCGGTGATCGCCACGCTGTTCTCGCTTTGCGCGACGAGTTCGGGATTGATTTCCTCGGCTGACCCCATCGTTTGCAACAGGCAACGCGCCAGCCCCTGCGAGTCGAGGCAACGCCAGCCGCTGCCCGGTCGCTTCAGGTACGGCACGGAGCCGAACCGGCAGCGACCGAGCTTGTCGACATGGAGCAGGCGCGTGCAAAGATGACCCGCGCCCGCGAGGTCCAGGCGTAGCCAGCGTCCGCCAAGCGCGGCGGCCCCGGGGCGGTCGGGACCCCGGTAGTCGAGGTCGGCAGTGCCGCGCGGAAGCGCGAATTCGCGCAGGTAGCAGTTCAACCAGCACGCGCAGGCCTGGTCATGCGCCAGTCCGAGGTACCACGGGTCATGGTCGGTTTGCGGGGGCATCGATGGTTCTCCATGCAGGCAAATACAACAGGACGACAAGGGCGGCGGTCGCGGCGGTGGTGGCAGCCAACTGGAAGGGCGCCGCGTCGTCCTTCCACTGCACCAGGGAGGCGGCGGCAAGGCCGGCGGCCACGCCCGCCCACTTGCCGCAAGCGTCGAAGCGGCCGAACACCCGCCCGGCGATCGATGGCGTGGCGAATCCGGCCAGATGCTGGTTCAGCCCGCGAAGGCACAGCGACATGCCCAGCCCCGCCAGCAGGCGAGCAACGAACAGCGAGGCGATGCCGTTCAGCCCCGACTGCCACAGGTTTGCAATCGCGAAGAGCAGCAGCCCCAGCACCAGGCCGCGATGCGGGATTGCGCTGCGCCAAAGCGGAAGCAGGGCGAGATAGGCCAGGTGGGGCAAGCTGAAGAGCACGCCTCCCCAGGCGGTATCGCTTGCACCGCGCGCCAATGCGAAGGGGACGAAGTACGGAAAGCCCACGACCAGCGCAAAGCAGAACAGGAACTGCGCCAGCAGTAGCGCGCCCCAGCCCCTGGCGTCGGTCGCCGGCGCAGGCACGGCAGGCTCCGCCATGGGCACGCCTGCAGCCGCGGTCGGCCGATCGGTCGGAAGTCCGCAGGTCAACACGAAGGCGAGCAAGGGCAGCAGCGCCAACACGCGATAGAGCGACTGCGCCGGCGCGGCCGCCATCGCGATGCCCACCAGCACCGGTGCGCTGACCAAGGCCAGCCGGGCCGAGTACTGCGTCCAGTCCAGCGCGCGCGCGAGCGCGCCGGTACTGGCCTGGACCGCCAGGTAAGCGTTGGCCGCTGCCAGCGAGCCACCGAAGAAGCCTTGCACCAACAAGCCCAAGGCCAGCCCAGGCAAGTCGCTTGCGAAGCCGGCAATGGCAAAACCGGCAGCCAGTCCAAGTTGCGCCCGCAACAGCGACAACTTACGGCCGTGGCGATCGGCGAAGCGGCCCCACGCCGTGGTGCTCAGGGCAGCGCACAGCGTCGGCAGCACGTACAGGGCGCCTGCCCAGCCTGCGCCCGCATCCGGCGCCAGCTCGCCGATGATCCGGGACAGGAACACGGGCATGCCCAGCGCGGCGAAGGCGCTGAGAAAATGAGCCGTCAGCACCGACGCCAGCACGCGGTTCATTGCGGCGCGGGGAGGCTTCATGGGCGAGCCGGCGACGCGTTGCGGCTGAAGCCTCCGCCAAATGGGTTCGGCGCGCTGTCGCCGTAGTACTTGTTGATGTCCAGCGCGCCGGTGTGGCGCTTGCTCAACAGGCTTCCCGCGCTCAACAGGTACTTGACCGGCAACCTGTCGGCGCTCAGCAGCTGGCGCGCCGGAGCGGTGTCGATTGCTTCGTCGTCCAACTGCTGCAATACCTGCGCCAGTTGCAGGCGAAGACGCGCATACAGCCGCGCGCGCAATTCGGGTTGCCCGGCACTCAGTCCTTCCAGGATCGCCTGTAGATCCAGCTGCAGCACGATGGTGCAGAACATCCGCGCCAGCCAGGCTTCCTCGTCAACCAGCAACCGCGGATCCCGGGGCGTCCCGAGCACGTCCAGCCCCGGCAGCTGCGCGCGCAAGCGCGGCAGGCGTATGCGCGCCGAGTCGTTGTCCTTCATCAGCAAGCGCGTGGCATGGCCGGCGCTATAGATCACCACGCAGTTCTGTTGGTTGGCCTCCAGGGCGATGCCGTAACGTAGCCACAGGCGCAGATGGACCCGGCAAAGCAAAGCGGTGTAGTCGTCCCACCAGGCGACCAGGTCGCCGCCGTGGAATTGGTCGGCCAAGTGCGCGGCCATCGGCCTGCCGTCGGGCATCGCCGCACAGAATGCCGCCGCGGGCACCAGGGTGGCATCGGGAAGCTCGGGATAGCGACGGACCAGATAGGTGAGATGGCTCGCTTCACCCACGTGACCGCCGTGCGCCTCATCGACCGGCACGCAACAGGTGCCCAGGATTGGGTCGAGGTGGGCGATCATGCGCAGCACCCTTTCCATCCAGTGGCCGTCGTACAGCGTGGAGGGCTTCATCAGGCGCAGGTTCAGCGCACCGAGCGTGCGCATCGGCACCGGCACCTTGATGTGGAACCCAGGTGCCTGCATGCACGCCAGGCTCCGCACCGACAGCGTGGGCCGCACTTGCAACCATTCGCGTGGTGCACGAAGGGAGCCGTCAGGCAATGGGAAATCGTCCTGGCCGAGTTGATCCCACAACATCGGGTGCACCGGCCACAATAGGTGGCTCTCGGCCACCGATGCCGGCAATCCAAGCGTCGCAGGTTCAGGCCACAACGCGGGCGCCGCGCTGGTGCAGGTGGCCTGCGAGCGCGGCACGGCGAGCCATCGCAGCGCGAACGAAGCGCCGAACTCGGGTGCGAACCGGCGCAGCTGTTCGTCAGTCAGTCCAAGCTTGGCCCGGGCAGTGGGATAGAAGGGGTGGTCGCGATAGCTCGCCACCTGATCGCAGCGATAGGCACGTTCCGCCGCGTCGGGCAGACGTAGCGCGTTGGCCAGCAACGGCGCCTGCTCGGCGTAGCCTTGCCTGGCCGCGCCACGATGGCCGATGGCGCAGGCCGCTTCCTCGGCATAGGCGCGGTGCAGTCGTTGTGCTTCTTCGTCCAGGCCGCTACCGAGCCGTGCCAGCCAGGGACCGGCGCCATGTTCGCTCAACACCTGGCCACCTTGCTGCACGAGCCAGTAGTCGTGGCAGGCACTGACCTCCTGCAGGTAGCCCTCACGGCGCACCGGCAGCCAGACGATGCCATCGGGAAGATGGTCGATGCGCAGCCAGACGGCGGGGACCGCCGCCTCGGGCCAAGCGGAAAGCAGCGCAGGGCCGGGTTCGGCGACGATGCCTTTGCTTGCGATGCAGCGCACGTCCTCGCGCAGGCAGGCATCGATGATCCGCGTCACGATGTAGCGCTCGTCGGAGGGGTGGTTCATGCCGGCGTACCGCGGGCATCGATCTTCCAGTGCAGGTCGGCCTCGACCGAGGCCAAGCGCTGTTCCAAGACCGCCGCGTCGTCTGCCAGGGCGTTCAGTATCCCCAGGTAGTCCTTGTTCGAATGGCTGAGGAGGATCTGTTCCCCGGGGCTGCGCATGCGTCGGTAACGGATATCGCTGCGGGCGTCCTGGTGATGGCTGTCTTCGCTGGCGGCGACCAGTTCGCCCTCGTGATCTGCCACGTAGCAGCGCCACAGCGCATGCGCCCGCTCGCTGCGCAGCATCGGCAATGGCAGACCCAGGTGCGGTGCCAGCACCGCGGAAAACCATTGCCGCTCGAACATGCGGTCGAGCAGGAATTCCTGTTGGTCACCAATGCTTCGGTAGTTGATTTCGACCAGCACCGGGCCGTCGCCGGTGAGGATGAACTCGCTGTGGCAAGCGCCCAGGCCGATGCCGAAAGCGCGCAGTTGTGCGAGTGCTTCCTGTTGTACCGGGGTTTCGGCGCCAGGGCGCCAGCGCGCCTCCAGCTCGATGAAGTGAGGGGGAGGCGATAGCTGGACCTCGAAACTGCCGAGAGCCTGGAGCTGATGTCCATCGCCCAGCGTCTCCAGCGTGAACAAGGGTCCCTGCAACGTCTGTTCCAGCAGCACGCTGCGCTGCGGATGCCGCTGCCAGAAATCGGCGAGATAGCATCGCAACTGGTCTGCATCGCCGCACTGGCGCACATCGAGGCTGGCAACGCCTTCGCGCGGTTTGGCCACGATGGGCCACGGAATGGAATCAGGCGCGGCGTTGCCGGGCGAAAGGACCCGGAACCAGGGCACCGGCAAGCCCAGGGCTACGCAGCGTTGGCGCATGACGGCCTTGTTCTTGGCCGCGTAGCACACCTCCCAGGCCTTGCCCGGCAGACCCAGGCCGGCGGCGACCGCGGCGGCACTGGCCTGCAGGTGGTCGCTATTGCTGAAGATGCCCCGCGGCATCGCACCTGCGTCGTGGATCGCATCCAGGACCGCGCAAGGGTTGAACACGTCGCACCCGATTACCTGTTGGGGGCGCTGCAGCGGCGTGTCGTGGAAGTAGGACAGGTGTTCCAGCGGCTGATCGGTCAGTATCCAGACCGGGAGGCCCGATGCATGCGCGGCAGGCAGGAACCCCTCGGTGATGGCGGGGTGGCAAACGTGGGCAAGGATGACCAGCGGCGCTTGCGGATGAAGTGTCATGGCAGCTCTCTGTCGGCGGTCGGAAGACCGCTGCGTGAGGGCTGCCTCTGCAGCGCAGGGATGCGCCGCTGGGTGGCGGTGGTGGCGGCTGGCGCCGCCTGGCAGAAGCGAACTAGCGGGCTGAGGGGGGTGCTGTCTTAGAAGGTCAACGCCAGCGCGGCGGTCACGCTGCGGCCCGGGGCGGGCTGGCGGCCCCATGGACTGGTGTCGATGCCGCGGAACCAGTAACGGCGGTCGAACAGGTTGTTGACCGCCAGCGAAACATCCAACTTGCGCGCGGCGCGTTCAAACAGGGTGTGGGTCACCTTGGCATCCCACACCGAGTAGGACGGCAGCCGCCCGACCGAGGCGATGGCGTTCTCTGCAACGGAATTGGCCGCATCGCTGAAGGCCGAGCTGAAGTAGTAGCCCGACAGGCCAAACACCGTGCGCGCATACTGATAGGTCAACCCCAAGGTCAATTGATGGCGCGAGGTGTAGGGCACGCGGTTGCCACTGAACGGACCAGCCTTCTGGCGCGCGTCGAGGTAGGCATAGCCTGCATCGACCACCAGGCCGGGCAGCGACTCAGGGTGCCAGTGCAGTTCCAGCTCCGCGCCCTGGTGCTGGGTCCGGCCGAGGTTGCGAAACAGGCGGGTGGTGCTGTCGAACTGGATCTGCTGGTCAAAATCGATCCGATAGATCCCGACCTGGGCGCGAATATTTTCGTTGGGTTGGTAGCGTGCACCCAGTTCGTAATTCCAGGCCAGTTCCGGGTCCAGGTGGTTGCCAAAGATGATCTGGGTCACTTGCGGCGCGCGCAGCGAACGCTGGCCGTCGGCGTAGATGAACCAATCGCTGTTGGCCTGGACGCCCACCGTCAGGCCCGGCAACAGGCTGCGCACCTCGTTGCGGGTCTGCGCCCCGGTAGCGCGGTTGAAGTAGCGCGACTGCAGCCGTTCGAAGCGCAGCCCGGGGGTGAGGGTCACGCGGCCATCGGCCAGGCTGATCGCGTTGCTGACATAGGCCGCCAAGGCGCGGTCCTCGAAGCGCCAGTCGCGGGTTACGGTGTACTGACCCCTGGGCAGCTTCAGACTGCCTTCCCGGTACTGGATGTCCTCGCGCACGACGCGCACGCCTACGGTGTAGTCCTGGCGGACGCCGCCGGTTTCGCCCATTGACCAGGTGAGTTGCGGCTCGCTGCCGAGCACGCGATAGGTGCGTGGGGCGTTCTCGCGTTTTTCCGGCGGCAGGTCCGCGCGCCACAATTCGGACGGTGCCTGGCGCAGCCCGAAGACAAAGCTCCGGCTGTTGCGCGCGCTGAAGGTGTTCCAGTTCAAACGCACGTCCTGGAAAGGCCCATGGTCGCCCAGCAGGTGTTGGTAGCGTAGCGAGGCGCGCGTGGTGTGCCCATTGAAGCTGTCCAGCAAACGGGTGGCCTGGCGCGGATTGCGTCGATAGTCATCTGGACTGAGTGCCCCGGGCAGGTTGAGGTTGGCCAGGTACCGCTGCACGCTGGCCTTGATCACTTGGGTGTCGCTCAACCACCATTCGGCGCGTAGGCGGATATTGTCGATGGCCGTGTCGCTGTGGGAACGCCAGGTTTGGCCACGGGTCCGGTTGGCGTCCAGGCTGATGCCAAAGCGTTCATTGAGGAAGCCCGCGGTGCTGAGGGTGAAGTCGGACAGGAACTGGCCGGCACCGGCCGCAGTTACCTTCTGGGTCAGGGTGGTCGTCCAGTGCGTCGGGATCTCGGGGCTGATCAGGTTGATCAGGCCGCCGACGTTGTTGGGGCCGTAGCGCACTGCGGCTCCGCCGCGCACGACATCGATGCGGTCGACCTGCTGCAACCCAATCGGGAACAGCGACAGGCTGGTTTGCCCGTAGGGTGCAAGCGAAAGCGGGACGTCGTCTTCCAGCACCTGCACGCGGCCGCTGCGGCTTTCATACAGGCCGCGCAGCATCAGCTGCGGCAGCGCCCCGGTACCGGTCTCGTCAAAGATCTTGATGCCGGGCACACGCTGTAGCGCGCCGTCCAGCGACTGCACCGGGCCGTAGCGCAACTGCTCGCGGCCGATGACCTGGCGGCTACCGGCGTAGTGCCGCACATCGCCGTCAGTCGAGCGGCCCAAGAGCCTGCCCTGGACGTGGAGTGTATCGAGGGACTTGATCGATGCTTCGGCGTCGGCAGCTTCGGCACGGTTGCATAAACCTGCCAGCGCGAGCGCGATCAGACTGGATAAAGCGCTCAGGGAGAGGTGTGGAGACATGAGGAGTCGTCGTCAGCTGATGAAAAGAAGGCGAGCGCCAGAATCACGAGCGCGCCGGCGCGGCTTACAGACTGGCGGCGCTGCGGCGGAACGCAGCGCCCGATCCCCGCCCTGTGACGGTTGGTTGCAGTACGCGACAGACGTGCACGGGGACACAGCCTCGCGACGCCATCCAGCGCCCGTGGCGGGCACGGGCGCTCAAGCGAATGCAGGGAAAAAGCCGAACAGGCAGACAGCCGCATGGACACATACGCCGTGGGAACCGGCGCCTATCCTTGAGGAGATGAGAATCGTTATCAAGCGCGTTTCAGCACTACTTGAGTACTGCATGCGCGACCGCGGTGACGCGCCGTTCTACGCGGGTGTGCGCAACGCCCGATACGGCGGCGTGGACAGGATCATCTCGGTCAGCGAATGCGCCAGTTCGCGTTCGGCCAGTACCGCGCCATCGGCGCCGTGGTCGAGCAGGTACTTCACCTCGGCATCGCTGTGCGCGCGCGCCAGCAGCGTCAACGAAGGATTGAGCGCGCGCAGCTTGCTCAGGGTTTCGCCGGCTTCCAGCGGCTGCGGGATGGCCAGCACCGCGATCTTGGCGTGTTGAGGCCGTGCCTCGGCCAGCACCTTGTCCGCCGCCGCGCTGCCACGGATGGCGGGAATACCTGCGGCATGCGCGCGTTCGACATGGTCGCGGTTGTCGTCGATCACCAGCACCGGCACGCCGCGGTCGCGCAGCAGCGGCGCCAGTGCGCTGCCGACGCGGCCGTAGCCGATCACGATGGCATGGCCGTCGGTGGGCAACGCTGGGCCCGGCGGCAGCTCGACCTCGGCCGGCGCCGGCGTTTCCTGCGCCTGCTTGGCCTGCCAGCGGTCCAGCCAGGAAAACAGGAACGGGTTGGCGATGATCGACAGCAGCGAGCCGGCGAGAATCAGGTCGCGGCCGGTTTCCGGCAAGATCGCCAGGCCCACGCCGAGCCCGGCGAGGATGAAGGAAAACTCGCCGATCTGCGCCAGGCTGACGGAAATCGTCAGCGCCGTGCCGGTGGGGTGGCCGAAGGCGCGCACGATCAGGAACGCGGCCAGTGACTTGCCCAGCGTGATGGTCAGGAACGTCGCCAGCACCTGCCACGGGTGCTCGATGATGATGGCCGGGTTGAACAGCATGCCGACCGAGACGAAGAACAACACCGCGAAGGCATCACGCAGCGGCAGCGAGTCGTTGGCGGCCTTGTGGCTGAGTTCGGATTCATTGAGCAGCATGCCGGCGAAGAACGCACCGAGCGCGAACGAAACGCCGAACAACATCGCCGAGCCGAACGCCACCCCGAGCGCGATGGCCAGCACCGCCAGGGTGAACAGCTCACGCGAGCCGGTGGCGGCGATTCGCGCAAGGATCCACGGGATCGCGCGGCGGCCGACGATCAGCATCACCGCCACGAACGCGGCCATCTTCAGCAGGGTCCAGCCGATCGCCAGGCCGATCGCCAGCGCGCCGCCGCCGTGCTCGGTGGCGGCTTGGCCGGCTCCCAGTGCCTGCGCCAGCGCCGGCAGCAGCACCAGGGCCAGCACCATCACCAGGTCTTCGACGATCAGCCAGCCGATGGCGATCTTGCCGCGCTGGGTTTCCAGCAAGCGGCGTTCTTCCAACGCACGCAGCAACACCACGGTGCTGGCGACCGACAGCGCCAGGCCGAACACCAGGCCATTGAGCCATGGCCAGCCCAGGGTCCATGCCAGGCCCCAGCCGAGCAGCGTGGCCACGGTGATCTGCACCAGCGCGCCGGGGATGGCGATCCACTTCACTTCCAGCAGGTCTTCCAGCGAGAAGTGCAGGCCAACGCCGAACATCAGCAGCATCACGCCCAGTTCGGAAAGCTGGTTGGCCAGATCCTGGTTGGCGACGAAGCCCGGGGTGAACGGGCCGACCACCATGCCGGCGACCAGGTAACCCACCAGCGGGGACAGACGCAGGCGATGGGCCAGCGCGCCGAGGATGAAGGCAACGGCGAGGCCGACGGCAATGATGTCGATGAGGCTGGTGTCGTGATGCATCGGCTCGAACGGGGAGATGGGGTTCGAGTGTGGCTGATCGAGGTGGTATTGGGCAATTTGGGTTTGTCGCCGGCGCGCCCATTCACGCCTCAGGGCCCCATCTCCCGCAGCGCGGGAGATGGGCGTGCGGCATCACCATTTGTAGTCGATGTTCGCGTACACGAACGCGCCATTGAAGCCGAAAGGCGAGGAGGTGCTGTAGGGCAGGTAGGTGCGCGTGCCCAGGCCGGCCAGTTGTTGGTCGGGGTATTCATTGAGCACGTTGTCGCCGCCGACGGTGAAGCTCCAGCGGTCAAGGACAAAGGTCGCGGCCAGGTCCAGGGTCCACTTGGCGCTGTAGGTCTGGTCGGTGGCCGGGGTGGTGCCG